>JASBUW010000105.1 GCA_030147755.1 Parachlamydiaceae bacterium
CCTCAAACCGAAAGTTCAACTGAGGGCAAAAGAATTCCGAATCTAGGGCGCTATCATTTTAAGACACGCCCTGGGCTAATGCAGTGATAGTGCTACCGCACAGATAAAACCAGTCTTTTTAAGTATACTTTGACCAACTACCAAGAAGGTCGCTGTTACTTTTTGATATTAGCAACGACGTTGCTTGGGGGCTCCACACGCTTCGCGTACTACCTATGTTGCCGATGTTCTTTTAATTCGCAAGCCAAGGACATTCCGGCATTTGTGAAAACAATTGTTGAATTTCTTCTTTGAGCTCTCCTTTTAAAGCCGCATCTACAATTTGACCTTGGGCATTGAATCCTTGATCATTCTTGATCGAGACTTCTTTCTTCACAACGCATCCACCTATTCTTTGAATAATAGAACGCAGGTGACTTAATCCACTGGCTCCTCCACTAGGTGCAGCTGTCATAATAGCAAATCTTTTGCCCTTAAAAGCATCTCTAGAGGCTTGTCCATTTTCATTACGAGAAGCCCAGTCAATGACGTTTTTGAGTGCGCCAGAAATAGATCCATTATATTCAGGAGAAGCAATGATAATCGCATCGCTTTGTAACATTAAACGGCGAATCTTCTTTGCATTTTCCGGCATGCCATATTTAGCTTCAACGTCTCCATCATAAAGAGGAATAGGATACTCTCTGAGGTCAATCAAAGTGACTTTATAGTCTCCCATTTGCTGCGCCACTTCACTTGCAGCACGTGCCAGTTTTTTATTCATGGAATCTTCTCGTGTACTTCCCGCAAAAACTAAAATTTTAGTTTCTGCCGACACCATTCCACTGACAGCTAAAAACGCACCTAATATCCATTTAAGCATGATTTCTTCTCCTTGTTAGATAAACTTCATCCTAGCAGAAGAATCTTTATCCTGAAATTACTATTGACATTAAAATGATTATTTAATAATATATTGATATAAAATCAATTATAAGCTTTTGACTTATTTTTTTAACAAGGAGTAATTATCATGGACCTTGCCCGTTTTAGGCCCTATTGTCAGATAAATGCATTGTCTACTTTAGATTTGTTTATTTCTTCTTCTGCGTTATTGAAACGCAAATCTTTCGTTTGTTCTAAACGAAAATAAATCCCCCTTTTATTTGTCTTTTTTACAGTTTTATAGTTTTGAATTTAGCTTTATAGCTTGAATCATATTTTTCAATTCAAATAATGATTTACTTTGGTCAAGTTATTCATGGCTAATTTCTATTAAATTTTAGCAATTGATAGGAATTTTTATGTTTACTGATATTTTTAATTTTTTTGCGTATTTAGATACTTTTTTTTGGGGGTATATTGGTTTTACCCTGATTATGTTTTTAGGTGTTTATTTTACGTGGACGACGCGCTTGTTTCAAATCCGTGCCTTTCCCTCTATCGTGCGTACGTTTGGACAATCGTTATTTCAGCGTTCCTCTCAAGATCGCGGGATACATCCTTTAAAAGCCTTTTTTGCGTCAGTAGGAGGTATGCTAGGGGTAGGCAATGTGGTGGGAATTGTCACAGCTATTCAATTAGGAGGACCCGGAGCGTTATTTTGGGTTTGGATTGCGGGATTTGCCGGTACTTTGATCAAATATGCTGAGATCTATTTAGGACTCAAGCATCGTGTGTTGAATGATCGACAAAGCTATGATGGCGGTCCTATGTTTTTTCTCAAAAAAGCATTTGGAGTGCAATGGATTTCAGTGTTGATTTGCATTCTCTTATGTATTTACGGAGCTGAAATTTATCAATTTAATGTCGTGGTAGATACAGTGGCTTATGCGTTAGATGTGAATCGTTTATTTATCGCTGTTTGTTTGTTAGGTTTAGTCTTGTATGCGGTGATAGGAGGCGTTCCGCGCGTTGCAAAAGTATGTAGCTGGATTATGCCTTTATTTATGTTGGCGTATGTCAGTATGTGTTTATGGGTGATTGGTTATCACTTCGCTTCATTACCTGCTGTGTTCATGCTGGTCTTAAAATCGGCTTTTACCGGTCACGCAGCTGTGGGAGGATTTGTCGGAAGCACGATGTTGCTGGCCATTCAAAATGGGATGGCAGGCGCAAGTTATGCAGCCGATATTGGGATTGGATATGATTCGACCATTCAAAGCGAGTCGCATACAGTTTATCCTGAAAGACAGGCTAGGATGGCTTTTTTAGGTGTTTGCTTAGACAATTTTATTTGTACCTTGAGCATTGGTGTGGTTCTCGTAACAGGTTTATGGCAAACGCCTGTGGGTAGTGAAGGAGCCCCTTTAGTACAATTAGCTCTGGCACCGCATTTTCCTTTTATGGCCACTTTGATGCCTTTTTTCATTTTTATTTTGGGATATACCACTTTGATTGCTTATCTCATTGTTGGTATCAAATGCGCGCGTTATTTGCATCCCATTAGAGGAGCTTCTTGGTATATGGTCTATGCTATTGGCGTGATGCTATTTTTTTGTTTTTTCGATCAAACGCAAGCTTTGCTGGTGATGCGAGTTGCAGGAGCGCTCTTGCTCATGATCAACCTAGCAGGCATTTATCGTTTAAGAAAAGAGGTTGTGTTCGAATTAGCAGAAACACCTCAGACACATTTAGCTGAAGTAGGGGGAACATAAAATGACAATTTCTATGTTCCTACAATTGAGCTAGAGCCTATTGCTTGAAATAGCAATAGGCTTTTAACGTTTAATTTTTCACTAATGTTAAGTATGTTAGGTAATAATAAAAAATTTAAATTAATTTATGTTTGAAGAAATTGAATAAAGTTTTATTTTATTTGCCATATGGCAAATTTTGTGGTACTATATTAATTAGGAATAGAGATGACTTCTGGTTGGAAAGTTGACCTTTCAAGAGAAGCTAAGAAACAGTATAAGAAATTGAAGCATTGTGGATTGAAAAACCGTCTATTATTGACGTTATAGACTCTTTAGTTTTGGATTTGAAACAATGTGGACCAATGCTAGTAAATTGGCCTAATTATGGAATCATTCATGAGAATAAAAAGCAGTTTTATTACCATTGTCATTTAAGAAAAGGGCAACCTACATATGTAGCTTGCTGGAATGTAGTAAATGAACAAGATAAAACGATAGAGGTATTTTATGTCGGCTCACACGAAAATGCGCCCTATTAGTTCACAACGAGATCATTATAAAATTATCATTGTGACTCCTAAATCTGAGAAAATATCCTATATTTCTCCTAAGAATATAGATAAACTAGAAGCATTTTTAGATAAGTATGCAGATAGAGATGATGACGAACCTGTTGCATGGGAAACGTTAGCCAAAGACAGAATCGAAAAATACAAAAAAGCCGGTTTAGTTTTACGAGGAATGCGCTATCGGGAAGTGATGTCTCAAAGAGAACTTGCTAAACGAAGTGGTGTCAGTCAAAATGAAATATCAAAAATAGAGAATGGTAAGCGTACTGTAGGTGAAAAAGTCGCTAAAAGGTTAGCAGAAGCTCTCAATATTGATTATCGGCTACTCATTCAAACCTAATGTATGAATTTTTTATTCTGCTTTTTTGACCCAAAATTGATACATTCCCATAAAAGTTTGTGGATTTTCTTGTTCAAATTGATGCCAATTTTGCAGAGAAAGTGCTTGAGGATCATCTGGAAAGCGCGTTTGATATTGCTTCTTAATTTGCAAATCTTTGAATTCGAATCCCATGAATATTAATTTTAAATCTTCTATCATCTTCGCAATTTCTAATAGCGTAAACTGAGTTTCATGCGTGTGAAATAGCAAATCGCGACAAGCTGAGGTAGCATAAAAATCTATACTATATGTCACGGGTTTAATCAAATCATCTTGCACATGTAACAGTTGCTGGCGGCATTGACGTATACTTTCTACATTTCCTGTAAAGCCTTTTTGTTTAATCCATTCTCTAGCTGCTAAAATATCTTGTCGACCTACAATGCTGTATAATCCAATCAACATCCATCCACCAGGTCGTAATAATTCAGTTAAAGCTTTCCATCCTTTGAAAGCATCTTCCATATGATGTAAGACACCTACACTTTCAATGAGATCAAATTTTTTACCTAATTTTTCAATTTCTAAAATGTCCGCTTGAAAAAATTCAATTTGCGGATAATTCAATTCTTTGGCTTTTCTCAAAGCAAATGCTAAACTGCGACGACTAAGATCAAAGGCCTTCACCTTACAGGTGTGAAATTGATTCGCTGTATTAAACACGTGCTGACCTGTTCCGCAACCCGCCACTAAAATGTGAGGAGTAGGAATAAGCGTAGTGGGTTGAGTTTCAGGAAATTTATATTTGATAAAAATTTCAAAAGTTTTGGCGACGATGTCAGGTTGATTAAGGCTTATCCAACGAGGATAAGGATTATCTTCGTACTGTTGTTGGACTTTTTGAGACACGTGATCTTGAATAGTAGTCAATGTGGGAATTTGCTCCATGAGTTGTTGCTCAATGAGAGGCTCTTGAAGTTGAATTCTGATCAAATTGGAAAATTTTGGATCTTGTTCAGCAGAAAATGAAGCGAGACTTTTTGCTTCTTCAATTTGATATAAGGACTCATAGCACGCGATAAGAGCGATGCGTTTTCTTTCTTGTTCATCTAAAGCATGCCACTGAACCGATTTTTTCAACTTCTCTATGCTTGCTTTTTCTGATTCAGTGATGGCGTAAATATATTCATTGAGAAAACAATGAATGGCTAAAGCATACACAAAGGAAGGTTCAAATAGATCAGGTTGTTCTAATAACAAACGACGTATTGTTGTCAGAAGTTTTTCAATGGATGCATCTCCAAGGATGACTTTTTCTAATAAAGCCATAAAAAGAGGATCATTAAGCGCTTGAAAAGCCTCAGGAGGTAATTTTTTGATCTCTTCTTCTTCCAAATTTAATAGAGCATGAAAGTCTGGTAAAAGCTTCAATAAACTGATACCGGCAAACGCAAGGTCTTGGTGGTTGCCAATAGGTTTGGCTAAACAATCGACCAAGGCCTCTTTAAGTAAGACATTGGGATTCGTGAATTGAATGGTACGCGCTGCAGCAGCTAAATGGGACCACCCCTTTAAATTATGTGGATCAAGTTGTGTCGCTTGATAAAACATGAGCATGGCATGGCTTGGTTGCCCTTGCGCTTCAAATGCTCGGCCAATTTGAATATATTCTTCGTATTCTTCTATTTGAGATGTCATGCTCTTAAACCTTTTATTAGGCCTCTTGCTATTTTTAATTTTTCTCGTTTATACTTTTTACTGCATGACAAAAATGCAGATAAATTACAACTTTTTATTAGGAGATTCTTTGATGAAAAAGGTGTGTTTGCTTCTTTGTGTCTCTCTTCTTGGCTTTTACAATTTAACTGGAGTAGAAACTTCTATGTCTTCTTGTTTTTTAGTCCCTTCAGATCCTCTATTAAAGAAGCAAGCTGTTGAAGTCCCAGAGGATGAAATCCTGTCGCAGCAAACGCAAGCCATTATTGACCGCATGTTTGAGATTGCTAAAGGAGAACGAACAGATACAGATAAAGCTGTCATGGTCGGACTAGCTGCTCCACAAATTGGTATCAGTAAACGCATCATTTTAGTCGATATCGGTGTGGATAGCGATCGCAAAGAATTAGGCCAATTGACTGCGTATATTAATCCTCAAATTCTCTGGAAATCCACGGAATTAGAAGAAGGAAGAGAAGGGTGTTATTCGGTTTATAAGTGTTTAAGAGGTATTGTACTGCGTCCGAAAACCATTAAAATCAAAGCGTTTGATCGGCAAGGAAATCAGGTAGAACAAGAATTTTCGGGTATGACCGCGCGCATTTTTCAGCATGAAATTGATCACTTAGAAGGGATGTGTTTTCCTGATCAGATAGAAAAACAAGGAAAAGGCACTCTGCAATGGGTAGAAGACGATGAATTTTCTAGCTATCGCGAAAATTGGCGAGAGTGGCCTGTGAAATGTTCAAATGAGTTGTGGGAAGCGATGAAAACAGGCAAGCCTTATTCACCACCAGATGCACAACCTGGTTGATAACGATGTAGCATAAGCATTCTCTATCTCCTCTCATTTTTCTCTCTGTGCTCTCTGTGTCCTCTGTGGTAAATCTTAGTAAATTACCACAGAGGACACAGAGAGCACAGAGAGAAAAATGAGAGGAGATAGAGAATGCTTATGCTGATTATCGATGGCTATTGCTGTTATTTTGAGCTGTTTGAGCTAACTGGTGAACTTCTTTAAGAATATCATTAAATTTAAGCAAGACGTCTTTAATGCCCGGTCTTTTTAAGGGATCTGCATGCATCATCTGATCAATTAATACCTTTAAATTTCCTGTAAGGGGTTGGAAAAGCTGGTTCAATAAAAGCCCCATCGAATAAATATCGCAAGCCAAAATGGATTCATCAATAGGATCTCCCATTTTGATTTTTACTTTGATTTCAGGCGCCATATAAGCAGAATCCCCTGTTTTGAAAAAACAATCTTCTTTTACTGACAAATCACATGCAAACCCGAAATCGCCAATGACAGCTTGTCCATCATCTCCCAGAAAAATGTTTGCCAATTTTAGATCGCTATGAAAAATTTTGAGGTCCACATGCAAGTGATATAAACCACAGAGAATCGCATGCGCGATTTTCAATTTATTAAAAAAATTTAAATTCTCTAAGTTGCTTTTGAGGTCACCAGCCGGATAAAATTTAGTAAAGAGTACCCGTTTAGGATAGATCCTCTGCTTGTCTTCTAATGCCAAATCTGTGCTATAAGCATTATCTTTGGATGAGGAAAGAGGTGCTTCTGAAGAAACTCTCGATGAATAAGTGGTAGATCCATAGAAATGTAGAAGTCCCCTGGCGTGAGGATGAGTTTCTTGAAATTTTCTAATTTTATTTAAAATCCAGACTTCACTGGCTGCAAAAAAGGCTCTTAAACTATTTTGTAAGGTCATGCGTGAATGAACAACTAAAGTACAAGAAGAGGAAGTGAGGAAAATCGCTAATCGAGCATAGCTGAACGCTCCACGCCCCACTTCTTTACTATAAGATTTTAAAGAAAGATAAATTTGGCCTTCTTTATTAATTTCCACAGGTATGGCTAAACGCGTATCTAATGGACGTAAATGAATGTTTGTTGGCGTGTTTTGAACATCTGCCATTAAGAGAGGAAGCTCTTGTTGTACATAAGCCACAATTTTCTTAATACACTTATTCGAAAGATCTGACGATTTTTTTAAAATTGCCTGCAATTGTAAAATAGGATAGCTCACAGTGTAAGAATTAGGTAAAACGCCTGAACAAGGTACTTGCTGAATAGAAGAGTCACTTTTTAGAGAATCACTTTGCACCGGCCATGAAAAAGTAGGAAATGAAATTTGACTATTATGCATATCTAAATATAAAAAAATTATTTAGATATAATAGTAGCATTTTTAAGTTAATAATTTATTAAGACGATGTAAATTTATTTTGATAAACAAAATTAAAAATTGAATTTAAACAATAGTTTAAATTCAATTTTTAATTTTGTTTCAAAATTTGAAACCCGCTTGTATAAAATAATAAAAGTTTTTATTCGTTTGAAAAAGGCATTGCGAAGATAAGAAAGCCGTTCTACAGTGAGGCGTGTCTTAAAAAAAATGAAATGAGATGCCATGAACGAACCAGAAATTCTTATCTTACTCATGACATTGGCCGTTCTATGTGCTGGATTGGCCCAAAAAAGTCGGATTCCTTATCCCATTGCTCTCATTTTGGGAGGAAGTTTAATCGGGTTATTTCCAGGTTTAAGTAATGTAGATTTTGATCCTAATCTTGTCTTAATTACTGTTCTTCCTCCTATTCTTTATCAAGCGGCTTTTACGATATCTTTCCGCGAGTTTAAAGCTAATTTTACTTTGATTTTCTCTTTAGCATTAGCGTTAGTGGTGATTAGCACTCTCGTGATAGGAGCATTATTTAAGTGGTTATTTCCTGAGCTTCCTTGGGCACTTGCTTTTATTTTTGGAGCCATTATTTCACCTTCTGATGCCATTGCCGCCACAAGTGTTTTGCGACGCTTTGCCATTAATTCGCATGTAATAACTATTTTAGAGGGAGAAAGCTTAGTGAATGATGCATCGAGCTTGGTTCTTTTTCATATTGCTTTAGCGGCTTTATTAACAAGTTCCTTTTCGGTTGTGAATGCAAGTGTTGAATTTGTTAAAGTGACAGTAGGTGGATTGGCTGTTGGAATAATCACAGGCTATATTTTTAATAAAATTGCTAGCCGATTTTTTGATCCTATTTTAGCTGTTGTCTATTCCTTTACGGTTCCTTATGCAGCATATCTCTTAGCAGAAACCTTAGGTGTATCGGGTGTGTTATCCGTTGTGGCCAATGGATTAGTGGGTGCGCGCATGTTAATTACACATTTTTCCTCTTTAACACGTGTCATAGGAGGAGCCACTTGGTATGTCGTCGCGATTCTCATCAATTGCTATGTATTTATTCTCATTGGTGCACAAATTCGCAATATTGTGGGACAATTAGAAAGCAGGCAGCTGCTGCTTTATTCTGCTTATGGATTGCTCTTTACTTTAGCGTTAATTGCAATACGCATGTTATGGGTTTATTTTCAAACGAGCATGAGCTATTTGAGTAAAGTGCAGCAAGAGAGGCACTTTATGTATCATCGTTCGCAAGTGTTTCGTGAGGCGACCATTATTGGATGGGCGAGCATGCGAGGCATTGTCTCTTTAGCAGCCGCTCTTTCCTTGCCCTTTCATCTTCCTAATGGAATGCCTTTAATCGGACGGGAATTAGTCATTTTTTTGACTTTTATTGTGATTATTTTGACATTAGTTATCCCTGGATTATCTCTCACCAGTTTGGTGCGCTTTTTTAAAATTCGTCCGGACTTTAAAGAGCATAAATTTATCAAAGCACGTCGCAAGCTTGTGCTTAGCGCAGAAGAAGAAATTCGTCATCTCTATCATCAAAATCGCGTGAGCGATGAAGAATATATTACTTTATTGACGTATTTTAGAATTCGCTATCGTTTTTTGAGTTTTAACACCTTAGGAACAAAAGCTTTTTCCTCTCTTGAATTAGCACGTTTAAAAATTTATAAGGCACAAAGAAAACGTTTATTGCATATGTGGGAGCATCATGAAGTGGATGACGAAATGTTCAGTTTGCTAGAGCGAGAAATCGATTTAGCTGAACTGCAGCTGGCGCAAGCTGAATTCCGCAATTCTGTCAAAGTCAAAACAGAATAAAAATGACACCATCATTTTTTTCTCTCTGTGTTCTCTGTGTCTCTGTGGTTATCTATTTATTAACCACAGAGACACAAAGAGAGCACAGAGAAAAGAATAGGAAGCTTATGGGTTTGATTCTTTCAAGAAGTTGAGGACCACGCGCTTATACTCAGCAGGTTTCTCAAGATGCGGCAGGTGACCCATACGCGGAAAATGAAAAGATTGGGCGTCTACGATGCCTTCAGCCAATCGATTAGAATCCTGGGGGCATAGAAGATCTTCGTCACTTCCAATCACCAATGTCGGAATTTTAATTTGATTAAACCACGTGCTAGAATCAAAAGTGGTTAAAGCATGCAATTGATGCTTAAATCCTGTGATCGTGATGGGATGAGGATGCTGAAGCTGCAATTGGATGGCTTGTTCCACTTGTGGCTCATTTGCTAAAAAATCATTCGAATACACCCAAGGCAATACACTTTCTATAATGCGACGCGGAGGCGCTTGATCTTGGCGTAAAAGCAAGAGAAAGCGTTCCGCCCATATGCCTATGGGCTTTAATTTAATCAAAGAATTGCTAATCACGATCTTCGCGAAGCGTTGAGGATGATGCACAGCGAGAAATTGGACAATAGATCCACCCATAGAATGCCCTAAAAGATAAGGTTTATCTAGTTTAAGGTGATCCATAAGGCTTAGCGCATCGTTGGCCATCATTTCAATTGTATAAGGATGATCGGGACAATCACTTTGACCTACTCCGCGATTATCAAAAATGGTGACTTGAAAATGATGCGCAAGTTCGTCTAAAATGGTGCCCCAAAAGGTTGTATCACAGGTAAATCCTGCAATTAAAACGAGAGGTTTTCCTTTTCCATGTTGTTCATAATAAAGTTGGATTCCATTGACAGTCACTTTGGGCATAAGTTTTTTCTCGCTAAGAAATGTCTAAGATTTAAGCAGCTTCTTGACATTCACTTAACCATTTACGCTCTAGTTTTGTCAAGTCTCGACCTTGGGTCCTGTTAATTAAGAAGGCTTGTGCCTCTTCGTAACGTTGGGCTCCAATCAAACATTTGAAGTAAGTTTGGTAAAAGAGGGCAACTTGCGCGTCGCTACCTCCTACACACGTGATTTTATCCATAATAGGATCAAAATAACTCAACGCTTTCACGTAATTTTTTTCTGCGTAAGCGAGAGAGGCATAGAGAAGAGGGATTCCCACTTTTTGCCAAATAAAACGCTCCTCTTTGGTTTGTTGATGAGCAAATTCCCCAATAGATCTTAAAGCCTCTTGCAGGGCGTCTTCTCTTTGCCCACGCTTGAGAGCATAACACAGCTGAATACTTAAAAAGGGAATACAGCCAAAATTCGCTTGATCCTCAATAGAAAGTGCTAATTGTTTCCAGAGGTCTGGATAGTCTTGACCTTCAAGATCCAAGCGCCACAGCAAAGCAATGGCGTCAATTTCTTCTCTCACTAATTGTGTTTGTTGCCTTTTTTGATAAAGATTTTTGACTTTTTCAAAATCTAAATTTTCGAGATAAAAGAGAGACAAAAGCCAACGATTATGAGATTCAATCAAAGGGTTAAAAGCGTTCCACATTTGAGCATAATGTTCTAAAATGGCGATCCCTTCCTGAATCAATCCTTGATGAATATATAACTGAGAAAGGGCATGGTGAGCCCAAGGATTTTCTTCATTTAAGTCTAAAGCACGTCTGGCGGTTTGAAAACTTTCCTCATATTTTTCTACTAATTCAAGAGCCAAAGAGTGCATCGCTAAGAACGCAGAGTTTTGTTGATGCGCTGGATAACAGTAAGTGGTTAAGCGCGCAAATCGCTTAGCTTCATATTTCTGCCCTTTACAATAAAAAAGAAACTCCGTCACTTTTAAAGTCGTCAAATCTTTCGGCCATTTATAGCAGTGCCTTTCAAAATGTTTTAAAGCCTCCGCAAAATGTTGATGACACCACGCGTGAACAGCTTCATATAAACTGATTTCTCTGGCATTTGCCTGGTCTAATAGAAGAAAAACTTGATCTAAGTGTTGCTTAGCCTTCCGCTGGGATTCAACTGTTTGCTCATATAAATAAAAAATGGCTGCATAAAGACGCAAAAGAACTTCCTCGGGATACTGTTCAACTGCCTCTAAGATTTTGTGGGAGTTTTTTCCATAATGTAGGAGTTGTTGAGAAAAAAAATTGACATGCTGAACGACTTTAGGATTACAGGTAGATAGAGAATTGCCATGTAATTCTTTTAGCATATAATTCTCTCTGTACAATTTTTTCTATCTTAATTATAGCATATATAGTGTTAATTTTTTATAAAAATATTTTTTAATTTAACTGTATCGTGTAATATATAATTAATATTTTAATATTATTTTCTTTGCAATAAATTAACATTAAATTAATATAATAATTAATAATTAAGATTATGTTTAATTATTTTAAATTAGAGGTAGAAAAATGATATTTAATGATGGCAAGATTGATGAAATATATAATAACTTTATTTCATATCTTTATAATGAAATAGTACCGGGAAGTCATATACAGCAAACAAGAGAAGAGTTCGAAAGAAACCTACAAGAGGAGAGTGCAATTGTAGATAGTCAACCTCTTGAAGAAGTGGTTTGTCAATTTGTGCAACCTATATTTCAATCAGCTGTGAATCATAACAGCGAGGTATTTAATGAGAAAGAGAACGCGATCGTACAAGCCGTCAATATTGCTCCTTCCCCTTCAATCAGTAGGGGTGAAGAAGTTTTTAAAGCCCATCATTCAGCTGCATCACAACATATGACTAAATTAGGCAAAAGATTGATTCAAAAAAGAGTGACTAGAAAGAAAACAGATGAAAATAGGATAAAAGCCCCTGTTATAAGAGCAAAAACCATTAAATGGAGCGCTAAAGAAGAAGAATTATTAATAGAGGGTATCAAAGAATTTGGCTGTCATTGGCGGTGGATTTCTACAAAAAAACAATTATCACATGATGGCCCTAGTTGTTCTGTAAAATTTCAACTTCTTAAGCAAAAAGGAGATCCGCGCTTATTAGCTATTTTGTCCGATTCCCGTTTTAATAAAGAGACTGGAATTTCTAAGACAATATAATTTTAAAAATTAAACGCGATGTGCAACTTATCCAAATGAATTTATTATGATGACGCGAAGCGTTTGGATTGCGAAAGTCCTCTTTCGCTTTCACGTATTGGTAAAGAAAACTTTTTAATTAAATGAAAAGGAATTTTATATATTACATTCGCTTTATTGATGAAGATAAATCCTTTTTTTTGCTTTATCAAAAAAACTCTTTACCAATACGTGAAAGCGAAAGAGGACTCATCCTATTACCCATAAGTCATAAGTTGTTTATGACAAAAGATTTAATAGTTAAATTTATGCTAACAAAAATTTTAAAAAAGTTCAGAACAACCATTCACATAAATTGTGGGAAGGGTGACTTTTATATAGGTTGTGAGTAAGTATCAGTTTTAAGTTGTTTAAAATTTTTGTTAGCATAAATTTAACTATTAAATCTTTTGTTATAAATAACTTATGACTTATGGGTGTAAGTATGGCTTCACGCGGGGCTACCCACTTTTATCGCTACCGCGATTAGCTAGAATTGTTCAAACTTCAATTTGCGTAAGATGATTTCTTAATCAAAAACATTTATAGAATTTATCGTTTATAAATCAAAATAAAATATATTAATGAGTGTTGTTTGTTTAATAATTTTATTTTTAATTTGTGAGGTTTTATGAATGTTAGTTTAAGGAATAGTGTATCAATTGAAGATTATTTTCCTACGGTACAAGAGGAAAGTGAAGCAGGGGATTCAACAGTGGACTCATTTCTTCATAACTTAACGCTTAGTGGAGTTTATGCTACATTGTTTGAGGCTGATCCTACCCATTTTTTAGAGTCAATACCTTCTACGGAATTAGAGATAGAAGTAGAGGTAGACGAAAAAATGTCCAGAATTAGCCAACCCTTATTTATGTGGGCAGGTACTGAGGTATCGTCAGCAGACAAATTATTATATCAAGAAATACCCATGCAAATATTAGAGCAAAGCCCGAATGAACAAGTCGCTAGAGAAACTCCTGTAGAAACAAAGAGGGCTTTAAAAACCGAAAAAGATGCTCTAAAAAAGCACATCCAGGTGAAAAAATGTATTAGAAAGATTTCACCAAAAAATCAAACATGGACACTAGCAGACGATGAAAAATTATTAACAAGCCTTAGAACAAATCTAAATAAAAAGGGTAAAAAAGATTGGGCTTGTGTATCTAGTGATTTAAATCATAAATTTAGTTATAAAGCTTGTCATCGTCGTTTTGAACGTAAATGGTTACTATTAAACAAGCAGACAGAATTTTGGCAGAGCACAGGGCCCGTTCAACTGCATGTGAATCATAGAAAATTCGTATGGCAACCACTTGAGTTGTCTGTTGATGGGGTTAAAAATGAATTTCAAGTCGTGATTAAAGAGGAGCGTAGAAATGTTCCCAGTTGGACTCCAGAAGAAGATCAACTTTTGTTAGAGGGTGTTAAGCAATTTGGAAAACAATGGGTAAAAATTTGTAAACAGCAGAAACTTTGCGACTTTCTTCGGGTTCCGGATGATTGTTTAAAAAGATATAAATATTTGTGTAAAATAGGTGATTCAAGAGTTGTAAAATCGTAAAAATCTTTTTTGAACTTATCTCGCTAATGAGAATCTATTAAATTTGAGTTCTTTTCTCATTTAACTAGATAAAATGATTTTTAAAAAAGATCTGGTTTTGTAAGTTTTGGGTAAGCACGCAAGTAGTGTGGTTACTCAAAACTTATTGGGAGGACATCATGTCAACCTTGCCAGATCCTTTTCAAACTTTGCGCTCCATTAAACAGGGCAGTTATTATTCTCTTCCTGCCTTAGCTGAACAAGGACTAGCTGGTATACGGCGTCTTCCTATTTCTATCCGCATCATTTTAGAATCTCTTTTACGTAATTGTGATGGAGAACGCGTCAAAAAAGAAGATGTCCTTCAACTCGCACAGTGGAATCCTCAGCATCCTCAAGAAGGGGATGTACCTTTTGTTGTTTCCCGTGTCATTCTGCAGGACTTTACGGGAGTTCCTCTCTTAGTCGATCTAGCTGCCATGCGTGATGCCGTGGCGGATTTAGGGGCCAATCCCAGTACAATTGAGCCCCAAGTTCCCGTCGATCTTGTGATTGATCACTCCGTTCAAGTGGATCGTGCACGCACAAATGATGCCTTTTCTTTTAATATGAAATTAGAATTAGAGCGTAATTTAGAGCGTTATACCTTTCTAAAATGGGGTCAAGAAGCCTTTAAAACTTTTAAAGTGGTTCCACCTGCTATAGGAATTGTGCATCAAGTGAATCTAGAGCATCTTGCCACGGTTGTGACATCGAAACAGATCGACAATACCACTCTTTTATATCTTGATACACTTGTGGGAACGGATTCGCACACCACGATGATTAATGGATTAGGCGTGGTAGGATGGGGTGTAGGTGGGATCGAAGCAGAAGCTGCGATGTTAGGACAACCCGTTTCTTTGCAAACTCCGGAAGTCATCGGTGTACATTTATCTGGCCGTTTAGCAGAAGGAGTCACGGCAACTGATTTAACATTACGCGTTACAGAGCTGCTACGACAAGAAAAAGTGGTAGGTAAATTCATTGAATTTTTTGGAGAAGGAGCTTCCAGTTTAACAGTGGCTGACCGAGCCACAATCGGAAACATGGCGCCAGAATATGGCGCCACTATGGGATTTTTCCCTGTCGATGAAAAAACGTTGCAGTACATGGAAATGACAGGACGTGATCCTGAAGCAATTGCATGTGTGCGCGATTATTTAGTGGCTCAACAATTGTTTGGTATTCCACGACAAGGAGAAGTCGATTATACCAAAGAACTCGAACTCGATTTAGCTTCTATTCGTCCTAGTGTTTCAGGACCTAAACGTCCACAGGATCGATTAGATCTTTCTCAGCTTAAAATACGTTTTCAAGAATTGCTCCTTGCGCCTGCGAATGCAGGAGGATATGGCAAAGCAGAAGAAGAACATATGCCGCGCGTTTGCATTCATGCTAACGGCCATTTTGCTTTATTGCCACATGAAAGTGGAGGTGTTCCGGAGATTGGGTCGCGAAAACCCAAAGCAACGTGGAGCGAAGAAGAAATGGTGACAAATCGCCCCTACACTAAAGTGGTGGCGACACCCGGTTATTCAGAAAGCGTAGCGTGTGATGCGATTCTTACACATGGTTCTGTGGTAATTGCAGCCATTACGAGTTGTACGAATACAAGTAATCCGGATGTCATGATTGCAGCAGGCCTTTTAGCTAAAAAGGCGTTAGAGAAGGGGCTTAAGGTCAATCCCATGATCAAAACGAGTTTGGCTCCAGGTTCTCGTGTGGTGACTGATTACCTAGAAAAAACAGGCTTACAGCAATATTTGAATGCGCTTGGATTTCAATTAGTCGGTTATGGCTGCACGACTTGCATTGGAAATAGCGGTCCTCTTGATGAACGCGTGGAAGAAGCCATCAAAGAACACGATCTAATTACCGCTAGTGTATTGAGCGGCAATCGCAATTTTGAAGCGCGCATTCATGGTTCCGTGAAAGCGAATTTTCTTATGTCACCTCCTCTAGTGGTGGCTTTTGCTTTGGCAGGTCGTGTCAATATCAATCTAGAACATGATCCTGTGGGCTATAACCAGGAGGGATTACCCGTCTTTTTGCGTGATATTTGGCCCTCTAATGAAGAAATTGAACGCACGGTAAGAGAGGGATTGGATCCTAGTATGTTTAAAAAACGCTATGCGCATGTTTTAGAGGATAATCCAACATGGAAAGAGATTCAAACAACAACCGGAGCGCAATACCAATGGGATTCTGCTAGTACTTATATCCAAAAACCTCCTTATTTTAATGGATTTAGTGAACAAAAACCGCAGCGTCCTATCTTGCGTCAAATGCGTCCTTTAGCTCTATTTGGCGATTCGGTGACAACGGATCATATTTCTCCTGCAGGAGCCTTTAAAGCCTCTTCTCCTGCCGGACAATATTTATTGTCTTTAGGTGTTGCCGAAGAAGATTTTAACAGTTATGGCAGTCGTCGTGGCAATCATGAAGTGATGATGAGAGGAACATTCGCTAATGTGCGTATTCGCAATAAAATGGCAGAGGGAAAAGAAGGTGGCTATACGAAACTGATGCCTGAAGGGCAATTGATGACAATTTTTGATGCTTGCCAGTTCTATGCTCAACGTCAAACACCGCTCATTATTTTTGCTGGCAAAGATTATGGAATGGGCAGCTCGCGTGATTGGGCAGCCAAGGGTCCTGCGCTTTTAGGTGTTAAAGTGGTGGTCGCCCAAAGTTTTGAACGCATTCATCGCAGTAATTTAATTGGAATGGGCATTTTACCTCTTCAATTTCAAAATGAAGAAAGTTGGGAAAGCTTATGCATCACTGGGGATGAAGAGTTTTCGCTTGTGGGTGTGGAAGATAAACTTGAACCCCAACAACAAGTCACACTTGAGATTCATTGTAAAGGAGGCGTGCAAACAACCACGCTCTTATCGCGTCTAGATACTCCTCTGGAAGTGGAATATTACCTTCAAGGAGGCATCCTGCCTTTTGTCCTGCGTCAGACGATGACTTAATTTTATGAAATCAATTTAGATTGAAATAAATTTGTAGTTTTTATTATAAACGAGATTTGTTTTTAAATCATTCATTTGTTTGTTTTTAGTCCGGAAAACACAGGAGATGTTCCCGACTATATTACGGAAAAGATTTTTCATGGTTTTCAGTCTAGAAACATCGTCATTTATTTAAGACCTCCCAATATTGATAAGTATATTCCAAAAGAATGTTATCTTGATCTTCGAGATTTTTTAACAGCTGATGGCAATTTAGATACCAAGAAACTTAATCAAAAATTGAATTCTATTGATGAAGCTCAATACAACGAATATATGGCACATATCAGAAAATTTTTAGCGTCGGATCAAGCGAAGCAGTTTCAGCCAGAAGCTTTTGTTGCGACTTTTGCGCAAGCTGTATTGGAAGCAGCACGTGATGTAAGTTTATGTTATGCGCTAAAAGATTTAGCTTTTGATATTACTCATTTTAAACGTTAGTTTTGTGTATAAAGAACAAACGACACAAACGACATCAAGGACCTTAAGGACAAAGTAAACAAAAGATAAAAAGTCCTTTTGTCCACTTTGTCCTTAAGGTCCTTGATGTCGTTTGTGTCGTTTGTCCTTGGAATAATCATTCTGTTAAAATAAATCTTCCTCTTCACTATCTTTAAGCGTCATCACAGGGCTATAAGCGCTGACTAAAGAACGCTGCCACCACCAACCTTTTTCTTTCTTTTGTTGGTAAGTACTAAACTGATAATCATACATCAGCGCACGCACATATTTGGGTGGTTGATCTGGAAAAGGGTTATAGCGTAAAAGCTGCATGACAACTGGTGTGCCTTTAAGAATATGATAGAGAAATTGATGAAACCAACTTTGCGAGGCGAAGTGATCAAATGGCAAAAACCACATTTGCCAGTCTAATCTTGGTTGATAAGGAGAAATTCTTCTAGGGCGACGTGTAATCTCAGAAGGCTTATATTTGCATAAATACTCTTGCCAATGTTTGCCATCCATACTGCCTTCAATGACAATTTCATAACGCTTAGTTGTCATAATGGCAAACAAACCAAAAGGATTAATTAAATGAAAGGGTGCAAAATAACGCAAGCACTTAGCGAAATGACGTTCAGGCCAAAAGTGATGCCATAGCCTTATCATTTGCAACATGAGTAATGCAGTCCCTAAAACAGTTAAAAAGCCCTCCAACCATGCGTTGGAAGGATGAACAGGAGGCGGTGCCATCATGAATGCTAAATATGTATTACTAAAAGCGATTACGCAAAAAGCTACTGTTAAGTGATTGAGATAAGAGAGATTGCCTGTCAACCAAATGATAATTTGTAAAGCTATCAAAAGAATACCGACTCCTGCTCGCATTTGCTCGCCAAATAACAATCCAAAGGGGACAATGAGTTCAACGGCAAACATAAAAAGCGTAGACATTTTATGAAAACTCATAGGCCATTTGGCGACATACCACGCTTCTGTATTAGGTAAGGGTTGAGTTTGATAATGAAAGGACAAAGCCGTTAAATCTCTCCACGTGCGGTCATGGCTTTGTAATTTAACGGCTCCTGCCTGTATATGAAAGCGAAATAATAGGAAATTTAAGCAAATCCACATCATCACATTGGGAACAGGAGTCAAACTCATCCAAAACGTATAAAAAGTAATCTCAAGTAGAAAGCTTTCCCACCCAAAACTTAAGAATTCTTGTCCAACTGCGACAAGCGATAAGTAAAGAATAAACAGCAGGCCTAAACACAAGGAAGGATAAAATCCTCCCATCAAAGCGATAGAAAGAATAGTTCCTACTAGGATAACGCCCATTAAGGCTGCATTGCTTGCATTCAACCAAAAAAGACTAGGCACATAAAAAAAACGTTTATAGGGATAGCGTTTTTTCAATTGATACAAAAAGTCTTGGACGGGAAGAATTCCCTGATGTCCTAATAAACCGCGTATTTGAAAGAGAAAAGCTCCAATTGCACAAAAGTAAATAAAGCCTAGTAGACGAGGTAAGAGTAGAGCAGCTGTTGTGTAAGACTCCGGATTCCACATTTTTCTCTCCTAAATGTAAAGTATAGAAAAAATTATGAATCTATTGAATTGATTATCAGTTATTAAGATTGTAAATCAATTGTTTTTTTTAAAAAATTTCTTAAAAAATGTCCGTTTTGCTATTTTTCTGACTTTCAAATTCTGTCGATTTCTGCAGAGTTAATGTAAGTTTTTTTGCGACAAGTTAAAATTTTTTTTGATAAAAATTCAGAAAAAATTCAGATTGTGATTAAAAGGTTCCTTTGTTTGTTAGCATCGCCCGGCGAGGGATAGACAAAGTAAAGTCCTTAAACAAGTAGAGGGCGATAAAGCCTAAAGCTTACGTCTTCAACTTAAGTGTTTCAACTTATCAAAGGAGGTTGAATATGAAGAAAACAGGATTTTTCTTCTCGTTATTGTGTACTTTAATGGTGTCTTATTCTTATGCTCAGCCTTATGATCAACAATCATATGATGGCGGACCTCAACAACAACAATTTGATGGTAACCAACAATTTGATGGCGGCCAACAATTTGGTGGTGGAGATGGTGGAAACTGTGATCAACCAGCATGTCCTCCAGAACGTCCAATGAATGACTGCTATTGCTTATATTGCCGTTATGAGCCATGCTATTATAACAAATGGCATTGCAACTACTGCCCAAAATACTGCTATAAAAAGTGCTGCCGCCAAGTGCCACAGTACTACCAAAAGCAGTGCTGCCGTTATGTTCCACAATACTACTGCCAAACATGCTGCCGTTATGTTCCACAATACTACTACACATGCACATGTCACTATGTGCCAAAGTATACTTGTGAGCGTTGCTGCCGATATGTTCCAAAGTATTATTACAAACATACTTGCCAGCCAACATGCACACCTGATTGTTGCGCAGAAGCACCTCGCTAAGCGCGGTGTTTTTCATTGTTAAGCAGACAGGCTGACTTGTTCAGCCTGTCTGTTTTTGTTTTTAAGCTGCTGCTGCAGAACTAATCCATTCTTGACAGCGTTCTAGTTGTTGTTTGCAAACGGCTCGTACAATGCTATTATGTCCATGGCCATGGACGACAAAATGGCGATGTTTACCATTTAAATAAGGCAGTGCAGAATTTAAATGGGGAACAACAAAATCTTCTGTTGTCGCAAAAAAATCGTAATCTCGCTCTGTGTCTTCCGGGCATGGCTGAAGGACTTCTTCTAAAAGTTCGCGTGCTTTATCACTACCAAAAGCTAATTCGTGACGCGATTCGTGCGGCAATATCAAACGAGCAGCGCCAAATTTTTCTAAATGATTGACCCAAGAAGAACCAAAATGGATGCCGGCTATTGTCGAAACTTTAACTGCTGTTCCTTGTGCTTCTTTGCGTAATTCTTTTTCTAGCCAAGTCACAATACGGCTACCGTTGGAAACGCCTAACAAACAAATACGCTTGCCTGGATGCTGCTTATGATAAGTTAAAATTTGATTGAGAATAGGAGTCCCTGCCTCTTCTAGCGGACAGCAACCTTGCTTATAGACATAGGGAACAAATATATCTAAATCAGGATTTTCTTGTAATTCCTTGACATGTGAATTCCAAATAGAAGGATGGCCTCGTAGACCATGTACCAGCACGTATAATCCTTGACTTTGCGTTTTCCAAGTAATGGGATCTTCACAGCGATGATATTTAAAGTTGTGAAAACCTAAACGGGTAGGAATCAGGTGGAAGAAGAAGAGTAGTTCATTAAATATACTTTGAATCCAATGTTTGATTTTTTGCAGAAGATTGACCTTGTCATGTTTTTGACGCAATTTTGTTTCCACTTCAATGACATCTAAATCCTGATATTGCCATTTGTCAACGATCATTTTGTGGCCTCTTCGTGCTTGTTGTGCTGAAAAATTTGTTCGCGTTGTATAGGAGCTGGTTGAAGAACACGCGCCTCTGGTGCGACTTGTAGGGGTTTCTCCGGTTCGGGTGGACGAAAGTAAGCTAAAACAACTTTAACAATCCTTTCCAGAACATCGTAAAGAAGAGCGGCTCCAATAGCGGCTGTCATGCGCACTCCCCAAGCCGCATACCACTGCACAGTAGGCATCATCGCACCCAGGCCCATATACCCCACATGATGCTTTAAAATCTTGATCGCAACGCGATCAATAGCTGCCATCACCCCCAAATCATACGCCACACCTAAGCTATAAAAGCCGGCTAATCCGCCCACTACTAAACGCGGTGTCCACTTAACCGTGAAATAAGCTAAATTATCATAATTAAGGGAAGGGAAAGTGAAACAATCAAGCATAATTTTTCTATTGTTTAATGTTTGTAATTAATAAGACCATATATTAATTAAAATTAAAAATCAAGTGATAAATTAATAGCAATTTTAATTCAAAAAAATATTAATATATGCAAAGCTGTAGCACAGACTAAAGTCTACGCTACAAAAATTTAGCCATTTATAAAATTGAAGAGAGCTATTATTGACAATTAATAAAAACTTCTGAAGACTGCTGATTTCGACAGAATATTCGCCTAGGAGTTCATTTATGAAATTAAATCTGACTGGGAAAATGAGTGTTTTTCTATTGGTATTGGCCGGATTATGGAGTCATCCCTTTTTGATTGCTCAAGAGTGTTGCAAAACATACGCTCTTGCAGCAGGGATAGGACCTGAAATCTATTATGCAAAGCGTACGAAAGAGGGAGGCGCTAAGCAAGAGGGAATGCTTTATGGGGTGAGGGTGAGCTATGACTATGTGAAACGCTACAAGTTTTATTGGGGAGCGGATGGATTATGGGCTAAGGGAACCATTAAAGGACATGTGGGAGAAAACCATTTAAAATCTGAGTTGGAAGACGCCAATATTGAAGGGCGATTCGGTTATACATTTCAAAGCAAAACATGGCGTTGCGCCTCTTTTACTCCTTTCTTTGGATTAGGATACTTTTGGGAAAATAATCATTATCGGCATCCTTCACCCTTAGAACTTCATTTTGACACGCGTTTTGGTTATGTTCCGATTGGCTTTCTTTCTCAACTTTTTGTGACTCCTTGTTGGGCAATAGGCGTCAATTTTAAAATGCGTGTGCTGGTAGAGAGTGAGCAACGCATTTCTCATGATCCAAAATTTGAGGATCATTCCATACATTTTGAAGAAAAATTGCAATATCGTGTTGAATTACCCGTCACTTATTTTTTCAACTGGAATTGCGCGCGTTTAGCGGCGACTCTAGTGCCCTTTTATGAGTATCGTCCTTATGGGCATCGCGCCAATTTTCCTTTTGATTTTCTAGAAACCAAGTTTAATTTCTACGGAGCTACTTTCAAAATACTTTATTTATTTTGATCCCATATAAATTATGCTTGATTCATTCTCTCGCATTCTATATAGGTTTTCCCTTGCTTTAACTGACATGTTGACAACAAAATAATTGAGTAGACTCATTTTTAGTAACTTACAAAAACATCTTGACAAGACTAAATTTATTGCTTAACAGCTAGTATTAAGGAGAAAGAATTATGCAAAGAGCAGGACAGGTTCTCATAGGATGCTTGTTAGTATGGGGAAGTATTCCTCCATCCTCTATTTCCGCTAAGCCCTTACAGGTTGTCAACTCTGTGGGAGAAAAAATAGAAATAGATATTCAAGCGACCGATTCATTTTTAGATGTGATGGCGTGGATAGAATCTTATTGTCAATCTGAACCTGTTACAGCTGAGAGTGCTACTCGCACTGAAATGAATTGGGATTGGTCAGTTTCTCCGGCTAAGATGAGTGTGAGAGCTAAAAAGGCTTTTCGTGATTATGATGTGCCCATTACTAAGGAAGATAAGAAAAATTTAGCTTACATCGTCAATACACTGGCGCGTGATTCTTTGTTGAGTATTGGGACTTCCCGATCTTCTATCAAAAAAGTGGGAGATAAGCTAGAGCATCTTCATCCTCTACGTTTTGTGATGATTATTTTTACCGATGAAGAAATGAAAGCGGGAGCACATGCGATTCGTGATCGCGGAGGGTGGATTTGGGATGGATTTCTGGGAGGAATCACGAGAAGTTTGACAGATGAGTCAGCGCGTCAAAATGTCAAGGAAGAGCACATTCGTGATTTTGCTAAGGTTGTGGGAATTGATGCTGACCTGATTTTACCTCCTCTTCAACAAGAGCGTTGGAAAGATTTTGTGGATATTTTAATTGATAATATTCCACGTCAAAATGATCCCAACCGCTATAACATGTAAGAATGAAATTCTTTTATAAGGAATGAGATGACGAAATTTTCTTCTCGCTTAAACTACAGCTTTGGTAACGAAGATTGGCGTACAGAGCAACAGGCATTGCGTATTCAACCGCAAGACCATGTGCTCTGTATCACAGCCAGTGGAGACCGCCCTTTGAATTTATTGATGAGCGAGTGTCAAAAGATCCATTGTATCGATGCAAATCCTATTCAAAACTATTTGTTGCAGCTCAAAATGACAGCCATGCGTCATTTAGACTATGCACATTATTTGGCATTCTTAGGAGCCGCACCTGAATCTAAACTCAAAAGGCATCAAGTCTTGCATCAGCTTGTGCCTAAAATGGATCAAGAAGTAGCTAAATTTTGGTTAACGCGTTCCAAAATGATTGAAAAGGGAATTCTTTATCAAGGTGTCATTGAACGTGTGACAAAATTAGTGGCTTCTTGTTTAGCTGTGGTGCGTCGAAAAAAAGTGAAGCGTCTATTTGCGATGGATGATTTGCTTGAGCAACGAAAATTTATGCAAGAAGAGTGGGATAATGCTGCTTGGCGGCATGTGTTGAAATTTGTGTTAAATAATCCTTTGTTTTCACGTTTTGTCTTGGAAGATCCGGGATTGGCTAACGTAGGGACAACAATTAATCCGGGTCTCTATGTCTACGAACGGCTTACAGCCAGTTTAGAACGTGAGTTGGCGAAAAAAAATCTGTTGTTGTCTCTGATATTTAGAGGAGAAGTGTTGCCGGATGCTTTTTCTCCTTATTTGATGGAAGAGGGTATTGAGGTTATTAAACCGCGTCTTTCGCATCTTGAAGTACATACACAAGATGTTGTAGAGTATCTACAAGAGACACCACCAAAAACTTTTGACGCTTTTTCTTTATCTGATGTGGCTTCTTATATTAGCTATCCTCATTTTGTGAGCCTCTTGCAAAATATTGTGCGTACAGCAAAACCGGGCGCACGATTTTGTCTAAGACAATTTTTATCGTCGCATGAAATTCCGGAAGAATTGCAACCTTATTTTCAGCGAGAGCCAGATCTCGAAAAAGAGCTCGAAGAGCAAGATAATTGCTCCATCTATCGGTTCACTGTAGGAACTGTGGTGCAAGCTCCTATATGCAAAACAAAAGAGTTTTTTGCAAGGTGTAGAGAAGAACAAACGGTTCAAGTTTAACCTTAAAAAGGAAGGTCACTGATGTCTAGACACAAGAAAGATGAACAGCCTCCTCATTTTCCTTTCGACAAAATGCCTTATCAAGAAAAAGGGGAATCGGGCGAAGAATTAAGCGAGTATGAGATGGAGAGTGACGAGGAGTTAGATATAGGCGAAAGTGAAAATCGCATGCGTCACCGCAATCTCGGCGAAGAAAGAGGGGCCGGACACGAGCCTTAAAATCAACTCTTGAATTGGAAAGTCATTTTCTCGCCATTAGGGGTCAGGACTGTCTCCTATATCTCAAGTACATTCAAAAATAATTTATTAAAAAATATCGATATAGTAACTACTCAGCCAGTTGTAATTTGATTTGAAAAATTAACTACTCAGAGTGTTGCTAAAGTTTTACCACAAAGGTACAAAGGCACGGAGAGTAGCAAGATTCCCTTATTTTTCTTGCTATTCTCCGTGCCTTTGTACCTTTGTGTTAAAACTTTAGCGATACTCTGAGTAGTTACTCGATATATAATTCGTTTGTTGATTTATTTAAGATCTTGGTATAAAATCTATTTTATGTTAATTGTTTTTAATAATTAAGTGTTATTTTCCTCTTATATTAGAAAAAATATTAGTAAATTTATCAAATTAAATTAGAGAGAATATGCAACCTTTACAAGCATCACAAACGCTTTATAATGCGCTTCTTACAGTTAAACAAAAAAATCTTGAAGGATGGATTATAAGTAGGATTATGCTTGAGCCCGCTCATGCTAGCTTATCCACAAAAGAAATTCGTAAATTAGCAGGGCAAAGACTTGCCAGTTTATTAAAAGAAATGGTGACTGTTCGAGAGTCTTTTGCAAAAGTAAAAGAGCATATTCGTCCATTAGGGTGTATTACAAAACCGTTTTTGTATCTGATTTTCGTATTGGAAGAGAAAATCAATTTGCTTTTATTAAATTACCCTGAAGATAAGGAGGAAATTGAAGCAAAATGGCATGAATTTCGAAGCCATATGGCTGCTTTACGTTATGAAGAAGGAAGTGAACTGTCCCAAGAGATGCTAGCTACTTTGCATTATGTGATTCAGAAATTGGAGGCATTAGATCCTCTACAAGCAGAAGAATTAAAGCAAATTTTAAAGATTTTTGATCGTTTTCTTTCTAATCCAAATTTATTTGATATTGAGTTTGGAAATATTTATGATAGTAAACAAAATTTTAATCCTGGAATAAGTTATAAATTAGAAGTTTCTGTTAAACATTTAGAAGAGATCTACGAAAAACTTGTTTTCCAAATACAAAAAGATGCGGACTGGGTTATCGATACAGCTATCGATAAACTAGGTAGCATCAGTCTTCCTTGGTTAAGAGGAATATATATTAATGAATCTCGCACAACTATAGAAGCGCTTGTAAATTTCAAAAGAGAATTTCTTCCTCAACTTCAATTTGTTTTATTAAAAGATATTACAGATATATCTAAAGTGATGCCTTTACTAATAAAATTAAAACGAACACTTAAACATTTTACTAAAAGTGAAGCTAGATTTGGAGGACTTGTTCCTTATCAAAACATTAAGGAAGTCGAAAATCTCTATTATTTTATGAGAGAAGAGTTAGTCGCAGAAAGAATAACGCAAGTCACTGATTTAGATAGCTTAACCTTGAAGAAATATATTAAAGATAGTCTAATAGATCCTAATTTGAAGTTTAACTTTGGGGATGTGCTCTCTACTTATTCCTATTTTAGAGCACATAATGAAGCGCATATGTTGTTTGATACATTCTTAGATAGCACATTTAATACTCTCTATGGAGTAGCGCGTGCTTTGCATACTTGGTATGAATTTAAATCCAAGAAAAAAGAATTTCGTGAAGAAATCTTACCTGGGCTCTATCAAACAGGGAATGCTCAAGCAGAAAAACAAAAGCAAGCTGAAGTAAAAGAAGATTTAGATGCCTTGTGGGCATATATCGAAGGGTCTAAAAGCACTAAGGCTAAGGGAAAAAACAAACCTCAACCGTCTAAGAGAACAGAAAAAAAGCCGGCTTCTTCGCCTCAAAAAGCAAAGCCTCCGCAGCCAATCTCAAAGCAGACAACTGGATCTCTTAGCAGCGTAAAAAGAGGTCCTAAAACAAATCAAGCAAGCCAAACCTCTTTAGTTTCCCCGCCTCTTTTCGCGGAAGAAATGAAATTTAGTCAGTTACTTGGACAATTGGTTGTCTCTCTCAAGCAACCAAATAAACATTTTGTGCGCATTGCCGCAAGACAAGCCAAAATGCATCTAGATGATCTTCTTGTTATCCTAAGAGATCATCCCCATGTAGATAAACCTGCTTTAGCCTTGATGCAGTTGAAAGCGGGGTATTATGCAATTGAGCAAGGGCTAAGAACTCAGAGACTATTACATCATGAAGATCAAAATGAGGCTTGTTCTTTACATGATTTAAAAGTCCTTACTGAAGGAATCGATATTGCTTGTACTGAAGAATCCACTTTTATTTTAAAGCGACTGCATTTAGGCAATAATTGGATTTATTCGACGCATGATCAGTTAAATTCTTGGCAACGTTATTCTAAAAACTCGCAATTTATTCCTCCTCTGCTTTTAGAGCTTCGTGATCTTTTTGATCCATCTAAAACAGTTCAAGTACTCCCTTCAATAAAGCACTATTCTGATACTGTGTTGAAAGTTGTGAGAGGCTTGCCGTTACCAGAGCTTGAAATAAAAGAATATGTGGGTAATTTGAGAATTCCCAGCAAAAATCAAGAGATATCGTTACAAATAAAGTCTAAGATGTCTTTAAAAACACTTCGTACACTTAATAATAAGTTAGATTGTTTCTTAGAAAATCTTCATTTGCCACCCTCCCATCCCGTTTCATCGATGATTAATCAAGCGAAGCAAGACATAGAGGTTTTAACATGTGTATTTGAAATATTAAATCGTCCATTGCCTTTAAATGCATTAAGTTTCTATATGCGAGAAGCGTGTTTTTGGCAAAATGCTTTGATGGAACGTGTTATGCACGCTATTTATACTTTGCAAAGAGGGATTGAGACAAGCAGTCACCAATTGGATACGTTATATGAAGCAATTCAGTGGTCAGTACCTTATACTGAAAAAGAAAAACTGCTATTTACTTCGTTATTCCGTTTTGCTCATAACTTTAGCCGTTACCCATTTGAGAAACCTTCTGTGTCTCCTTTGCATGACATGATTTTAAAGGCTGAGCTCTTACGTGAGTTACCTAATCTCTTAGATATGAAAGAAGGGTTCAGTATTTCATCTAAAGACAACAAACTGTTGCAGACAGACTTAAACTTTACGCAAGTTTCTATTGAAGGGATGGATCCTGAGCAAATGCTTGCCCAGTTAAGTAATACATGGAATCAAGTAGCGACTGTTTTAGAAAAACGTTTGATCCCAGAATTGGAAAGATTCATTTCCCATTAAAGCGGGACTAGTGTCTTTTACTTATACGACAACTTATCCTGAATCCACAAGCGAAGGTTGAGGAATATGCTCTTGGAAAAACTCTATATGGCGATGTAATAAATCGCGAATCAATTTGGGTTCGTTGGGGATATGCGCTGTACGGGGATAAACGACCATCTTTACCGGACAACTCAAATTCTTGAGCGTTTCATATAGCTCATAACTTTGACCGATTGGCACACGTTTATCTTGTTCGCCATGCTCAATCAAGGTGGGTGTGGAGACTTTTTTCAAGTAAAATAAAGGGGAAAATCGATGATAGATGTCCCAAGCAGGAAATTGCGTAATTCCTAAATAATCGTTATAAAATTCCGGAATATCACAGTTGGGGGCTTTGCTAGCACAATTGTAGACCCCTGCTCCTGCGATGATGGCTTTAAAGCGATCCGTACGTGCAAGTAGCCACGCCATCATATGTCCTCCATAACTCCATCCTGAGGCGACCAGGCGATCAGGATCGGCCACTCCCATTTTCACGACGTGGTCCACGCCTGCGAGAATATCCTGATAATCCATTCCACCCCAATCTTGTACATTGGCATGGCGAAATTTTTTGCCGTAACCTGTTGATCCGCGAAAATTACAGCGCAATACTGCAAAGCCTTGTGCAGCTAAAGCAGCAATGGGACCATAAGGCGTGTTGTGATTACCAATGAAATCTTGCCGTGAAGCCGAGAGAGGGCCTCCATGGATAATCAAAACCAAAGGAACAGATTGCCCTGCTTGGTAATCTGTGGGGTATGTGAGCAATCCTTCAATTGTGAGTCCGTCGGTTGAAGTCCATTGAATCACTTCTGTAAAAGGGGTGATAAATTCTTTTACATGTTGATTGACTATTGACATACGAATAGGCTCAAATTGCTGTGTAGATGTGACAAAAGCTTCAGCTGGCATTTGAGAGCTTTCTAAACTTAAACCAAAATGTGTACCGGTACTATTCAAATGCGCTTCGATAAAATTTGTGTGAGGAGGAGTAAAGTCATAGGTGGGCTTGCCATTGAAAGGAACGACAGTGATGGCTTTATAGGTGCGGCGTGATTCTGTGACGTAAATCAGTTGACTATCCGGTGACCATCCGAGTAAACGGACAGGCCATTCGTCTGGAGTGACTGCTAATGCACGCATGTGTTGACCATTGGCATCCGCCACGTAAACACGAAAATGTAAAGGCCATTTAGGGGAGCCTTCTGAGGCAATAAAAGCGACCCATTTTCCATCAGGCGAATAAATAGGATGAAATTCTCCGGCACCTGTTTGAATAAAAGGACGTGTTTCGCCTGTTTCTAGATCAATTTTAGCTAGGTAGCATTGGCGCCATCCCGTGATTTTAGCAGAAGGCGATAAAGAGCATAATATCGTTTTTTCATCCGGGGACCAATCATATCCACCTCCTCCTATAAAAGGCGTGAGCATCGTCACAGACTCTACACCTTGTGTCAATAACTGCGGCTGTGTGTGGTGACCATTCAATTCTAACGTCCACAAACGATTCACTTTCAGATTTTCATCGACGACATAAGCATCATCTTTTGCTTGTTTAGCGTATTCTTCTTCTGCAGAGGCATCTCGAACTGTAAAGGCAATCTTTTTGCCAGAAGGAGACCATTTCAAGCTGGTAATCGAAGTTTTAAAATGCGTGATTTGCTGCTTGGTATTTTGCTGGATATCCCATAACCAAATTTGTTGCACACCTCTATCATCTGCCATTAAAAAAGCAATCTGGTTGGAATCTGGAGACCATTGAGGCGCCGAACATGACTTCTCATTGTTTAAGGCGAAGGATTGTCCTTGTGTATCGGATACATACAAAGATTTAAGATAATCGCTTACGTAATTATCTATGAGGGCATGTGTCACTTTATAAAAGACGTGTTGGCCATTGGGAGAAACGTGCACTTCTTCCATTTCTTTCACTTGTAGCATGGCATCTATCGTCCATGGTTTAGAAGAAGAAAGCGGAGAAGCATGGACAGTAGTAAACATACAACTTACCAAAAAATTGAATAAATAAAATATTTTCATAGTTTAGCAATCTTGCCTTTAAGGTAAAAGATGTTATTATTAAGATATCCAGGGTTAGCGCATTTTAGTGGACAAAAGCACAAACGACACCAAGGACAATAAGGACCTTAAGGACAAAGTGGACTTGTGGACAGGAATGAATATTTTTTGTCCACAAGTCCACTTTGTCCTTAAGGTCCTTATTGTCCTTGGTGTCGTTTGTGCTTTTGTCCATTAAAATGCGCTAACCCTGAATAAGATATCCTAAAAGTTTTCTTTCTTTTTAAAACAAATCCGCTTTTTATGGGGAGAAAGATTAATTTCGTCAAATACAGTCCCTTCACGTGCTTGCAACACCAAATGAACCGCTTGTGCGATGTCATGCGGTTGTAAATGCTCGTGGGATTCAATGCCGGGTGAAAAAGAAAGATCATCAAAAAAAGAAGTCTGCACCATTCCGGGATTAATCAAACAAACGCGCACAGAACTAGTAGCGCACTCTTCTCGTAAGGCTTGCGTAAACCCTCTAAGAGCAAATTTACTGGCGCAATAAATGCTGCCTTGTCGTTTGCCTGCTAAAGCGGCTTCTGAGCCAATAAAGATCAAATCACTTCTAGGTTGTTGCTTTAAAAGAGGGAGAAAAGCTTTGGTAAGATAGACATGCGATAAAAAATTAAGGTGCATAAGATCGCGAATTTGATCAAAAGAGAATTCTTCTAAATGCTTGAATTGTCCTTGACCTGCATTACAAATGATAGCCGAAAGAGTGGAATACTGTTTGGCTAAAGATTTTAAAGCAGAGGGAAGTACTTCTAAATCACCTAAATCGAGTGAGACAAATTCAAAGTGTGGATGATTCAGCAAAGAAGGATCCGTCAGTTGTCGCGCGATCCCAATCACGCGATGATTGGTGTTTAATAAATGCTGACAAATGGCTTGTCCAATGCCACGACTCGCACCTGTCACTAAAACGGTGGGTAACGTCGTCATGCTAAAACTCACAGGTAAAGAGACGATTTAGGGGAATATAACGCAAAATTTCTTGTTTGCAAAAATTAATGAGCTCTTTTTCTATTTGAGGCTCATAGGAAACCATTGTGCCTCGTTCTTGCAATCCTAAAGCAAAGAGTTTTTCATCCGGATAAAGATTTTGCATTTTTTTATAGTTCCCTTTGGGTAAACGAAAAGGACCTAAACTCACAGAATGCACCTGAAGAGGATCCACCGCTTGAAATACATCTTGAAAAAAAGTGCGATAATGTTCCTGAAAATTATCGCAATAGATCACGGGATCAAAGCGCAGCCCAATCGGCCAGCCTTGTTTTTGCAATTGTTGCAGAGCTTTTAAACGACGCTGAAGCGGTGGAGTTTTGTGTTCTAAACTGTTTGAAATAACGCGAGGAGTCAAACTAAACGCCACAATGCAATTAGATTGCGGTGGTTGTTTTAACAAAAAAGCTGTGTTAATGCTTTTCGTACGCAACTCTAAATAAGCATGTGGAAAACGTTGAAATGTAGGGAGAATTTTCTCAACGAAATGCGTAATGGGTTCTAAAGCTAAGCTATCGCAGTCATAGCCTGAAAAAAAATAAGTCTCTTCTTGTGGAGCTTCTGCGATTTTAGCTTCAATCGCTTGCTCAAAATCTTCGAAATTCACAAAAACGACATAATGAGCTGAATTATACATGCCTTGCAGAAAACAATAACGGCAATCGTAGATACAATTGAGCATATGAGAGAAATAAAAATTGCGTGTGCCGCCAATTCCATAGCCTGCAGGTGTAGGCAACACATGATGATCAAATTTGCGTGCTAAAATCAAAGACGGACGTTGCTTTTGAAGACGAAAATTTTGTCCATGTCGATTAAAAATTTCTCCATAGCGTCCACATATGACTTGAGGGATAGCAGAAAAGCGTTGGCAAATCGCTTGCGCTTGAGTATGATAGCGGATGCTTTCTTCTAAATAAATCAACTCAAACATGTGTTCCTAAAATCTCTTCTAAGTAGCTTAAAACATGGCGGCTTTTAGTAAAAGCACGCAATTGATCATTCCATAGCTCTCGTGTATGCAAGGGAAAACTAGCTTTCCAGCGTTGTAAAAGTCTTTTTAGGGTATGTTGTTGAGTGATAGTAAAATGCCAACGCGTTAAAAAAGGAATGAGTTCTTCTTCGGGAAGCTCTAAAGCTTGTAAGCGTTGACTTAAGGTTTGCAAAGAATTGATGATGTGCTCCAAGTGGGGAATTTGTAGCGTGATCCACTCTTCAACTTGTTGTGGTTTCAAAGCAGTGAAAGATTGCGTACGGTTATCAGAGATCACTTTATAGCAATGAATGAGTTCTGCTGTAGAAAAACGGGACGCTGCCGCCCAAAACGCAGAGGCTTCCATTTCATAGATTCCATCAGTGGCAAATGTTGTCTCAGGTTTATCCACTGTCCAAATGGTTGTGGTCGAAACAGGTCGATCCATGACAAAAGTAGGATAGTACCGTTGTTGACTGGCTTGATCAATGATTTGGTGGGCAAGCAGGCCTGTACCTAAAGGAAGAGTCGCATGACCTGCGATACCGACATTGAGCCAAGCGCTATGAGCAAGATTGCCTTTAAAGCCATGTAAATAGCCAATAGCTGTTGCCGTGTGAATTTTGCCCACACCGGAAATAATCAGGCGAATAGCATCGCTCTCATAAAGGGAAAAAGAAGAAGATAGAGGATTTAAACGTAGTCCAAAATGAGAAATTAATGGCCTCGCCTCGCAAGCTAAGGCGCAAACGATAGAGAGCATATCATCACATTCGCCAAAATTAGTTAAAATGAATTATAATAGCTTATTTGTTTAATTTAGCAAATTAATTTGATTTCAGATAATTTTAATTTTCATCACTTCATTAACATGAAGAGATCACTTAAGATTTTTATTCCTAACACGAAACCAAGGATAGCTAAAACGATTTGATTAATGATGATTAATCTTCGGTAAGCTTCCACGCAAGCACCACCTAATATAAGATCACCTAGCAAACGGAAGGTAAAAAAGCCATTTTTATTGATTTCTGGGCCACCTGTGACAATCCAAGTCAGATTTTCAAAAATATTAAATGCCATGCAAGCAATCGCAGCTGTTTTAGCTGATACGTCAACATTGACTTTGTAGAAAGTACCATAGCCATAGCCGAGCGCATAGCCTCCTGCACCTACAAGTGGCGTCGTAATGGCTGTCCATAGAGTGGTTGTAACGGCGTTCCAAGTATAATTTAACATCAAGAATTCCTTTGTTAGACCTGGTGGACCTAATAGACCTAATGGACATCAAGTAAAGTTTTATTTTAACAACAGTTTTCAATTATTTGGGGTACACGATGTGCTTTATGTCCATTAGGTTCATTCTGATTCAAGCACTCCTGTTGAGACATATTGCTAATTTAAGTTTATCATTTTCCGTTTATCAGCTCCATTTAAATTATCACCTATGATACACCTGAATAAAAATAATTGTGAGTCTTTATCATGTTTTTTAAACGCATTTTTACTCCGCACTTAGCCATTTATTCTTATTTGCTGGGAGACGACAAAACAAAACGTTGCATTGTCATCGATCCTATTAGACATGTGGCTCCTTATATTGTGCAGGCACAAGCAGAAGGATTAACCATTACCGATATTGTGGAAACCCATGTGCATGCTGATTTTGTTTCAGGATCACGAGAATTGAAGCATCAATTAAATGAAAAACCCACCATTTATGCTTCGGGAATGGGAGGAAGCCAGTGGGTGCCGCATTATGCCGATCAAGTGGTACAAGATGGCTCTTCACTCACTGTGGGCAATCTACGTCTTGAAGCTTTGCATACACCAGGGCATACACCTGAACATGTGGTGTGGGTGTGCTATGATTTGACACGTGGTTCAGATACACCTTGGTTTGCGTTTACAGGAGATCTTCTATTTGTTGACAGTGTGGGACGTCCTGATCTTTTGGGACAAGAAGCTCTTTCAACCTTATCTAAGCAGCTGTATCAAAGTTTATTTCAACGCTTAGCTGTGCTTCCTGACTTTGTAGAAATTTTGCCAGCGCATGGAGCTGGATCATTATGTGGAAAATCTCTTAGTGGAAGAGAGTCATCAACACTAGGCTATGAAAGATTATTGAATCCTTATTTAAAAAAAGAACCGGAAGAAGTCTGGATACAAGAAATCCAAAAAGATTTGCCTATTGTGCCTCCTTACTTTCGTCGACTTAAAGTCAAAAATGTGGAGGGGCCTGCTTTGCTCAGTACTTTGAAAACGTTTAAAGAAGAAAATGAAACAAATTGTACGTGGAAAGATCTCTTTTTGCTAGATGTACGGCATCCTGAATCCTTCGCGTCTATGCATCTTGACGGATCATTAAATATTCCTCTTTCTCCGAGCTTTTGTCATTGGGCAGGTTGGATGCTTCCAGAAAACATGCCTTTAGGACTTGTTGTGCAAAATAATCATATGGTGGCTGATGCGATTGATCAATTGCGTTTGATGGGGTTTGATCAAGATATTCATATCATTCCTTTGGATGAAATTCCATCTGAGAAGCTTACAGGCAAAACTGCTTCATTTGCCATGTTAGAGGCAGAAGAACTGGGTAAGCATCAACCCCCATTTGAATCTTTTTATGTATTGGACGTCCGTACACTATCAGAGTGGCAATCTGGACATATTCCTGGAGCTCATCACCTAGAGCTCAATCAATTGGAGAAGGCTTACCAAGGATTACCAAAAGATCGCATGATTGTTTCCGTTTGTCGAAGTGGTATACGCGCCTCTTTAGCGGCTTCTTTGTTAAAAAAACAGGGTTTTCCTCATGTGATGAATATGAGAGGGGGAATGGAAGCATGGAAATTATCGGGTTTGCCACTTGCTTAGGGCGTGTCCGGAAATTGCTAATGGTCTAAATTAGCGTTCTTTTCCTCTAGGTTGAATGATCAATTTGGGGGTAATATTAATCAATATTACCCCCAAATTGATCATTCAACCTAGAGGAAAATAATCGCAAATTTAGGGCATTATGAATTTTCGGACACACCCTAGGATGAGTTATTTTATTGCAAAAGTTGGTTATAAAATAGATTGTTAAAGGGTTTATGATTTTTCCATTTATAAATCTCAAAATCTCTCGCATCAGTAGAAACAATATCTCCATGTCCTAATTCTTCAGCTAAAATGACTAAGGAAGCATCCGCTAAATCCATGGGAAGCTTATTATATTTTTCAAGAGCTTTTGTGATTTGAGAAATATGATTCATAGAAAGACAAAAAATATCGAACCCTCCAGCTTCATATATTTGTAAAAGACGTACAATTTCTAAGCTAGCACCTCTAGCCATTAAAAGATGACCAACTTCAGTCAAAACAGGCCAAGTTGTAATCCATTTTCTGTGATTAATAGTCTTCCGTAATTGCAAAGCTTTTTTATGGAACTGGTCGTTTTTAAAGAAAAGAGCAACAAAAAAACCTGTATCAATAATTAGTTCTTTATGAATCATTGAGTTTTTTTTCTTTTAGATTTAGTAGGTCGATGTTTTTTTTGTAAAGAAGTGAAAAGCTTCTCTTTATAAGTTTGGGAAAGATCTTCTTCTCCTTCAAGACAACCAATCATCTGAAATTCTTCAAGCAAATCAAAAGGGGACTTTTGAATCTCTTTCTGCTTTACAGAGCTGTAAAGGGTCGAAATTGCTTCTGTTAAAATTTGTGTTGTACTTTGTACTTTAAGATGGCGCTTAAGATATTCAATTTGAAAATCCATTTGCTCATCTATACGTGCTGTCACAGTTTTTGCTTTCATAAAAAATTTCCTTAGATATTACATATTGTATTACAATTGTTAAAAATTGTCAATTTAAAACATCATCTTTACTTAAGAAACTTTAAACTAAAAGCAGGCTAAAAGCCTGCTTTGGCCTGAATTCACTCTGCTATATGAGCGACACACTTAGTAGAGCCACATTCGCAGCCTTCTGTACAATGACAGCCTTTATCTGAATAGCAACCACAATGAGATTCTGGTGTGCATTTACAATTTTTGCAATGACATGATTTAGGCTGTTCATGTGCTACAACAGAGCCTGCACTTAAAAATGCGCAGCCTAAAAGAAGCGCTGTTAAAAATTTCATTATTTTCTCCTGATTAAACAAAAATTAAGGGGTTGGGGTTGGGGATTTAGGAATTGAAAGTGCTAGAAAAATTAAAGAGATTCCAAAGAAAATCATGTTGATTCCTACAAGCAATCCAATCACCCAAAAAGCAGAACCGGGCCAGCCTGACCAAATGATGTAAGCCAGCACCAGAGCCAACACTCCATTCAATAGAAACCAGCCCCAATTGCGAAAAGGACGGAGTTGCAATCCCAAAATGATCTTCGCTATTCCTTCTAAGACAAAGAAAATGGTCAACATAATCGTCAAAGAAAAAATTCCAGCAACAGGATAAAAAACAAGCAAGAGTCCAAAAATAATATACACTAAACTGATTAAAAATGATCCCCAAAAACTGGTTGCGCCCCGTGTTTTAAATGTGCGATAGAGCTGTACGCATCCACTGAAAAATAACAGCCATCCAATAAATAGCTCTGTACTTAAAGTAGAAATGCCGGGTAATGCAACTGCTAAAAATCCCAATAGGGTAAATATAATCCCTTCAAATAACAACAAGTTACGTTGATTTTGTAATAATTCCATCGCCAAACTCCTTGTTTAGTATTAAAAATATTTTTAACTTATTTCTCCATTTATTGCAAATTCTCATACGCAAAAAAATCAAAGAGTTATATATGTTAATTTATTTTTTAATTAATAAGCTTTATAGAGGGAGTTAGAAATGTCTGGTCAAGCATTGCAATATGCAATAGGGGTAGACTTAGGTGGCACTAAGATTGAATTAGGAATTGTTGATCAAACAGGAAATATTCTCTTACACCAGCGTTTAGATACGCATGTCAAAGAGGGGTCGGCAGCCGTTGAAGCGCAAATATTAGAGAGTATCCGTTATTTACAGCAACAAATTGATGTTCCTATTCGTGGAGTTGGTATAGGGGTAGCGGGACAAATTGATCCTGAAACAGGAGAAGTTTTATTTGCTCCCAATCTTAAATGGCAAAATGTTCCTTTGCAAGCTCGTATGGCGATCGCTTTAGATCTTCCGGTACGTGTTGTAAACGATGTACGTGCGATTACGTGGGGAGAATGGTTATATGGAGCAGGCCAAGGGTGTAAGGATTTAATTTGTATATTTATTGGAACAGGTATTGGAGGAGGAGTCGTCAGCGGAGGGCGCCTTTTGACAGGTTCTAGTAATACTTTAGGGGAAATAGGACATATGACAGTAGATTTTCATGGTCCTCGCTGTACATGTGGAAATCACGGTTGTTTAGAAGTCTATGCAGCAGGCTGGGGAATAGCTGCTCGTGCTAGAGATGTGATTGAACCGAATGGTAAAAAAAATGGAAATCGTCTTTTACTTGAATTGGCAGGACAACAAATGGAGAATATGACTGCTAAGATTGTGGTACAAGCTTATCGTCAAGGAGATCCGTTAGCTCAGCAAATCCTTGAGCAAGCAAAAAATGCGTTAATTTCCGGGGTAGTCAGCATCATTAATGGATTTAATCCCCAACGCATCATTTTAGGGGGGGGATTTATAGATGGCATGCCTGAACTTGTGGAAGAAGTGAATCAGGGAGTACGCGCTTTAGCTTTAAAAGCAGCGACTCAAAAGCTAGAAATTGTAAAAGCAAAATTAGCGAAAGAAGCGGGTATTGTAGGAGCTGCTGCCGTTATTTTTAATTTATTGAGCGAACAAGGGGAAAAGATATAAAATGGCATTTACAACGTTATTTTTAGATGTGGGAGGCGTGTTCTTGACAAATGGATGGGATCGCCATATGCGAGAGCGTGCTGCTCAACATTTTAATTTAGATTATAAGGAAATGGAAGCGCGACATGCGTTGACTTTTGATACATATGAAATTGGCAAAATCAGTTTAGATGTTTATTTGAATCGTGTTGTGTTTTATGAGCCTCGTTCTTTTTCTATTGAAACGTTTAAGGAATTCATGTTTGCACAATCGCAAGCTTATCCTGATATGATTAATCTCATTCGCGAGGTTAAAGATCAATATCGTTTAAAAGTAGTCGTTGTCAGCAATGAAGGACGCGAATTAATGGAGTATCGTATACAAAAATTTCACCTAAAAGAATTTGTGGATATTTTTATTTGTTCAGCTTTTGTCCACATGCGCAAGCCTGATGAAGAGATTTATCGCTTGACTTTAGATTTAGCGCAGGTTCATCCTCGTGAAGTGATTTATATTGATGATCGACCGCTTTTAGCAGAAATTGGCCATCAATTAGGTTTCCAGGCTATCTGGCATACGCAAATTGATCAAACACGTCAAAGTTTAATAGATTTTTTATCAACATCTTCTTAATTACAAGGATAAATGACTTATGAAACAAAATCTGGAAAAAATTTTAGGCGATGAAGCAAAATCTTTACTGGAGCATACTTGTCAAACGATTAAAAAAGATAAATTGCATTTGCCAGGTCCTGATTTTATTGACCGTATTTTCACACAAACGGATCGCAAACCTGCTGTTTTAAGAAGTTTGGCACAAATTCATCAATTTGGACGTTTAGCCGGCACAGGCTATCTCTCGATTTTACCGGTCGATCAAGGGATTGAGCATTCAGCCGGAGCTAGTTTTGCCATTAATCCTGATTATTTTGATCCTGAAAATATCGTGAAACTTGCCCTTGAAGGAGGCTGTAATGCCGTCGCTTCCACTCTAGGTGTTTTAGGAGCTGTTGCACGTCGTTATGCGCATCGTATTCCTTTTATTGTAAAATTGAACCATAACGAACTCCTTTCTTATCCCAATACCTATGATCAAATTTATTTTGGACAAGTGGATCAAGCATGGGAGATGGGTGCTGTTGCAGTGGGTGCCACGATTTATTTTGGATCAGAAGAGTCTCATCGCCAAATTCAAGAGACTAGTTTAGCCTTTGAAAGAGCGCATGAATTAGGAATGGCGACTGTTTTGTGGTGCTATTTGCGCAATTCTGCTTTCAAAAAAGATGGAACCGATTATGCGGTCAGCGCAGATTTAACAGGACAAGCGAATCACTTGGGAGTGACTATTGAAGCGGATATCATTAAGCAAAAACAGCCGACCAATAATGGAGGCTATAAAGCACTCAATTATGGCAAAACAAGCGAGCTTGTCTATAGTCAGTTGACAACAGATCATCCGATTGATTTGACACGTTATCAAGTCGCGAATTGTTATATGGGCCGCGTGGGTTTAATTAATTCAGGTGGTGAATCAGGAAAAAATGATCTTGTGGATGCCGTAAAAACGGCGATTATCAACAAACGAGCAGGTGGAACAGGATTGATTTCGGGACGAAAAGCTTTTCAAAAGCCGTTACAAGAAGGAATTAAACTGCTGAATTATATTCAAGATGTTTATCTGGATGATTCTATTACTGTGGCTTAGAATAGGCGCTTCACGATGGGATCTTTAAGATGATTTTTTTGTAATACGCGAAGCGTTTGGAGCCCCCAAGCAACTTCGTTGCTAATATCAAAAAGTAACAGCGACCTTCTTGGTAGTTGGTCAAAGTATACTTAAAAAGACTGGTTTTATCTGTGCGGCAGCACTATCACTGCATTAGCCCAGACCGAGCGCGTTTAGCGCTCGTTCTGGGATTTAATATACAACCTATTGCACTGCGGTTAGCAGTGCAACTATTCGGCGCCCTTGTAACACTGCTAACCGCAGTGCTAATCAAATGGCATTATTTAC
>JASBUW010000111.1 GCA_030147755.1 Parachlamydiaceae bacterium
ATTAGCCCAGACCGAGCGCGTTTAGCGCTCGTTCTGGGTAAATAATGCCATTTGATTAGCACTGCGGTCAGCAGTGCAACTAGTCGGCGCCTTTGTAGCACTGCTAACCGCAGTGCAATAGGTTGTGCATTAAATCCCAGAACGAGCGCTAAACGCGCTCGGTCTGGGCTAATGCAGTGATAGTGCTACCGCACAGATAAAACCTGTCTTTTTAAGTATACTTTGACCAACTACTAAAAAGATCACTGTTACTTTTTGATATTAGCAACGAAGTTGCTTGGGGGCTCCAAACGCTTGCGCGCATTACCCATGAACAGATTAAATTGATTTCTTCCCTTATAGCCTTCATTAAATCAGGGACAACTGAATAGTTTTGCAACTATCTCTTAAGGTCGTTTGTCCTTTTACATAAAGTGAATTAATTTAAAGCTTGATACAGCGTTGAGCGAAAATCTTTCGCAAAAGAATAAGGATGAGAAGTGCCATCAACTTGTGTAAGAAAAATTCCAATGATTTCCTCTTGTGGATCTATCAAAAAGTAGGTACCGGTTTTTCCACCCCAAAAATAGTCTCCTTTTGAACCCAATACTTGCGCTTGAGCAGGATCAAGCGTCACACCTACGCCTAGTCCATAGCCTACACCTCTAGGAGCATATTCTGAGGGACCGTCTAAATGATGCTGAGCAAGATCTGCCGGAAGATGCTGACTCGTCATCAAATCAACCGTTTTGCGTCCTAAAATCCGGTTACCATCTAATTCTCCACGGTTTAGAAGCATCTGACAAAAACGCAAATAATCTGTTGCGGTCGAAACTAAACCTCCGCTTCCTGATAGAAGTGAGGGCGGTTTGAGAAAATCTTCTTCTGATTGCACTCTTTTAAGCACAACTGGAGAAGTTTTTAGAGCCCATCCCAATTGCTTCTCTTGTTTATCGTGTGTATAAGTGACCGCAAGACGACTCGCTTTATGTTTAGGAACATAAAAGCTTGTGTCTAGCAATCCCAACGGTTGACTAATTTTTTTTGCGATAAATTCATCGAAAGGCTTACCTGAGAATAGTTCCACGAGATAAGCTAAAACATGGTAACTGAGGCTATAATGCCAACTAGTTCCAGGATGAAAAGCTAAGGGAAATTCTGCCAATTTTTCCATTAAGCCTTTCACAGTTTCTCCTGAATGCTTTTGTAAAACTAATGAAGTACGATACAAAGCAGCCACAGAAGATAAAGGATGCATCGGCTGAGAAAAGCCCGCTTGATGAGTCAATAAATCATGAATGGTCATCTCTCGTTTTGGCGTGACAAGCGCATTTCCTTCCAGCACCTTGAGTTCTTTAAAAGCAGGAATAAACTGAGAAACCGGATCAGATAATTGAAATAAACCTTGTTCATAAAGTGTGAGCAGCGCAACCGCTGTGAGAGGTTTAGTCATCGAGTAAATACGAAAAAGCGTTTCTTCTCGCATGGACTTGTTTTGCTCAATATCCATTTTCCCATAGGCATCAAAAGCAACAAGTTTACCTTGCTTGGCAATCACCACAATAGCACCGGGAATTAAACCTGCTTTTAAATAGCGATGCATAAGTTTACTCACAGCTGTCAGACGTGCAGAAGAAAATCCCACTTCTTCTGGCTTTACTTTAATTAGCATGGCCATAGATCATCCTTTTAACAAAGTCATATTTTCTCGATGTATAAATTATTTTATTTTATAAAAATTTTTAATAAGATACAAAAACAAAAAAAATCAAATGATTTATACGCAAATAAACGATGTTGAAAAATACATTATTTTAATATATTAAATAAACAACGCAATTGCGTATTCTTGCTTTTTCTAAACATAATTTTAACTGTTGAAGCCAAAGAGAAAACTATGATTGAGATTGTTTATCAGCAAAATAATTTAGAAGTGAAAGTAGAGGAGACTCCTATTGGAGGATATAGAGGACAAGTAGGGACCTTAACAATTGGTCATGTCAAACACAAAGTGTATACGGAATGGGAGCAAGAAGATCTCAAGATTTTGGCACAGCTCATTCAAAAAATTTTAAACATTCACGAAGCATCTGGCATTTTTAATACCTTAATTTTTGCCAGACAAGACAATCAAGAATTTAAATTGAGTTTAGTGCCTTATCCTGCATGTAATATCAAGGAAAAAATACAAGGTCTTCTACATGTCATTTTTGGTGCTTATCCATTACTCGATGAACAGGTAACAGAAATCAGTGATTTTTACCGGAAAGCATTTACACAAAGCAGAGACCCAGGAAATTCATCTCAAACCTCTTCTTCATTCAACGATGTTTTTTGTAAACCACAGATTATCCAAGAGCAAAGAATTAAACATATCACTTTTGAAAGCAGACATTATGATATTTTGCAAGATAGAAGTCCTAGAATTGTTCAAGAAGGAGATGCGCATTTTTTAATCGTTCCGGAAGGTTCTAATGGACATCAAGAGGGCTCACAAGTCTCTATTGAGCAACGCACAGATTTATTAGTCCTCATCCAAAAAGCAATGAATAATTTTGTGAAACAAGGATTCGAAACACTTATTTTTCTGGAGCGTAATGGCCCACAATTGCGTAGTGTTCCCCATAAACATGAGCATGTACATGGCGTGCAGGAATTTCCTAAGACTTTTTTGGGAAAAATAAAATTTTTGTGGAATCAAATTATTGTCAAAAAATTGACTCCTGATGAATTAAGCGAGCGAATTGCAACTTATCAAAACTACCTATGGGATTAAAATTCAAGATTCGTTGATCTGTGTGCTCTGTGGTGAATAATAAAACCACAGAGCAAAGAAAACACCACAACTAATAATAATTGTAATAATTATTAGTCTGGTTTTGAGGATTATTAGAACCTTGATTACCGGAACGATTGAAGCGTTCATCATTGTAGCGTTTTTTATTGTCACGATCTTTTAAACTGAGTTCGCCATTTGGAGAAGATTGATTATTTCTATAGCGCGTACGGCGTTGATTGCGGATATAACGTGCATCTTCATCCACATCATAACCAATCCCGGGAGTGCCATCCGGATGGGCTCTTCGATAGGCATCTGGTTGAGTCTCTCCTGTAAAATAAGCATCTCGATGATATTGCCAGTTTTCGCGATAATCCCAATCCCCCATACGTTCTTGATCACGGGGATATTGAAAATCATCTGCATCTGCAATTTCTTCTTTTCCGCTTCCACGCTCATTATCCATGGGTTGAGGAGGTCTATCATGCGGTCTCACATCAGTGCTATAAGGATTGGGTCCGGAACGACGAGATGCATTATCAGCAGCATAAGCAGAAGACAAACTTAAACATAATCCGCCTATAAAAACATAAGCTAGGGATTTAATCACGTAACGCTCAAACATATAAACCTCCACTCCTTAGACAATTTAAAAAGATTGAACAGCTTCCTCAACATTCGGAAAAATGTCAAAAATACGATGCATGGAAACAATCTCAAACATCGTGCGAACAGGCGTATTGAGATGGGCTAATTTTAAAGTTCCTTTTCGCGCCACCAAATTACGTTGAATAGAAAGAAAAGTTCCCAAACCAGAACTATCGATAAATTTTAGATGGGAAAGGTCAAAAACTAGCTTTAAAAGCCCTGTTGTTTGAATCAAATGTAAGACTCTTTCTTTTACAATAGGGGCACTCTTTGCATCTAAGTTTTCCTCTAAGAGTATGATGACAAGAATTTGATCTTTGATATAATGTGAGAGCTCCATTTGATCCTCTTCAAAAAAATAATTTTTAAAAATCTGCAAATGATTCCACTGATCTTCTACAGTTTTAGGCGTATAAGAAATGCGATCAGCAATCTGTTGAATAATAAATATGCCAAATCCATTGTCGCGTTCTCCCAATAGATTAGGGGGCTTCGCATTTAATGGATTAAATGAATTCCCTTTATCTGATAATGTAAAATAAAGCCCACTTGTTGTTAATTGTCCTTCAATGCGAATTTCCTCTTGCGCTTGATTGTGATAACTATGTTTGACGATATTACAAAATCCTTCATTAATAGCAAGTTGCATATAAAATTCTAGCTTTTCCGTATTTCCGAGAGCTTTAGCACACACTTGACGTACAAAAGAACGAACGGCTTGGAGTTGGTTAAGATCACTCACAAATTTTGCAATCAATCGACCATTAATATTTTCCGACATGTGATTAACCATTTACAGGTGTGTTCTTTCTCTGTGCTCTCTGTATGCTCTAGGGTTAATAAATAAAATAACCACAGAGCATACAGAGAGCACAGAGAAAATATGAGCTCATCTTCAGAATGAATAAAAATTTTTTATTGTCAAGTGTTGACCAATCAGTTAAAAGGGCAATAAGGAGTCATTATGAATACAAATATCTCTTCACCTCCCGCTCTTCAATTGCAAGCAGAACAAAAACAAGCACTTAATTTAACTCAACGCTTGATTATGTCTGCTCACATGCAACAAGCTATCCGGTTGTTGCAACTTCCTTTATTAGAGTTACAACCCTTTATAGAAGAACAAATTGTGCTCAATCCTATTTTAGAAATGGGAAATGAAGAAGATGAAATAGAGGTGCATAATGAAGAAGAGCAAGCGGATCAAGTGGCAGAAGAAGAACAAGAAGTGACGATTAGTGATCAGGATTTAACAATTTTATCTCGTTTAGAAGATGAATGGCGTGATCACTTTGCAGAAAGCGAACCCCCTATTAAACGCTCAGCAGAAGAAGAAAAATTAAAAGCTTACCTTGAACAATCGATTCACACTCCGCCCAATTTACGCGATCAATTGCTGCGAGAATCTCATGATTCTTTTGAGTCTGTAGAAGAGTTTAACATCGCGGAAATTCTCATTGGCTACATTGATGAATTTGGATTTTTAAAAACACCTCTCACAGAAATTTGTTTATTCCATCACTTTGAAGAAGAAGCAGTCAAACGTGTTTTACGCGTTATTCAAACATTTGAGCCCTATGGAGTAGGAGCTGCAACCATTCAAGAGTCGCTTTTAATTCAATTGCGTTGTTTGCGTAAAGAACACACTCTTGCATATCGTATCATCCAAGATCATTATGATCATTTATTGCATAATCATATTCCTCTCATTCAGAAGCAATTGCAATGCTCATATGAAGACATTCAGCAAGCCATTGAACAAGATATTGCCAAATTAGATCTTCATCCTGGAGCTCATCTGTCTTCTCAATCCCTTCGTCCTCTTATTCCTGATGTGACACTCCGTCAAGAAAATGAACGCCTGATTGTCGATGTCGAACGTGATTATATCAAACCTTTACGTTTGAATCATCGCTATTTAAAAATGTTGGAAGATGAGGCTGTTTCTTCAGATACAAAACATTTTATCAAGCATCATTTATTTTCAGCTCGCTGGCTTGTACGCAATTTACAACAACGTTATTCCACTTTAGAACGCATTGCGCAATCTTTGGCAGAAAGGCAATATGCTTTTTTCACTCAACCTAATGGACAGCTTATGCCCCTTACCATGAAAATGCTGGCTGATGAATTAAATGTTCATGAATCAACCATTGCACGTACCGTCTCCAATAAATACATTTACAGCCCACGTGGGCTTTACCCCTTGCGTGCTTTCTTCACAAATAAATATGTATCAGAAGAAGGAAAAGATCTTTCTTCCACAACAGTGAAACAGACGATTTTGGATTTAATTCAAAATGAAGATAAAAATCGCCCCTTATCAGATGAAAAAATTTCTGCACTATTAAAACAAAAAGGCATTCCGTGTGCACGACGCACGGTCGCTAAATATCGTTTCATGCTGCAAATTGGCAATACTCAGCAACGTAAAAAGTTTTGTTAGCTTTTCTTTTTAATCCTATCGGAATGGAATTTCCTCAAAATTATTTGGTTAAGTTCTTATTTCTCTAGCCCGAAAAAACAGCACTTCTTACAATTATTTTCTTTAAAAACATTTTTTAGTACACGCTATGACTTTTCCTCATCCTCAACGTCGTCATCTCATTTCTTTTCTCACAGTCTTGCGTGAAAAAATCATGGTTGCTTTTGAGCAATTGGAGCCTAATCACCGCTTCGAAAGGCAAACGTGGGAATATCAACACGAGGGTGGCGGAGAAATGGCCGTTTTACGCGGGGAGATATTTGAAAAAGCCGCTGTTAATTGGTCTGGAGTAGGAGGTCCCAATTATCCGTTGACTGGCCAGCATCAGGGTCCTTTTTTTGCGACGGGAATTAGTTTAATCACCCATATGATGAATCCTCATGCTCCCACAGCTCACTTTAACATTCGTTTTATTGAAACTCCTCATAAATGCTGGTTTGGAGGAGGCTATGATTTAACTCCAATGGGATTTCCTTACGAGGAAGATACCTTGCATTTTCATCGTGTAGCACGTGACGCATTAGCCCCTTTTGGACGCACGCTTTATGAGCAATTTTCTCAAAATGCCCGTGAGTATTTTTATATTCCTCATCGCCGCAAAGAAAGAGGAATAGGAGGCTTATTTTTTGATGATTTTAACACGGGTCAATTTGAGCAAGATCAGCGTGTATGGCAAGCGGTAGGGGAATCTTTTCTCGAAGCGCTTCTCCCTATTTATCGTCGACGTATTGAGCAGCCTTATACGCCGGAAGAGCGCGAGCAGCAATTACGCTATCGTGCGCATTACGTGGAATTTAATCTTCTTTATGATCGTGGAACTCGTTTTGGATTTCAGTCAGGAGGCAATCCAGAAGCCATTTTATGTTCGATGCCTCCCCTTGTCAAATGGTAAATGTAATCATATAGGATAGCATATGTTTCTTCATCTCTTTCGTTTTCTGGGTTTATGTTTGCTGTTGAATGCTCACGCTCTTGAAGGAGCATTACACGGAAAAATAGACCTAGGTCCTACTTTGCTTAACGTCGATGTTTTACAATCGGGAAAAACAGAAGAAACCTTACATATGAAAGGGGTGAAGGGAGATTTTACGCTGCTTTTTTATCAAGGACTCTATATTAAACCAGGCTTTTTGACAGCTTGGGGAGATGGAGAATTAACGAGCGGGGGTGCTTCAATTGGTTATTATATTCCTGTAACAAAGAAATTGAAACTGATGCCTAATGTAGGCGTGACATTTGGCTACTTGCGTACGCGAGTAGATATTGAAATTGCAGAAGGTATTGAGTTGACTGATTTGAAAGAACGTTTTCGTTCGAGCAGTCCTTATATTGGGATGGAATTCTCTTATAGTATCACTCCTAAATGGACATTAATGGGTGTTTATCAATATGCGTGGAGCCATACTCATACCAAAATTAAACCCATCGTTTCAGATAAAAGCCATTCTTGCGGTCCCAATTATTCTTTGGGTCTGGAATATAGCGTGGATGATCATTGGGCAGTCAATCTAGGAGTAGGGTATAACATTACCTTATCAAAAGAAAAGCACGGAATTCGTGGTAAAGGAGCTAAAATCGGCCTGGCTTACTATTTTTAATGCAAAACAATTTGAGCCACTTCGTGGGCTAGGGCGACTCCTTGTATAAATCCTCCATGTCCATCTTCTATAGAATGCATGTTTGTAAATGTCACACAGAAAGCACATACTAAATGCCAATTGATAATACGCATTCTTTCAAAAAAACCCGCTCGTATAAAATCTTCCCTTTCTCCAATTTGCTGACGATTTAAATGAATGATACGTCGATTTAACAAGCGATGCAAATAGTTTCCAAACGGAAGGCTTATTATCAAGGCTTCTGCAAATTCTGCCAAAACTTGTGTACCTGGACAACCAAAATATTGAAGCACGAAAAACACAACTCCGCTTCCAAAACCTATTAAAGCTTGCTTAGGGAAAATCAGAACAGGAGTTAAGATTGAGCCCGCTACGATCAAACGGTAAATCACGTTAGTCACTTTTTTGGCCAATCTGTGCATGAAAGGCTCTTGCACAGCTTTAACATCTACTAATACTTCATCATTGACTGAAAGAGCTTTCTCAATAAATTGCTTGAGATCTTTACGCAACTGCGCTTTAGTAGGTTTGATTTTGCGAACGTCTACATCATTTTCTTTCTCAATGACATCATCTTCTACTTCTACAATTTTATTTTCCTCATTCTCCAGAGCGACAATCACTTTATTTTCTATATCCTCTTGAGTAACTAAGCCAATTTCTTTCAATTTTTCTTCTACTTGATGAGGAGAGTCAACCTGTAACCATTTTTGCAAATCATCATAATCTTTTTGGATGAATCCATACTCTAATGCTAAAAACATAATGAGAGATTGTTCGTCTTCTTCTTCCTTGTTTTCTAATTGAGACAGCTTATTAGAAACAATTTGAAGGGTATCTGCAAGGTTTTGGTGATTCCCTACACCTAATCCTTTGCCCATTAAAGATTGATAAGTAAAATCAACGCTGTGTAATAAAGCTTGATCGTTCAAGACATCTTGAAGAGCATCTTGTTGATCGAAAGCCGGCCTAATATCTTCATCTATCAAACGATCAAAATCTTGCCAAATGCGTTTATGTTGATAAACACTTTCAACACGTGTACGTAATTGAAGAAAACGTTGATTCAAATCTTGAAAATTTTGTTGTTTTAATTGAAGATATTCACCCTTTTTGCCTTCTTTAATGTCTGACAACTCTTGTGGCGTCAAATTTTTTAATTCGTCATGAAAAACTTTCGCTTCAAGATATAAATCAAGCTCTTGTTGCTCTATGTCAGGCCACTCCTCTAGAACATCTAAAAATTGTTGAATTTTGGCGTCCGCAACTTTTAATGCCTCTTCTTGAAAAAGTTCAGCATAATTTCGATAAGACATGGCACGCGGTGTTAGCTTCGTGATATGTGTTAGAATAAGATTAATCACTTTAGGGAGATCTTCTTCTTGGCACGTTTCAATCGCAAGTTTTAAAGATTGATAAGTCCTATCTTTTAAATGCCCTAATGCAATATCGTCTAAATCTTGATTTCTCATTAAGTTTCTTAAGTTTTCTTCTAACTGCTCTAATTCTTCATCACCTTGTTGGTTTTGCGCTCTTAGTATATCTATCAAATGTCTTATCACATCATCATTGACCCCTAAATTATTAAATTCTTGGATCAAAGCATAATGCTCCAGTTCTTCTACAAGCTCTTCACATTTATGAATATCACCTCTATCAGATGAAATCAGTAAGATATTTTTAACATCTGCAGAAAAAGATTTTTCTAGCTTTTGATAACATTCTCGTAAATAAGTCGGAGCTAAAAGTGCCCCATGTAAAAGTAAACTTTCCCATAAATTCGCCTGCAGCAAGCCTAATCCCACTTCCGGTTGTTGATTAAAATGAAGACGAACTTTCTCAAACATCTGCCGCCAATTTTCTCCTTTGGTCAACATCTGATACACATTCTGTAAATTTTTTAAAGCTAAAGGAGCTCCATAACCAATCAATCCTGTTAGCAAAAAGGAACAAAACAGCATGTTTGAAAAATTATACGCTTTTGCATAAACTCCGATAGCCTTTGTTAAAGTCGCAACAAGAGGTGCAATACCTCCTAACACTAAGCTGCCCATTGCCGTTAAATGTAAGAGAATAGCCCCTCTAATCATTTGAGCATTGCCATATCGCAAAATTTTTGGAAGTAAATAAAGATCTGCTACACAGACAGAAAGTGTGGTCATTATCCACTGACGAGGATTTCGATACGCTAAAAAAGCTCCACCTAGCGTTGTAAACGCTAAAGCTGTTAATGTTGATAACGATTTTACACTAAGATATTGCTGGTAATTAGGAATGAAAGCTTCTAAACGTGGACCTAATTGAATATGCTGCATATTAATAACCCGAATTATTATTAATTTAGTTATTATATAAATAACCACTTTTAAAATCTAGTTGAAATTTGTTTATTAATTAATTTATATTAATTTTTTAAACAAAAAATTTTAGCATGTCTCCCAATATTGCTTCTGACTACTCCATTTTTTTTTAAACCAAACAGGAGTAGATGCACTTCTTTTCCCTAAATGATAACCCAAAAATTTGGCGCACGTTTGTAATACAGCATAAGGAATTTGCGAGGGATTCTTTTGTTGAACTTCTTGTAAAAGCGCACGTACATAAGCTTTTCCTCGCTGATGATCTGTTCCTCCTACGGATAACAGGTGCTGATAAGCCTGGCGTGCAAGGCCCATATCAAAATGACGGCAAAACTCTTGTTTGAGCGTATAATCATGAGAATGATGCACAGTCGCTTCAGCGACATAAGCGATACGATGATGACGGTGTAAAAGTTGTGCGACCGCCCAGGTATCTTCTCCGAACAGAGTAGGAGAGAATCCTCCGATTTCATCAAGCGCTGTATTGAGATAAGCGGCGCAAGAATTAGAACAAAAAAAAGTGTAAACACCATACGCTGAAATGTCTTGTAGACTGCGTATATGACTTTTTTCCGGGTAATTAAATGTGCGCGAGAAAGCAGCAAAAATACTGGCTCCTTGGTGAGGAAGCTGTCGAGCATATGCTACAGATGCTTCTTGATTTAAAAGCGGCTGTATAAGCTTTTCAAGCATATGAGGAGAGGTTGCATAAGCATCTTGTGTCATCATCACAACAAGAGGGGTGTGGAGAAGGTGGCGTCCCTTTTCACGTGTTGTACCGTGATTGAATTTCTTTTGAGGAATTACAACAGTTTCAACCCCCATCGCACGCGCTAATTCAACGGTTCCATCGGTAGAAGAGGAATCTATTATTAAAATTTTAGGTTTTAAAGGAGACTGAATTAAAGGAGGTAAACAATGAGGAAGGTGCTTAGCCGCTTGGAAAGTGGGAATGACAACGCCAACTGAAGTGCTCATAGTCTCTTAGGGGTAAAGCATTTATAATATTTTTAGAAAGTTGCGCAGTGGATAAATAAAAGGATAAACGACACCAAGGACACTAAAGACCTTAACGACAAAGTGGACAAAAGGACTTTCTATTTTTTGTCCACTTTGTCGTTAAGGTCCTTAGTGTCGGTTGTCCTTTTATTTATCCACTGCGCAACTCTTTAATTGTCTCAATTTTATCATTTGTTCTCAAGAAAAGGTCTATCGCCCTCTGATTCCTCCCTTAGAGGAGGAAGCACAAAAACTAAAGAGAGCTCTTCCAAAGGATCTGCGATAGGCTTAGCTTCTAATTGATAAAAATAGTCGCCCTCTTTCAACAAATCTATCTTGCTCACAGTAGCGACTTGAAATCCTGGGGGAAAAATACCATCCATTCCCGTTGTCACAAGCACATCTTGAATTTTTAAAATAGGAATGGCAGGTTCTTGCGTTTGTTGTAGAGGTTTTCCTGTTCTTAAATCACGTCCTTCGCCCTCTTCATCCGCAAAATCATAATTAAATCCTGTTCCCTTTAAATAAACCTCTTGGCTTCTTCTCGCGCCAGAAGAACTACCCAATAATTCACCTTTAGCAAGATACCACGATTTTTTATAAGGATTTAAATTTTGTTTAAGTTTATTGAGAAGCTCTGAAAGATTTTGTCGATCATCATTAGGCAAAGGAGAGTTTTTTTTACGATTCAATAATTGCAACAGTCCTTCACTATATTCACTCATTAAAAGCTCTTGTTCTCCTCCACGAATCGCACGTACAGATGGAGTTACCCGATGGTCTGTGATTAAGCGCACACGTGATTGATGCTCTCCAACATAATCAATAATGCCTACAATGGCTCTTCCTACTACTACAGGGCTGTCCTTAGCTACAATAGGCAATTGAGCATTTTGATTAGCTGTTCTGCCGACATTGATCCATAAGGAACTGTTCCATGTATCAAAAGAACGAAAGATGACACGTGCTGGAATCCCTTTTAAACGCCATTTCAGTTGCTGAAGTGCTTTTTCTATCGATTGCTGATACTCCGATTTTTCAAGAACTGCTGCATCTATATAAGCGAGTTGAGGAGCAAAAAGGGCTTGTTCATGCAAGAGTTGCGTTAAATAAGCAACTTCAGTGGACAACAATTGATTTTCAACTTGCAATTGTTGCTTTTCCTCTTCAAGTGAAAAAGAAGATAAAGGAGAGGGTTGAGTCGGATGACTCACAAAATGTTTAAAAACAAGTAATTTCTCCCAAAAAGGGGCTAGAAGAGCAACAGATCCTCCGCGCATTTTTTCGCTTGTAGAACGAGAGATGCTCATCATGATTAAAAGAGTCGCAAAGATCAAAAGATAGGTCATCATGAATTTTTTTTGCATGATTGCCTCTTATAGGACAGACAAAATGGCTTCAACGACATAGGGGAGATTGCGCGTGTTAAGTCCGGCAATATTAATACGTCCATTACTCAGCATGTAAATCGCTTTTTCTTGGCGCAAACGCTGAACTTGTTCCGGACTTAAACCAGAAAAAGAAAACAAGCCAACTTGTTGTTGAAGATAAGAAAAATCATGCTTTGGACTAGCAGCCAATAAGGCTTCTACTAAGGCACGTCGCATCTCTTGTATGTGTTGGCGCATTTGATTCAGTTCTGTTTTCCATTCGACAGTCAGTTCAGGGAACTGTAAAATCGTGGAAACAATGCGTGCACCATGAATAGGAGGATTGGAATAATTACTACGTATTAAATACTTAGTTTGGCAGCTTATATTAGGCACAAGGGCAGCTTGATCGCAAATCAAAGTTAAGAAACCCACGCGTTCTGCATATAAACCAAAGTTTTTGGAAAAAGAATAAGCGATCCCCATTTCATGCCCTTCTTCCGCAAAGTAACGTACCGCTTGCGCATCTTCTTCGATGCCTCGGCCAAATCCTTGATAAGCTAAATCAAATAGAGGAATGATACGCTGTTTCTTAATTAATGCCGATAAGATTTGCCATTGTTCAAACGTAGGATCCATCCCTGTGGGATTATGACAACAGCCATGCAAAAGAATCAGGCTTCCAGGAGGCATATTTTGAATGGCTACGCACATTCCCTCATGATCGAGAGCTTTTGTCTTTTGATCAAAATAAGGATAGCTGTTGATAGTTAACCCGGCCCTTTCAAAAATTTGCTTGTGATTGCTCCACGAAGGATGAGAGATAAAAATGTTTTTACTAACAAATTTAGCAAAAAATTCTGCTAAAACCCGCAAAGCGCTTGATCCCCCTACACTTTGAGCAGCAAACAAGGATTTAGCCTGTAGAACAGAAGAATGCTCCCCAAAAAGAAGAGAAAGCGCACAACGAATAAAAGTAGGATCTCCTTCAATTGGTAAATACTCTTTATCGAGATGTTGTCGAAGTATGTATTGCTCGGCTTTTTGCACACTTTTTAACACTAAAGGATGTCCCTCATCGGTTTGATAGGCACCAATACCCAAATTCACTTTTTGCGCGCGAGGATCTGCTGCAAATGCAATAGGCAAGCTTAAAATGGGATCTTCTGGAATTTGGGGAATTGTGTTAAAAAATGACATAAGCAATCGACTCGTTTGAGGCTTATTAGGGATTCATTGGAATTGTCTGTGATTAGCGGTTATTATTCAAGCATTAGACTCGGTAAATAATCGTTTATTGCATACCTATTTTTCCGACTAATTTACGATATATCGTAAATTAGTCTTGACCAATTTACGATATATCGTAAAATGGTCAAAAAAAAAAATAGGGGTAAAATGAAGAGAATTTATGAAGGAGTGATAGAAGAGCATTTTGCTCAAAATAGGCAGATGCTATTTTTGGTTGGACCTCGTCAAGTGGGAAAGACGACAACCAGTTTAGATATTTCCGAGCCTCGTCCTCAACATTTTTATTTTAATTGGGATATTCTAGAAGATCGTCGTAAAATTATTGAAGGGCCTCATACAATAGCTGCTGCAATTGGTCTTGGGTATTTAACCAAATCTTTACCTATCATCATTTTCGATGAACTTCACAAATATAAACACTGGAAAACTTTTTTAAAGGGGTTTTTTGATCGTTATCACAAAGAAGTTCAGATAATTGTGACTGGTAGTGCCCGGTTAGATATTTATAAAGTGGGTGGAGATAGTCTAATGGGTCGTTATTTCCCTTATCGTTTGCATCCTCTTTCTGTTGGTGAACTTGTTAATCCTAAAGTGAGACATACAGAAATAGCTCCCCGGCCTAAAAAAATTAGCAATGAGCAATTTCAAAACCTTATTCAATTTGGAGGGTTTCCTGAACCATTTTTAAAGGCAACCGCAACATTCTATTCACGTTGGAAAAAATTAAGAATGCAACAATTTTTTGAAGAAGATTTAAGAGACCTTACGCGCATACAAGAACTAGGTCAAATCACCCTTCTTGCCGAATTTCTTCGTCTACAGTCTGGGCAACTCATGAATTATAGTAATCTATCAAAACAAATTAATGTGAGTGTAGATACAATTCGTCGATGGATTGAAGTATTAAAATCATTTTATTATTGTTTCACTATTCAACCTTGGACGCAGAATGTTAGAAGATCCTTGTTGAAAGAACCGAAAATTTATCTTTGGGATTGGTCTTTAGTAGATGATAGAGGAGGGCGAGCAGAGAATTTTATTGCTTCGCATTTATTGAAAGCCGTTCATTTTTGGACAGATCAAGGATTAGGTGATTATGATCTTTATTTTTTAAGAGATAAAGAAAAACGCGAGGTCGATTTTCTTGTCTGTAAAAATGATCAACCATGGTTTCTTGTAGAAGTTAAAAATTCTAATCATGCTGGAATTTCTCCAGCTTTATACTATTATCAAGAAATAACGCAAGTAGATCATGCTTTCCAAGTTATACTTAACATGGATTATGTAGATCAAGATTGCTTTCTACCTCGGCGTCCTCTCATTGTTCCAGCTAAAACTTTTTTATCACAATTAATTTAATGCAAATACAATATCGATTTAAGGCTTTAATTCTGCTTGAAACCTTTTTTCAAGCGAAGGTAATATCTCCAAACTCTCTTTAAAAGTCACATAACTTGCCCATGCTTGCTCAGCATGCTCTGAAGATATTTGCTTACGCTTAACCGCACGAATGAGCAAATTTTTGGGTGTATGCTCCAAATCAATAAATTCTAAAATTTGCGTATGATATCCCAATACCTCCAACAGCTGCGCTCGTGCTGCATCTGTTGCCAAAGCCGCAAAACGCTCTTTCAAAATTCCGTGCTTTAACAACGGCTCTAACGCTTGATTTTGTACTTGACGCATCAATTCATGCTGGCAACAAGGAACACACAAAATAACGCGTGCTTGCCAACGCACCGCTTTTTCTAAAGCCGCATCTGTTGCCGTATCACACGCATGCAACGAAACCATCATATCCACTTTTCCTTCTGCTTGAAATGTATTGATATCTCCTTGCATAAACTGTAGATCGCGTTGATAGCCTAAAGTCTCTGCTAATTCTTGGCAGTATTGAATAACCTCTTGCTTGAGATCTAATCCGGTAATATGCACTTGATAACCCTTCATAACTTTCAGAAAATGATAGAGAGCAAAGGTGAGATAAGCTTTACCACAACCAAAATCAATTAAACGTACGGGTTGTGTGGGATCCAAATGCGCCAAAACATCCTCAATCATTTCTAAAAAGCGATTAATCTGCCGAAATTTATCTCTTTTAGACGCGTACACTTTGCCGGTCGCACTCATCACTCCCAACTGAACCAAGAAAGGCACTACTGTTCCTTCAGACAACACATATTCCTTCTGACGATTATGTGTTAAAATAATAGGCCTTTCTGCTTTTGTAGGCGGCTTTTTTAAAAGCGTGAGATGTCCTCTTTTGCTAACCAGGAGATGATAATCGGCTTCTTTGGTATAAAAAAAACTTTGTTTAAAATTATCACTATGCTGTTTTAACCATTCACAACACTCTTCACTGGATAGATTGCGGTGCAGGGCTTGCTGTTGACGTTGTTCAGTTAATTGATAAGCCATTTTTCCCTTTATCACCAAGGGGCGAATAACCACTTTAGCTCCCCCCTCTGCTAAACGAGGACCACTCAAAACTGCTTGAATTAATAATTCTTCTTCTATTAGCTTAAAAAAGAAATTTTCCAATTCTTGGCGCTCTAGCATGATAAGCATCTCAATTTAATAATTGATAACAAATAAAACAGAAATCATTTATAGATAATAATTTAAATTTATTATATGTTTATTCACAATAAAAAATCAGCCATTCACAATTTTCTTAAAGGAAATGCTCTCTACAATGGACAAAATTATCGCTTAATTTTAGCGCAAGACACCATCGATCGTATTGTCATTTAAATTTATACACGACTTCAAAAAAAAACCGATTTTTGAAGTCGTGTATACTTAAGAAAGCAGCTTTCTTTCTCTTTTTCAGATATCACCTTAGTTTATTAAATGAACAACAAATATTTATTTAATAAAAAAAATCAACAATATTCATACACATTAATTATAAATTAATATATAATTAATCCCTAAAAATAAAATTATTTTTTAAAATTTAAAATATTAGAAATTGCTGTTTCACATTTCGGCAATACCCCTCATGTTGACAGAATCAAAACTGATGCCGCTATGCAAAATGTTAATGATGTGATAGAAGTATTTAACATTATAACAATAGAAAACCCAATAGGTTATAAACATGAATCCCATTCAATTGATAAGTAACAGAGCATCTTCTTTTCCAGTCTCTTTTTCAGGTTCGCTGAATACGAATACAATGCACAAGAAGATTGTAGTAGTGGTTGCGGCCGCTTTAGCTTTTTTATCAACTTGTTATTTGTTGTGTTACTACTATTCTTCCCTCAAGACAAGAAAAGCCAAAAAAGAGAAACAAAAACAGAAACTTCCATTACCACAACCACAAGCGCAACCACAGCCGCAACCTCAAGTCCTGCCAAATTTAATTCATGTAGAAAAACAAATAAAAAATGACAAAGCGAATCAAGAAGCCGAACCTTTTCAATTAGAACCGGAGATTCAAGATGAATCTGTCATAGAAAAAGAAAAGGATGACAAAAATGACAAAGAATCTCAACGAGCATTCTCTCCTCAACCAGAATCGCATCAAGAGGAAGCTGCCATAGAAAGAAAACAAGAGGATGACTCTCTTCATTTAGAAGAATCTCTAAAAGCGCTTCAAAACCAATCTGTCGTAGAAAAAGAAAAGGATAGAGTTCCTGTCGCCACCATTTCCTCTTGGGACGATTTTGAAAGTTTTTGCAATGCAAAAGAACGCGAAGATTTACAAGTTCTTGAAATCCCGGGTCAAGGAATAGTCAGTCGAAAGCATATAGTAAGACTTTTAGATCATAAAACACAATTACCGGATTGGGATAGCTTACAAGAACAATCCTTAAAGTTAGCTGATGGAGAAATCAAATTGAGTGGTTTAACAAAAGCTGCTCTTTGTTTAAACAATCTTGATTTTAGAGATTTCTTTCAGGATATAAATGACAACAAGGTTGATTTAACAGATTTATCAACTTCAGAATGGCAAGAGCTCGCAAATATTCGTTTGACAGAAAGCAAGGCTGTGGATTTCCTTTATTACCCCCTTGTACAGCAATATGCTTGCCTCTATAACCCCTTGCAAAGCCTTTTAAATAGAAAAGATCAGCTATTTTCTTTGCCTGCTACAGACGAACGGCTTCAACTCATTGCACGGCTTCTTGATCTAACTCAAACAGCTCAATTCCCGACTTTAAAATAAGCGTGTGAAGATTATTTCACTAGAGCCCTTACTTTACCAAAAACAGAGTGTGCAGCATTTTATCAACTAATTCAACATGATCCTATCCTGGTGAATGCTTTTTTCAATGCTGCGGATAAAGCTTGTGAAGGTTGGGGGATGTCGGCTGATCAAAAACAAACGATTAGCCAAAAATTATTAATCATTTTAGATCAGCTTGAAGAGGAAGAAAAACTCATTTACTTTGAAAGATTTCTCAAAAGTTGCCACCATGAAGAATTATCTATTTCCAGTCGTTTTAAAGAGTTTTTAACTAAATTAACTGATCAAAACGAACAAGATCTAGCTCAACTCATTGCAGACCAAGCTGAAAATTGCGGAAAACTCGGTCGTCAATGGATTGACAGCCTTGATCGTGATAAAAAGAAAGATAATATAAATCGTATTCTAACAACGATTATCCCTGCTTTAGATAATATCCAAAACCTCAAAGAAATCATCGGAACAAGACACTATATTGAAGATCGAATCCTTAAACATTTAACGCTCGATCAATATAAAATTCTTATTCCAGACTGGCAAACCAATTTATCTCCGGAAGAAGCCTTCACGTCAATTACCACGCTAATTTTTAGCTTATATGGCCTAGGAGTAAAAGGAACTGATACAATCGAACAAATTCTTACAGAATTTCCTACGATCAAACTTAAAAAATTGTTAGCACATTTTAAAGACCAGCCTATGGCACCTTATATTGGTTCTCTATATATCTTAAATAGTTTAAATTCTGATCAAACAGACGGGGAAAAAGAAGCAAAAATACTCATTGCTCTTGCTCATATGAGTTGTTTTGCTGGCGGTAATGGAAATCAAGATGATCATCGCGTATTTGCCCGTTTTCTTGCTAAAAAATGCTCTGATAAACAAGCAGGTCTTGTGATAAATGGTTTTCATGCTTATGCAAGTAGAGGTCATACACAAAGGCTAGGAGTAAGTTTTTTAACTACAATATTAGAGTCTGGAAATTTAGAGAAAATTAAAAACGCCTTTCAATCTTATTGGCGGTGTTGGAAAAGTTTTAATGAACAGACGTGTGGTTGCTCTGCTCTTATTCTTCCCTCTATTACATCCGAAGAAGTCCTAAAAGCAGTTTATCAGGCTATTCCTACTTACTTTTCAGAGGAGAATAAATCAGATATTCGTGACATACTCCGAAAACCTTTTGTCTACAATAATTTTGGAAGAACGGAAGACTATCGCATAGATTTAGACCAAACCATTATCAACCGCATTGTCGCCTAAGCTTAATAAAGAAAGAGGATTTCATGCCTCTTTCTTCAAAAATCTCACTCTAATATAAGAAAGATTAAAGATAAGAAAACATAATTCTTATCAACTATGGGTAATACGCGAAGCGTTTGGAGCCCCAAGCAACTTCGTTGCTAATATCAAAAAGTAACAGTGACCTTTTTAGTAGTTGGTCAAAGTATACTCCTTCCAGTTGAATCCTGGAAGGAGTATATACTTAAAAAGACTGGTTTTATCTGTGCGGTAGCACTATCACTGCATTAGCCCAGACCGAGCGCGTTTAGCGCTCGTTCTGGGATTTAATGCACAACCTATTGCACTGCGGTTAGCAGTGCTACAAGGACGCCGAATAGTTGCACTGCTAACCGCAGTGCTAATCAAATGGCATTATTTACCCAGAACGAGCGCTAAACGCGCTCGGTCTGGGCTAATGCAGTGATAGTGCTACCGCACAGATAAAACCAGTCTTTTTTTAAGTATACTTTGACCAACTACCAAAAAGGTCACTGTTACTTTTTGATATTAGCAACGAAGTTGCTTGGGGGCTCCAAACGCTTCGCGTACATCCAGAATTTTTTCTATTTATGTCCATCCTTTTTCTGAGGCTAAAATAAAACTGAGCTTATGTGAACCTTGCTCTACAAGTTGATAATAGAAATTCAGCTCTTCAATTTTTTCGCTTTGCAAGGTCACACCTATAAAGGGAAATAAGGGAGCCAATCCTTCTGCTTCTGCACTGCATGGGAATGCGCGCGAGGCGATCAAAATCCAATCATAATTAGGTTTAAGCTGTTCTAATAACGCTTGAAAAGCAGCTGAACTCATCAGCTCCATCACAAAGGGACTTGCACCGCCTGCAGAAATTTTATCACCATGTTCATCTTTTTGAATAGGAGGTTGCTTAATTTCTCCTTGTAGATATTGTAAGAGCCCGGGAGTCATTTCTGCTTGGGATTGTTTAAAGTCTAAGTCAATCGTTAGCACACGTCGTCCACGTTTCAAAAACAAATCGGCAATGTCAGGGGCATAATGAGGGCCTTTACCTTCTAACAAGAGCAAAAATTGCGCTTGTGATTTTTCCGCCAATAGAGGCGTATCCACATAGGCTTGTAAACGACGCAAGGTTTCTAAATTATCACTGCGCAATTGCTGGCTTCCCTTCTCATAGAGGGGTGGAATGAGTTTACCTGAAACATGATATCCCATGAGTTTGAGATTATCGAGAGAGGCTTCAATTCCTCGACGAATCGTTTTGCTAATCGCTAAACCCGATCCCAACACGCCACCAAACATAAAACCTAAGAATCCTAAAAAGAAAATTCTGGGTGTTACAGGATGCACAGGCGCTAAAGCGACATCAACCGGAGCCGATTGCATCACTTCTAAGTTATGCGAAATATTCTTCGTTTCGACTAGCTTAGCAATTTCTTCCACAATGAGTCGATTAGTTGACAATTCCTGATCAATGAGTTTTTCAGCCATCCATTTTTTAGGTAAAGCAGCCATCTCATCGTAAATCGACTTTAAATGCTTTTTCATGAGTTCGCGTTGTTGATGAAGATCATGCAAGCGTGATTGCACATAATCTTGCAAATTTTTATCTAGTAAAGAAACGCGTTGATTGATCAATTCTAAGCTGACATTTTGCAAGGCAAAGATTCTTTCATCCAGCAGCTTTTTATTGAGCTCCATCAAATCGACACTTTGCTGCAAGTGCATCGTCAAAAAGGTGCGTTGCAATTGGAGTTCTGTTTTAATGCGCTCTTGTTCGCGTGCACTTTGATTATTTTGATCTTTTAAATTTAACACGAGCGTACTCGCTTTGCGAATCATCTCACTGCTCACAGGATCAGTTAAACCTGCGCTGAGAGAGGTGATTTCAAAATCTGGATTTTCCATCTGATGAATGAAGAATAGCATCTGTCGAATCTTCCCTTCTAGCTCCACCACTTGACGGGAATATTCTAAATATAAGTTAGTGGCTAGCTCTAAGCTCACCCCTTGATATTCGCCAGAAGGATTCTGATGATGCGTCAACCTTTCCTGTAAAATATGCTCATGGACATCTAATAAGCGCGTAAGATTCGTCAAATAGAATTGAAAACTTTCTTTTGCCTTTTGCCAATCCTCTTGATTATCTATTTGTGCACGTTGTAAGCGATCAAACCATCCTTTCAACAAGAAACGGTGATCATGAAACAATTGAAGATGCGTAGGAGGCTCAAGACCTTGTTCGTAGTGCGTGATAATTGTTTTTAATTCTTCTTGATCACGTTGCACGTCACGCAATTCATTTAATTGCTGATCGAACGAACGTTGCAAATCTGCTCCATATTTCAATGCCTTTTTTTGCTGATCAATTTCCAACGCATCGCGATGCTGTTTCAAATTGCGTATCTCAGTTAAAGTCGTGTTGATCGTTAAAGAATGTCCTTCTGAATCAGAATAGCGGTCATAATAGACGTATTTACTAGGTTCAATACTTTCTAAACGTTTGATCTCCAAATCATTGACGAGCAATTTTTGCTTGTAGTCATGCTGCGCATGCGCTAGAAACTCCATTTCTCTAGGTGAGTCGATAAAACCTGCTCCATACAGATCTTTAGATAAATAGTCTGCATGATTGCGCATCAGTCCTGTTAAGTGTTGCGTGAGCTGATCTCTACGTAAATTCAAATAGTCTAATTGTTTAAATGCGACTTTTTGGTGATGCTCTTTTAAGAAGGCTTGATATTCTTCCATGATCGTATTAACAAAGTCAGCCGCTAATTGACGATCACGATGCGTAAACGTGATTTTAAGCAGGTTTTTATCATTTTTGACGAAATCTACCTGAAAAAATTTGAGAATTTCTTTGTTGGTATTGGCCAATGAATCTACGTCTAGCAACAAGATCTGCCCCGTCAAAGGTTGATCAGAAGTAGGAATAAACGTAATTTTTAAATCTTGAAAATGAAAGGGTTCGCCTAATGTCCCTTCTCCAATGACTTTAAGAGGATTATTTTTATCTAACACATTATATCTTCCTTCTTCCTTTAAAAATATCAGAAAAGAAAGAGGAATTTCCCCTGTATAACTGAGTTCAGAAATCTTCAAGGGACAACAAATATCGGGCAAGACCGGCTCGGGTTTATCTAAAAAGGATCTTTTAGCGATTTTCCAATTATAATCCATCAATGTGGCGGGTCCTTCCAGATCAGAAAATGCCACAAGATTAGCTTGTAGATGAAATTTTTCAATGACAGACGTAAGAAGTTTGCGAGATTTCATGATCGAAATAGGTTCGTTATCTGAATTATTCATCAGATTGCTTAAATTCAACGCTTGCGCCATCGAGCTCGAATGCCCGGACGCCATATTTTTCTCGCGAAATGTTCCTTCTGCCTGATAACGAATGGGCTTAATCAAAGCAAACAAAACACCTAAAGTGGCGAAGACAAATGCCCAGCTTAAAATGCGCCATTTGAATCTGCGAAAAAGCGCCATGATATCGGAAAAAGTCATTGCAAATCTTTCTTCTGAATCTCTATTGATTGTCATGTCTCACCTTTACGTCCTTAATCCTTTAATCTGCAAAGACACGATAAACTCCATGTGCTGTTTGGAAACCAATGCAACTAGGCAAAAGCTGATCGATAAAGCGGTTCCATTGCGTAATGGGCTTCTCTGACACATAAACCGTATCGCCTGGCATCAACAAGAGACTGTCATTAGGAAGATGGATGATGTGATCCCAGGATAGCACATAAATTTTGGGATTCGGTAAATTACCCCGAATCACTTGAATGCAATCGCGATTACCCGTAAAAGGGATGCCTCCCGCCGTTACAAGTGCCTCACGCAATGACATGAATCCGTAGGGTAAACTGATAGGGCGTGGACTTCCCACTTCTCCCATTACCATCGCTGTGGCATCGCTTGGACTTGCAATAAAAATGCGATCACCGCCACGCATGACAATGTTTTGTGACATATCCCCTTGGTTCATCAATTTGTATAAATCGATGGGCAATTGAACACCTTCACGCACGACATAGCTCTTGAAAAAATTGGCATTGTTGGGAACACGCGCTAAAGCTAAGATTTCATACAAACGAATTTTGCCATCTACAGGAATCACCGGCACACTGACAGCTCCCGTTAACTCTACTTTGTGAGATAAGCGATCGCGATAATTGATAAAGACTTCAATATCTTGAATATGCTCTGCGTAGCTCTGTTGAATCTTTTGACGTGCCTCTTCGATAGATAACCCAATCACTTCAATAGGGGGGATGTCGGGTAAATCGACTTTGCCATCAGAAACGCGAAATCCCACTGTTTGATTGATAAATTGGATCGATTCCATGATATCGCGTCTTTTAGGATGATAAATGGCGATATTGAGAATATCATCTTCAGCGATCACATCTTGATATTCCTCCATGGCATCGCAAGGCAAATCACCTGGATCTTCCCCTTCCATCTCTAAAATCGCTAATTTACCCTGTCGAATTTTATAAGAATCGATGACAAACTCATCAGCCCCAAATACATCATAACAATGACAAGGACGATGGCATGAGCAAAGCATTAAAAGACAGACAAGAGCGCAAAAAAAAGAAAGTAATTTCATGAATGACAACCGTCTACGACCTTGAGATGGAAAAAGTCCATTTCTTGACATTTCTTATGTTTAGGACTATCATTCTTAGCGGATTTAGCATTAAATCTAAAGCTTTTTCTGCTTCATTCTCAAGAACCTGCTACAAATCTTGCTTCTTTATAAAGAGATAATTTATGGAAAAAAGAAAACCTCATCATCCTGGAGTAATATTAGACGAACTCTACATTAAACCACTCAATATGAATATAGAAGAATTGGCTGCTTCTTTAAAAATTTCAAAATATAAACTTTTTAAAATTCGAACAGCTAAAGCTAGTATCACACCAACTATTGCTATCCGTTTAGCAGAAATTTTTAATACTACTCCCGATCTTTGGCTATCTCTTCAACAAAAATACGATCTTCATACAACAAATGAACAGATTGTTTAAAGAACCACTCAGAGTATCGTTAAAAGTTTAACGCAGAGGCAAAAGAGACGCAGAGGCGCGAAGAAAGACAAGAAAGGGATAGCAAGGATTAGTTAATCTTCTAAGGAATGTGAGATAAAAAACTCAAATTTTCTCTATCTCCTAATCTTCGCGCCTCTGCGTCTCTTTTGCCTCTGCGTTAAACTTTTAACGATACTCTGAGTGGTTCTTTAAACAAATTGATTTAATAATTATTCACCTAGGTAGGTTCATAGTTTCCTTTTCAAGTTTTCGCTTTTGTGGTTTAATCATTTCACATCCATAGCCTTACCCAGTTTGCATCATGCGCTTCTTTGAAAATAAACTCTCTCTCCTTATCTTACTCTTCACGCTTCCCTTGCTTTTTTTACCTAAAATTAATTTGATTGGTGTACAAAGTGAAACCGCAGGTGTTCGCATCGATGACTTTGTCTTGCTCTTGATAGGTGGACTCTTTATGTTAGCACATGCGCTTTCCCACCAGCGCCTGTATAAAGTCGAAGGATGGATGTTAATTTTAACAGGCTTTGGGATTTTCTCTTTTCTCTGTAACCGCTTCTTATTGGAATATGAATACTTATATATGGATGCTAAAATTCTTTATGCCATCCGTTTGTTAGAATACTTTTTATTTTTTTATATCGGTGCGCTTGCTTCGTACCATGTACGCAGCAGCACAGTCATTCGCCTTTTGTTTTTGTGGAACCTTCTCTTTATGACCCTACAAAAACTCAATTTAGCCGGTGCCATGACTGTGTTAGGATATAATACAGATGCTTCTTCGCGCGTCTATGGAATCGCTTCCTTTCCTTCTGAAATGGGACTTCTCCTCAATCTTATGTTTTGCCACATGATTTTCGATGATACCTCTCGCTCACGCTTCGTCAATTTGTTTGCTTCCCCCATCGTGCGTGATTTTTGCCGCAAATTCTACCTATATGGCTTGTTTGGGTTATTTGGCATTTTTGTCGTCTTTACGGGAAATCGTATTTCCATTCTTGCTTTATTCTTATGCTTTATCTACCGCCTCAAGCAAGAATTTAGCTGGCGTTCAGTCAGTTCTATTCTTTTAATGCTTTGTTTAATTCCCGTTTTACTCAATGGAGTGTTTATTTTAATCACTAAAACAGCTGCCATCTATGAACGCAGTGCCGGCTTATTCTCATTCAAAAATTTAGAGCTGGCAACCATTGTGTGGGATAAAATTGACATGAAGACAAACCCCATTGGAAATGAAGTGATTTCCGCTGAACAGTATGACGCCAGTTGGTGGATGCGTATTCACAAATGGATTTATGTCTTAAAAGCTTACGTAGAGACTCCGGCTTGCTATTTGCAAGGATTAGGCCCGGGTTTTGCCTGGGCGGCCCTTGATGGCGGTTTATTGCGCATCCTTATGGAATATGGCTTAATTGGTGCTTTTATCTTTTGGAAATTCTTTGCCTGCTTAGCGCGCATTAATCAGCAAACCAAATGGATGATGATTGCTTTTTTGATTAACATGATCTTTTTTGACGCGTATCTGGCTTATAAAACCATGAGTGTCCTTTTATTTACATGTGGTCATGCTTTTGAGCGCAAACACCGTGCTTTGCGTGTGCAAGAAACACCTCTACCCTCTTTCCCATGTACACTTACTACTTTGCCCAACTAAAAACGACAAACGACCATAACGACAGAAACGACCTTAACGACAAGGACAAACGACAAAAAGGAATAAAGTCGTCATGGTCGTTACTGCTAACAAAATGACTCCCACAATAACCGAGCATATTCTTAGCATCATTCACTAGACTTCTAATCTTGTCCAGCCATTACCTAAAGTCATTCCTTCTTTTTCTACACCCACTTCATGCTTAAGCTGCCGATTTTGCGAGTAAATAGCAAATCTGACGACAATATCTTCATGTAAAATTCTTTTACGATTTAAAAGAGAACAATCTATTTTGAATTGATATTCCCCGGGATGAAAAAGGCTAAAATCAATCAAAAAAGAGAGACGTTGCACCCCTGACCTTGTCACCACATCTTCATATTCTGGATGATCGCATAAACGCGACCGCGCTAACACCTGGCCTTTTAAGTTGAGCAAACTAAAGCCCACCATCAAATCGGGATGAGGCTGTAGAACTTCAAATTCCATATTTAAATAACTTTTTTCGTCTTGATAAAAGAATTCTCGTTCTGCACATACAGCTTTCACAGAAGCGTGAGAAAAGCGAATATGCTCATCTCCCACATCCCCGTTCCACTTTAATCCAGCCACAGGACAGCTCTTCACATAACGGCTGACGCATTGTTCAATAGGTTCAAAGGCTTTGACTTCTCCTTGTTCTAAAAGCACGCCTTTGTTGCATAAAGATAAAACCGAATTGAGGTTATGACTAACAAACAAAACGGTACTGCCCTGGGCTCCCATTTCATTCATTTTTTTCATGCATTTTTCTTGAAACTGCGCATCTCCCACTGCTAAAACCTCATCCACAATGAGAAGATCAGACTCTAAATGCGCGGCAACGGCAAATCCTAACCGCATATACATGCCGCTCGAATAGCGCTTAATCGGGGTGTCGAGAAATTTTTCAATCTCTGCAAAAGCCACAATTTCATCAAATTTTTTTCTAATTTCTTCGTAACTCATTCCCATCACAGCCCCATTGAGAAAGATATTTTCTCGTCCTGTCAGATCAGGATGAAAGCCGGTTCCCACTTCAAGCAAACTCGAAATACGTCCACGAATTCTTAAACGCCCTTGTGTCGGTTCTGTAATGCGCGCTAAAATTTTAAGCAAAGTGGATTTACCTGCTCCATTGCGTCCCAAAAAAGCTACGCGATCCCCTTCTTGGATATTTAACGACACATTATTTAGTGCCCAAAATTCTTCTCGCGCATGTCTTTTTTCTTCTGTTTTTAATCCTATTAAAGTCCTCAATCCACGTTTTAACGCATTTGAAAGAATTTCCTTAGCAGAAGCGTAAGGATTTTGTCCTTCTTGGCCAATCGCATATTTTTTAGATAGATTCTCAATTTCAATAATATTCAAGGACAACCTCTTAAATCACATCAGCCACAATACGTTCTATTTTACGAAAAAAACGAAATCCGGTTACCAACAACACGATATTCACAAGACAAGATAAAGCCACTGCTATAGGCAAATCAGGATGATACACACCAAAACAGCACCAACGAAAACCTTCAATAATGCCCGCCATGGGATTGAGAAAATAAAACCATCTCCAAGGCTCAGGCACTAAAAAACTGCCATATCCAACCGGAGAAATAAATAATCCAAACTGAACTAAGAAAGGCACAATGAAGCGTAAATCACGATAACGCACATTTGCTGCCGCCAGCCATAAGCTGGTGCCTAAGCATAGCACCAAGGTAAACAAAATAAAAACAGGAAGCGCTAACAGTGTCCAATGAGGGAGATAGCCCATGCATAAAAAAAGGACAAATAGCATGGCCAAGCCAATCAAAAAATCGACAAAATGCACGATCAAATAGCTGACAGGCAAAATCATGCGCGGAAAATAAACTTTCGTAATCATATGCGCATTATTGACTAAACTATTGCTCGTATCTACTAGACATCCCGCAAATAATAACCAGGGCAGCATGCCAGCCAAAACGAAAAGAGGATAGTTGATGTGATCGGAGGCTAAATTGGCTACTTTACCAAAAATAAAGGCAAACACAGCCATATTCATCAACGGTCTAAAAAGCACCCATATCACACCCAACAAAGTTTGCTTATAACGTACGACAATATCGCGCCAAGCAAAAAAATAGAATAATTCGCGATAGCGAAATAAATCTTTGAAGTACTCTTTTTGAGCACAATTTGCATCAACGGTAATGTTAAAACGGGAATTTTTTATAGTCATAAATTTTTAACAATAAATTAAGCTATAGAAACTAAATCTTCTGCAGCGTCAATAGAAAGTGGTATATGTTTATAAATCTGTGGTTTTTTCAAATATTCGGCTAGTTGAGGAATGCTAATTTCTTCATATAAATCTTTAAAATCTTTAGCTCCTTGCTTTAAAAACTCAAAAATATATAAGCGAAGATAAACTTCTGTTGTAGGCGCTATTTTTGCGATAAGATCTTCGCGACTTTCCCATTTCAAAACAGCACTATGCGTATAACCAAACAAATGTCCAAATGCCGTTGTTGTTAAACGAAAATATTTTCGAATAAATTTGATTTCATGACCAGTTAAAGGCGTTTTTTTATGACATAAATGTAATAAAACAGCTTTTTGCAGTTTATTGAAATCTATATCAGGAACAAAATCCCCTCTTATTTCTACCATGGGTACATTGGTGAGTCGAACAGGAAATCCTAATCCTTCATAAGTAAAAGTTTTTATAATTTTATGTTTTACCATAGATTTATTCCAGTCTAATGACAGTAATAATTAATAATCCATTTTGATCAAAGCTAACAACAATACGAATATCTTCTTGATCAACATCCTTACCTCGAATCGCATAATTCCAAGTTTTATATACAATATCCCATTGATCTTTTATTTTCTCATGATATCCTGTACAAAGTATCTCTAAAATATCAGGTAATGTCACAGAGCGCTCATTTTTTCTCTCTAAAGCATGTTTCGTAAATCTATATGTACCCTGTTCAATACAAGATTTCACTTCTTCTAGTAAATTAGAAATTTTCTTTGCTTTTTTCGCAATCATGAGGGCTCTTAGCTTTTTACTCATTGTAACTGAGTTGCAGCTATTTTTGCAATATCCTTTGCTTGTCATCAGGATTCTTCAGCAATCTCACTAATCTTTTTGTATCTTTTCAAGCAAATGTGTATAGTTATGAATAAGTTAAATGATTCAGCTATCACCTGATAGGTCTTGCTTGTGTTTATGAAAATTAATCTCACCAATCGACAATTTTTATCCGCTACCGTCATTATTTTCTACCTATTGCCGTGGCTATTTTTTTCTTCTTATAGCATTGGACTCATGTCTCATCATAAAAGCTGGAACCTTCTTTCCATTGGCCTTTTATTAGTGGCATTCGGAACGTTGGTCCTAATTTTGATGCTTTATTATTGGGAAGAGTCAGTCATTAGCCAAAGCAAACAAGAGGCACTACCTTTAGAATTACCTTTCGAAAAAGAAGCGAAAGTCACATCTTTAGATCCTACTCTTTTTTTTAATCAACCCACGCACTATGAACCTCTTCATGAAGACTCTAGCGAGAATGTTAAAGAGCTTAATTTACTCCAAACCGCTTTGAAAGAAAGCCAAGAACTGCAAGAGCAGCTAAGCAAAGATTTAGAACTTAAAGCACAAGAGCTGCAAGAACGAGAAGAAGAGAATCAACAACTCCGTTTAAAAGCCGAGCAAGCAGCACAAGACTTTGCCGATTACAAGCTCTTTTCCGAAGAGCAACTCAAACAAAAACAACTCCAATTCAACGCTTTACAACAAATGATTGAAGATCAACGATCTGAAATGGAAAAACGGCAAGAGCAAATTCATCAACTAGATACTAAAGTGCATGATTTAAGTTATGAAATCAAAACATTGCTCTATTTGCATGAAGAAGAGACAGCGCCCCCTAAAGTGAATATCAAAAAAGATGAATTGACTCCGCTTTTTACGCCTATGCCCATTGAAGTTTCTCCTTCTATCAGCGTACAATTAGAGGAGCCTAATCCCATTTCCATAGAGAGCGAAGCTAACGAAAGTCCTATTCAAAGTTCCTTAGACGCCCTAAAACTTTTGCGGAAATGCATCCAAACTGCTGAGAAATTGACTGGAGCTAATTATCATAATACGGAATCTTCGCGCTATCGCGAGCTTTCCCCTTCTTACTATGCGTTGGACCAAAGACGGCTCTTTGATTGCATTCGTCATGATCCTTCCGCTTTAATGATGGTGTACTCCCAAAAAGAACAAAAAGTGTTATTCGTCAATACCAAGGTGAGAACCCTTCTTGGATGGACTCAAGAAAAATTTATTGCCGATTTTTCGGTCATTTTACAAGAAGGATTATTGGAATGGAAAAAAGCGATTAGCCTTCTTTCTAACCTTCCTGAAGCACAAGCACGCTTAATCGCCAAAACGAAGAATGGTCAAGAAATCTTTTTAGATGGATATGTAGGAGTCATTCCGTCAGGGCTCTTCCGACAATACGTTTTGGGCGTATTTTATCCTGTCTAATCTCTTTTGTTTCTCTCTGTGCTCTCTGTGTCCTCTGTGGTTATTTATTATTTAAATTTAACCACAGAGGACACAGAGAGCACAGAGAGAAACAAAAGAAATACACATTCTTGAAGCACTTTTAACGACACGCACGTTCCAATAAAAAGCGTAAAACCACCTGATAAGGCATTTTGAGGCTTTGCCATATTTGCTGCCAAAAAGAAAAAACAACTACTTCGTCCTCTTTTTTTTCTTTCTCTTGTGCTTGCTGAAGATAAGCAGTCAAAGGAGCATCTAAAAAAAGATGCATAAGGTCACCTGTAAAAAACAGTTTCCATTGCTTTGCACGTTGCGTTAGCAATTGAAGCGGATAGCTGTTATCCTCTAGAACCGGATAGGGCTGAGTGATATCAATTGGTAAAGGTGCCATGCGTTCTTGACGCACTCCGTGCGTACAAACATCAAATTGATCATAAATTATGCCCTGTCCCATGCGATTCATATTACTAAAAAAATGAGGAGAAGAACGAAGAACCATTTCAGCTGCTGACAAACGCCTTTGATTATAACGATGATCATGCAAAATCCAGACAACCTGCCACCCTATTTTCTGATAATCTTGATTGCGCTGCATCACTTCTTGCGCCGAAATTGCCGAATATTGAATTTCAAAAATAATTTTTTGTGATAACCACGCCACATCCGCAATACGATTAATGCTCGGAAATCGTTGTTCCAGCACGCAATCGCCTGCCGGTAAACACTGGACAAAATAAGACTGTAACTGTAAGTGAATGGGACCCTTTTGATGTTGACGACAAAAAGGCGTAGGCTCTAAGTGGTAAAAATGCGGTTGTCGATAAGGTCCTCCTCTTAAACGCACCATCTGTTCGCATTCTAAACACTGATAATCTTGATGCTTAAGCGCTTGCCGTGCACTCGTCAATTGTCCTGTTATATCCAACGCATAAAGTTGCATAAAACCTATTTATTAAAAGACATGAAATAGCAAAATTCGCTATCATTATCCTTGTATTAAAATTTTATCTCCATTATGCATAAGTCACGTATATATTAAAATTATTTGATTTTGTCCCATTCTTGACAAAAACTTTAATCTAACACACAATGCTCATACTATTTTTCTAAGATTCTATCTTTAGGCACGCATGAATAAAACGAATTTTAAAAATAATTTTTCTCAGCAAAATCAACAAAAAATTGATGAGCTGGTTTCTATTTCCAAGGAACAAGGCTTTATCACATATGAAGAAATTAATGACATTCTTCCTATGACCTTTGATTCTGCTGATCAAATTGATCAAGTGTTGATTTACCTCAGTGGAATGGACATTCAAGTTCTTAACCAATCTGAGGTAGAAAGGCAGAAAGAGCGTAAAAAAGAAGCCAAAGAACTTGAAAGCCTGCCTAAACGCGCAGAAGGTTCTCCAGACGATCCTGTGCGCATGTATCTCAAAGAAATGGGATCCGTCCCTCTTTTGAGCCGTGAAGAAGAAGTGGAGATTTCTAAGCGCATTGAGAAAGCCCAAGTGCAAATTGAACGCATTATTATGCGTTTTCGTTATGCCTCTTCTGAAGCCATCTCAATCGCTAATTACTTGCTTTCTAATAAAGAACGCTTCGATAAAGCCATCACAGAGAAAGAGGTATTAAATAAGCAGGAATTCATGAATTTCCTGCCTAAATTGGCTCGTCTACTTAAAGAAGAAGATTTACGCTTAGGGGAATTCCAAACACAATTAGATAATCCCGCTCTTAAGAAGGGAGATCGTCTTAAACTCACCGAAGATATTGAAAAATGCCGCATCCGTACTCAAGCTTATCTACGCCGTTTGCACCTGCGCCATAATATCATTGATGATTTTGTCGAAGTCATTTTACGTGCTTATGACCGCTTTCTTTTCTTAGAAAAAGAGATTCAAGAATTGACACCGCGTGCGGAACGCAATAAATTCGCCGGAGCCAAGCTCGCAGCTGCCAAACGCAAATTGAAAAAACGAGAACTTGCCGCCGGGCGTACGTTGGATGACTTCAAGAAAGATGTCAAAATGCTCCAACGTTGGATGGATAAAAGCCAAGAAGCGAAACGCGAAATGGTGGAATCTAACCTCCGTTTGGTCATTTCCATTGCCAAGAAATATACCAATCGCGGCCTTTCCTTCTTAGATCTCATCCAAGAAGGCAATATGGGATTAATGAAAGCGGTCGAAAAATTTGAGTATCGTCGCGGTTATAAGTTTTCCACTTATGCCACCTGGTGGATCCGTCAAGCTGTGACACGTGCCATTGCCGATCAAGCACGTACAATTCGTATTCCTGTTCATATGATTGAGACCATCAACAAGGTCTTAAGAGGCGCTAAAAAGCTCATGATGGAAACGGGTCGTGAACCTAGTCCGGAAGAGCTCGCTAAAGAGTTAGGCATCACACCTGAACGTGTGCGCGAGATTTACAAAATTGCGCAACATCCGATTTCACTGCAAGCAGAAGTTGGAGATGGTGGAGAAAGCCAATTTGGGGACTTCTTAGAAGATACAGGAGCCGATTCACCTGCTGAAGCCACAGGCTATTCTATCCTTAAAGACAAAATGGGTGAAGTGCTTTCAACCTTGAGCGATCGCGAACGCAAAGTGCTCATTCAACGCTTTGGCTTATTAGATGGCAAACCCAAAACTCTCGAGGAAGTGGGGGTCGAATTTAATGTGACCCGAGAGCGCATTCGTCAGATTGAAGCAAAAGCCTTACGCAAAATGCGTCATCCTATTCGTTCTAAACAACTTAAAGCATTCCTCGATTTATTGGAAGCGGAATAATTGCCTATTCGTTAAGATAGTTGCAATTAAAAGTAGAAAAGGACAAACGACAAAAAGGACGCTAACGACCTTAACGACAAACGACTAAAGATTTTTTTCGTTATTGTCGTTTGTCGTGAAGGTCGTTAGCGTCCTTTTGTCGTTTGTCCTTTTCATTTAATTTCCACTGCATGTCATGACAGACTCTCATTCATTCACTCTCCCACCCAGTCAAATTTTGAAGCTGATTCAAGCTGATGGATTACTGAGTCGTGCCTTAAAAGGATTTGAGCCGCGCATTCAGCAACAAAAAATGCTAGTCAACATTACAGATGCCTATAATCACAATCGCATTGCTTTGATTGAAGCTGGGACAGGCACAGGGAAAAGTTTAGCTTATTTGATTCCTGCTTTAATTTGGGCCGCTCAATTTCAAGAACGCACCGTCATTTCGACAAATACCATCACATTGCAAGAACAACTGTTGCAAAAAGATATTCCTCGCTTATTGGAAGCTTTAAATCTCAAACTCAAAGCGACTCTAGTCAAGGGCATGAATAATTATGTGTGTTTGCGTAAATTAAATGATGCGCAATCTGAAATAAGTCTTTTTGCTGCTGACGATCATGGAGAAGTGGAAACCATTCACAAATGGTGCCAAACAGCCGCAGAAGGTTCACGCTCTGAACTTCCTTTTACGCCTACTCCAGCTACATGGGAGCGTGTAGGAGCAGAAAGCGAGGCGTGTCCCCGCCATGAATGTCCTTACTATCAATCTTGTTTTTTCTTTAAAGCACGTCGTCAAGCACAAGATGCCCAGCTGCTCGTTGTCAATCATCATTTATTGTTCACCGACCTTGTCAGGCGTGCAGATACGAATAATTATACGGAAACGAGTATTTTACCCGCTTATAAACGCATTATTTTGGATGAGGCGCATCACATTGAAGATATTGCCACCGAATATTTTGCCAATCGTTTGCATCGCATCGAGCTCTTGCGTGTTTTATCCAGATTAGCGGCTGATAAGCATGCGGCTGCACCGGGCAAACTCCCTTTATTGAAAGAAAAAATTCAGACTTTTTTTCGCAAAGCCCCTCCACGTGATGTAGCTCAGATTGTGCAGCGCTTAACGATTGATTTGCCAGCTCTTCGCCATATTCTTCACGAACAGATTCATCAAACCTTTGATCATTTTGCACAATTTATTGAGCACCTCAAACAACCCATTTCAGCTGTTTTGCAAGAAGAATCCGCTGCTGTTATAGAGAAAAAATTGCGCCTAGTGACGGAACATCAAGCCCATCCTAAGTGGAAAGAAAATATCATTCCGCATACACAAAAACTCATTGATGCTTTGAAAAACTATCGTCAAGGATTGCAAAGCTTAGACGTTGATCTTAAATTAACCGATAATGATCGCCTTCTAGAACAAACCAAAAGCCTACGGATAGATATTCAAGCGCTAACTTTAAAATTAGAAACAGCTACCAGTTTGCTCAATAATTTTCTTGCCCAATGGCAAAATGCGCATAAAGTGCGTTGGATTGAAGTCAATCTTCTGAAAAATTTAATTAATGTGCATTTAGTGGATGCCGATCTTGATATCTCAAAAGCATTAGTTGACTTTTTGTTTAGTAAATTTCCTACCATTGTGTTGTGTAGTGCTACTTTAACTTCTAATCAAAAATTTGCTTTTATTCGTCAACGCTTGGGATTGACTGAGCAACTCCTCCCCCAGCGCGTTGTGACAGAACACATTTATGATTCTCCTTTTGATTATCGCAAACAAGCTTTATTGGCTGTTCCTACCGATATGCCGCCTCCTAATCATCCCGATTTTAATGAAATTGCTTATGAAAATGTTTGGAAGGCTATTCAGGCGAGCCAAGGTCAAGCTTTTGTGCTATTCACTTCTTACACTATGCTGCAGCAATGCTATGAAGTCTTATCTAAACGGTTTGAAGAATTCCGATATCCCCTTTTTAGGCAAGGTGAAGAGAGTCGCCAGCATTTATTAAATAAATTTAGAAACACGGATCGTGCGGTTTTATTTGGCACAGATTCATTTTGGGAAGGTGTTGATGTGATCGGCGACTCCTTACGCTGCGTGATTATTGTCAAGTTACCTTTCAAGGTCCCTAGCGAACCCATTATTCAAGCGCGTACAGAGGCCATCGTTGAACGTGGAGGAGATCCTTTCTTCGAATATGCGGTTCCTCATGCCATTGTCAAATTTAAACAAGGATTCGGACGTTTAATTCGCCATAAATTTGATCGCGGCTGCATTGTGTGCCTAGATACACGTCTGGTTCTCAAAGGCTATGGCAAATTGTTCTTAAATAGCTTACCCCCTTGCGAAAAAGCTTTTATGAATGGCAACTGCTTATGGCCCAAATTAAAAGAGTTTTATCGTCAAACTTATCATTTTGTGAAAAAGAACCCTTTCTCTTAGAGGCTTTATGTTTTCTTTCATGACTGTACGTTTTTTCTTCCTTGTCAACCTTTTCTGGCTGTTTTATGCTCAAGCTTTAACAGACTTTTCCCAGGAACAACATGTTATGCTACAAAACCGTCCTTACGATATTCTTGGCGTCGGATCTGCCTGCATGGATGTCCTCATCCCTGTAGAGGACTCTTTTTTGGCTCATGTTCCGGGCGAAAAAGGCGGATCCCAAGCCATTGAATACACAAAACTTAAACACATTCTTGCTTTAATTGAATCGACACCTCAAATTGCCACAGGAGGAAGCTGTGCAAATACCATGAAAGGGCTTAGGAGCTTGGGAGCTTCCTGTGCTTTATTGACGAATATTGGTCCAGATTCTTTCGGTAAACATTTTGCAGACTATATGAATCAATTAGGCGTGATTGGTCTTTATTCACCCTCTTCTTTATCGACTCCTTGCGTCCTTTGCTTGATCACACCCGATGGCCAACGCACGATGCGTTTTTGCCCGGGTTGTAGTGCCGAAATGACAGAAGATATCTTACATCCTATTTATTTCCAAAATGTGAAACTCGTTCACCTCGATTCTTACACAGCACGTTGCGGCGACTTGATGCGCAAGACCATGCAATTAGCTAAAGCAGCAGGAACACTGGTTTCAATTGATTTATCAAGCTTCGAAATTGTACGTGAATATCATGCACTGCTATCTGAACTTCTGCCTCTCTATGTCGATATTGTGTTTGCTAATCGAGATGAAGTGCAAGCGTTAATGGGATTATCGCCTGAGGAAGGATGTCTCAAATTACAAGAGATCTGTTCTATCGCTGTAGTTTTGATGGGTTCTGAAGGCTGTTTAGTGGGACATCAAGGACAAGTGCTGCATAGTCCTGCGTTTCCTACTCAAGTCGTGGATTCAACAGGAGCAGGCGATCTTTTTGCCAGTGGATTTCTCCATGGATACCTGCAAGGATACCCACTCAGTGTTTGTGCGCGCTTAGGCAATCGATTGGGAAGTGCAATCGTAAAAGTACAAGGAGCTGAGCTTCCGGCAGAAAAATGGGCAGAGCTTAAGCCTTATTTTAAAAATATTCATGATTGAGATGAGCATTTTTATCTGTGGTTATTTTACTATTTAACCACAGAGTAAAGACTGTAGTATAGGTTCGCTGTGTACATAATGTGTACATAGACTGTTTGCCATTTGTGCGGTAGCACTCTAACTGCATTAGCCCAGACCGAGCGCGTTTAGCGCTCGTTCTGGGAAAAAAGCCATTTCATGAGCACTGCGGTTAGCAGTGCAACTATTCAGAGTCCATGTAGCACTGCTAACCGCAGTGCAATATATTGTGCGTTAAACCCCAGACCGAGCGCTAAACGCGCTCGGTCTGGGCTAATGCAGTTAGAGTGCTACC
>JASBUW010000002.1 GCA_030147755.1 Parachlamydiaceae bacterium
GGGCGCCGAATAGTTGCACTGCTAACCGCAGTGCTAATCAAATGGCATTATTTACCCAGAACGAGCGCTAAGCGCGCTCGGTCTGGGCTAATGCAGTGATAGTGCTACCGCACAGATAAAACCAGTCTTTTTAAGTATAATTTGATCAATTACTAAAAAACACTTTAAAAGAGTGAGCTAATAACAATGTTTGGTTACTTAGGAGTGCGAAGGTCTTCCTTCGCTTTCATAAGAGGCGTCTTTAATGAAAGCGAAGGAGGACCTTCGCACTCCAAACGCTTCGCGTATTTCCCATCATGCACTATATAATTTTTGGATGAAGGATAAGCAATTTTGGTAGGCTAATTTTTCCAAGAAAACAGGCGCTAACTTCAGTTCTTTTTGTACAAAATCGACTAATCGCCCATAACAAGAGGCATTTTGATAATTAGGAAAAAATACTTCTTTCCCCTCTTGGTAAACAGTAGGCAAATCAGGGTCATAAAAAAAGTCAGCCCCCAATGCGATCGCTTCTTCTCCTCCCAATTCTAGCCAATGCGCTAAATGCTTGAGTAAATCTTCTTCCACCTGACCTACAAAAGGCCGATAAAAATTCAGCCCTACAAGCCCTTTTCGACGGAAAATTTCACGTGCAATTTCATCCGGTAGATTACGCGGCACGTGCGTAATAGTACGCGCATTAGAATGGCTTGCCATGACAGAAATATCCAGAGTTTTTCCTTCTATGAAATCTAAAATTTCATACGCTAAAGCATCCGAAGCATGACTTAAATCGACCGCAATGTGCCGCTGATGCAATTCTTCAAGTAAACGCTTCCCATCCTCTTTGAGACCTATTTTCGTTAATGCTCCGCCTCCAAAACGATTCTCTGTATTCCATGTCAAACTAATATAAAGGGGTTTTGCGATTTCTTGTATGACTGTCTCTAAGCGCTTTAAACCCTCATGAAAAGGCTCTTTTTCTTCACAAAATCCTGAAGCATTTTCAAATGCCCACAAAAGAGCAGTTCCTTTAGAATCTAATTTCCAATTTGTGGAATAATGTTCGACTTCTTGTGGACATTGTAAAGGCAGCTGTTGATAAATTTTTGCTTGTTTATACCCTTTCTCTTTTGAGCCTGCCCTCGTTTCTGTAAAAATCGCCATTGTTTGCAACTTCACATCACCTTGCTGTAACTGCGGAATAGAGCAACGTGCACTTAAATCATAAGGACTACGTTGCATCTGCTTTTCTAGGTAAAATAAAAGATCGCAATGCAGATCAATAATGGGTACGGGCATAAGATTCTCTTGGTTATCATCAAAGCCACTATATCTTATGGTCGCATATTAAAAACATGCAAATGTAAGAGTATTTTGCTATAGACAAAAACAGCTGTCGCAATCACCGTTCCAGCCATTTTTGTTTCAAGGCTTACCAATTGAAATCTGCCTGCTACCGCATTCAATAAATTGATAGCCCCCATTGCACTCACTCCCATGCGCAACACAGAATAGACAGGTTTATTCACTCTTTTTTCTTTTACAAAGTTCAACAAAAGTGATTGAGCCATGCGATCAATCAAGATAAACAGTCCACAACAAATCGTCGCACTTTTCAAATCAATTGCCGCTTTAACACCAAATAAAGTCGGTTTAGAAGTCCACTTCGTCAACTGATTCACGATGCGTCCACTTAAATAACCTACGCCAGCAAACGCTGCAATGTCTAAACAGCTGTCCCATAATTTTTCTACAGTTTTTAAATCAATAACCATATTACCTCTTATTATTTAAATAAATTAAACAAGAACTAATTTTAACAATTAATACAATTAAAACAAATGATTATCTATTAAAAAAACTAAACAAATTCGATTTAAATATTTTCCTTGATAATATGATTAAATTAAGTTAAGTTAAACTTCATTTATTCCTATAACCAATTGAGATCATATGATGACACCTACTTCTTTAGATCCTATGCGCGCATGGATCGACACACATCGTCCCCAATGGATTGAGGACTACTTTAAATTTTTACGTTTTCCGAGTATAAGCTTTGAATCGAAATATAAAGCTGATATGCAAGAATGCGTGGACTGGCTGACTCAACTTCTTACCAACATGCATTTTGAAGTGGAACAATGGCCTACTGCCGGTCAACCTGTTTTATTTGCTCAAAATTTGCAAGCCGGACCCACAAAACCCACTTTGCTTATTTATAACCATTATGACGTACAACCTGTCGAGCCATTGGAAGAGTGGTTGTCTCCCCCTTTTCAACCTACTTTATGCGACGGAAAAGTTTATGCACGTGGTGCACAAGATAACAAAGGGCAGTGTTTTTATGTTTTACAATCTCTGAAAATGCTGCAAGAGTTGACAGGTCGTTTACCTTTAAATATTAAACTTTGCATTGAAGGAGAAGAGGAAATGGGAAGTATTCATTTGCCCCAAATTTTACCTTCTCATCAAGATCAGCTCAAAGCCGATTATTTAGCTGTCGTCGATACAGGATTACATGATGCGCAAATTCCGGCCTTAACATTAGGAATGCGCGGCATTATCACCATGGATGTTGAAGTACAAGGGTCTTTCACAGATTTGCATTCAGGGACGCATGGAGGAATTGTTCCCAATCCGATTCATGCTTTAGTTTCTTTATTGGCCAGCTTGAGAGATGATCAAGGACGCGTGACGATTCCAGGTTTCTACGATGATGTAACCGAAATATCAGAAGCAGAACGACAACTCATTTCTTTGCATTTTGATGCTAAAAAATATCAAAACCAAATCGGTGCTGAACCGGTAGGAGGAGAACAAGCTTATGCTGAGCTTGAACGAGCTTGGACGCGGCCTACATTAGAAATTAATGGCATTCATGGAGGCCATACGGGGAATGGTTTTAAGACGGTAATTCCCGCTAAAGCGCACGCGAAAATTTCTTGCCGTTTGGTTCCTCATCAAGAACCTGAAAAAATAGCCGCGCTTGTCGTCAATCATCTGAAAAAACATGCTCCGGCAGGCGTTAAAGTGAATGTACATGTGCATTCCGGAAATGGTAGAGCCATCAGAGTAAACCCTCAATCAACCGTGGTGAAAGGATTTGCTCAAGCATTTGAAGAAGTATTTGCGAAGCCTTGTGAATTTATTTTAAGCGGCGGCTCTGTACCGGTCATTGCCAAGCTCAGTGAAGTTTGTCAAGGAGACACATTGCTGTTAGGACTTGGCTTGGATTCCGATCAAATTCATGCTCCCAACGAACACTTTGGATTGGATCGCTTAGAAAAAGGAATCCTCATCATGGCGCGCGCCATGCAAATTCTTGCTGATCATGCATCTCACGAAGCTTCTTAAGTAAAAGTGGACAAGGCGGACTTGGTGGACCAAGTGAACAAACACCTAATGTCCACTTGGTCCACCAAGTCCGCCTTGTCCACTCTGTCCACTTACCAAAGAGAGATACACAATTTAAAATGCTTGAACATAGGCAAATTGCTGATGCACTCTCAAGCTACGGATGTCCATATTAATTGCCGCTGCTTCTTTCGCTTCACGTCCACTAAAACAAGCATAACCTAATTTATAGATAGCTACTGCCCCTACGGCTGCTCCACCAATCACTGCAGCTGCCATGAGCGCTTTAATCGCTAATACAGCCCCTACAAAAGCAACACCGCCAGACCCAAAACCCAGCCATAACAAAGCAATTTTATGCGCCTTATTTGTTTGCTTTCTATCTAAAATTCTATCGGTGTTTTCTACGATGTTATCGATAAACTCTTGCGCTCTGTAGTCATAACACATTTTATTTATTTGCCACTGACCTTTTAATTTTTCATATTGAGCAACAGTATCATCTAGCTCTTCTTTTTCTGCTTCGGCTTTACCTACAAAGAAAATCGTGACGAAAGCTGCAATGAGTCCTAACCCTCCTACCAAGAGACGTGTATTTGTATCACTCTTTTCTTGATCTTGTGCCGGATTATTATAATGATGATGAATGTGCGTTTCATTGTTAAACATTCTAAATCCTCTATCTCTGCTACCACCCAAATGAAGGTGAACAGGAATAATAGGTGCAGCTGGTTGTGGAACATATTGTGGTTGAAACACCGGAGCCGGATGATTTTGCACAACATAAAGATCTACTTGACCTAGAATTGCCGACGCTAATTCTGTCGCCTTTGCCAGTAAAGATTCTGTTTGATAGTGCATATCAGGAGTTAAAACATGCACAGGAGCAGGCTGAGGAGCTGCATAGACTGGCGGATATTCATACGCCGGAACACCTTGTGCAGGTTGAGCGTACCCTAAGTTAACATTTCCTAAATTGTAATTTTGAGCCGCCTCATAATACATAACATAACCTCTTTTTTATTATTTAGTTATAATTTGTTAATAATAATGTAAATCATACAAAACGATCATTAATTAAAAACAAAATAAAATTAAAGATAACATTAAAAACAAAGTCAATTTAAATTGAATTAAGTAAAACAAATTTTTAAACTCTTGACAAAACTGAAAAATCGGAGTAAAAATAAGACTTCACTCAATTCAAACGGAGTTTATTATGCGCCATCAATCTTCTTTTTTTTATAAGTCTGCTCTCGTTTTTGCGGGAGTCGCCCTTACAGCCACTTCTTTTATGTCTGTTCAACAAGAAGCTCCTTCTCAAGAAGGGAATCAAACGGAAGACATTCGTCGTTTACCAGGCAAAGAAACAGTTGCAGATTTCAGAGGTGTGGCAAAAAAAGCCATTCCGGCTGTTGTTTCCATCAAAGTGCAAAGCCGCAAGAAAACAAAATTTTTTGGGGGTGAGAATCAAGATGATTCTTATGATTTATTTGGAGATGACTTATGGGGGCTATTTGGACTACCTAAACGCGATCTACGTTCGCAACCTTCGATGGGACAAGCTTCAGGAGTTATTGTAGGACCGGAAGGATATATTTTAACGAACAGCCATGTCGTGCATGATATGGACGCTATTAACGTGCAGTTAACGGATGGACGTGAATTTCCTGCGAAAGTACTAGGAGAAGATCCCAATAGTGATTTGGCTTTAATTAAAATTGATGCTACTCAGCTTCCTTATTTAACATTGGGGAATTCAGATGATTTAGAAGTGGGACAATGGATTGCTGCGGTGGGAAATCCTTTTGGTTTACAAGCCACTTTGACTGTAGGAGTCGTCAGCGCTAAAAGTCGCAACAATTTAGATATTGCACGTTATGAAGATTTTATTCAGACAGATGCTTCGATTAACAGAGGCAATTCAGGCGGTCCCTTGTTGACGTTAGATGGAGAAGTTGTCGGAATTAACACAGCCATTGCAACTAACGCATCTGCGGGTTACATGGGCATTGGATTTGCCATTCCTAGTAACATGGCGAAACATGTCATGGATGAAATTCTTTCAGATGGCAAGGTCTCGCGTGGCTTTTTAGGCGTTCTTTTGCAATCCATTGACTATAATTTAGCTCAAGCATTTGGATTGAAAAAAGTAGAAGGCGCTTTAGTCACCCACGTTTCAAAAGACTCGCCCGCTGAACGTGCAGGCCTACAAGTGGAAGATATTATTTTACGCGTGAATAATCGTCCTGTTGAAAATGCAGCCAGTTTACGCAATGCTGTCTATAAAATGCGTCCTGGTTCACAACTCACGTTAACGGTTTTGCGCAAAGATGAGATGATACAAGTTCCTTTAACTGTTGGCGATTATAAAGAGAGTGAAACAAAGACAGTTCCACAAAAGAAACAATTAGGCATAGAAGTAGACAATTTAACGCCTGATATTGCACGCACTTTGGGTTATACGCAAGAACAAGGAGTCGTCATCACAAAAGTCAATCCTTCTAGTGCAGCCTCTCTAGCAGGTTTAAAGAAGGGAGCCTTGATTCTCGCTGTCAATCGCAAGAAAATAACAAATGTAGCAGAATTCAACCAAGCCTTAGCAGAAGCTCCTAAAGGACGTCCCGTTCTTTTACAAGTTAAGCAAGGCGAGCAACATTTATTCATCTCTTTGCAAACAGATTAATCTCTAAAAGGCAAGGACAAACGACCCTAACGACAAAAACGACCTTAACGACAATAAGGACTAAAATCATGATTGTCGTTTGTCGTTAAGGTCGTCATTGTCGTTAGGGTCGTTTGGCCTTTTTGCTCAGTGAGAATAACTGGGATAAAAACCTTTTTGCGCAAGTAATTCTAGAATTTCCGGAATCGCCTCCCTAGCTGCTTTTCGACCTGCACGATAAACATGATCAGGATTACGATCATCAAACATTCCCATTTGGCCCAGTTGCGGACGAATCACAACATCTGCTTCTTTGACACACGCCTCACTTTGCAATTGAAATTTTACTTCAGCAGAACGTGCCGCTACACCAAACAAATTAGTCGGACAAGTTTTAGTCAAAAGCACGCTCAAATCTACGGCTACGATCACATGCGCTCCTGTTTCCTTTGCAACTTGAACAGGAACAGGATCTGCCACTCCTCCATCGACAAGTAAACGTTGGCAAATTTGAACAGGAGTAAAAACAAACGGGACCGCTGCAGATGCATGAACAGCAGGAATAATCGGTCCTGAATTGAAAGAAACCAATTCGCAAGCTAAAAGATCAGTCGCTACAATATAAAGCGGAATTTGCAATTGCTCAAAACAACGACTAGACATATTTTGCCATAAAAAACGCCTCAGAGATCCCCCTTGCACAAGGCCGTAACGGGCATTGGCAATTTTGATATCTAAAATATCCCATTTGCGTAAAGGAATCAGCAATTTCTTGATATAACGTGCATTAGGGCAATCGGCATAGAGAGCGCCTACAATACTTCCTGCGCTACATCCTACAATGAGATCAATCGGAATACCTGCATCCTCAAATTCTCTGAGAACCCCCACATGGGCCATTCCTTTCGTTCCACCACCTCCAAGGACGAGTGCCAAACGCACGCAAGAAGGGGGGTCACGCTGAGGAATAGCAGGTGGACAATCTGGCAAGTCATATCGCGTATCACAACTACTTAATAACAACAGTAAGAGGCATAACCAATAAGAAACAAAACATCTTTGTGTCGTAAAATAAACTGTTCGTGTGTGTAATTCCATATATGCATAGAGTGAGAGCGTAATTGTTACTTCATTTTCTCTTTCCTCTGTGATCTCTGTGTTCTCTGTGGTTAATAAATAAAAAACCACAGAGAACACAGAGAGCACAGAGGAAAGCAATAGATATGGAACTATATTCTATTCTTCATCCACAATCAATAAAATTTCAAAAAATTATTAGTTTTATCAAAATTAAAACTATTCTTTGTTATAAAATTAATTTAATATTGAACAAAACTAAACCAATAGTTTACAATTAAAGCCTATAATTAAAAACTAATTTATTAATTTTAAATGAGAAAATTATGAAAAACAAAACATTTCCTATGATTGCTTTATTTATTATTTGTAGTTGTTCCCTTTTTGGTGTCATTGAACGACGAGCAGCCATTGACATTGGATCCGGTGGAACAAAATTTGCCATCGCTGAAGTAGAGACAGAGACGCAACAAATTACACAAACGATTTTAGAGACATCTTTTCCAGTTCCTTACCAAGCTTCTTTAGATAAATCTTCAGACGGAACATTTGATGAAGCCACGCGCGCCAAAGGATTAAAAGTTTTCCAAGAAATTAAAGAATTAGCAGAAGCCCATCAAGTTCAAAAGATCGTTGCAGTTGCAACGTCAGCCTTTCGTAAAGCCAATAATGCCGCTAAATTTGTAGATGAGATTGAAAATCAAACACAGATTAAAGTACGTATCATTCCACAAAGACAAGAAGGAGAAATCGCCTTTTTCAGTGCTCTTGCTTCGGGTGGTTTTAATGCAGAAGACGTGTTAGTATGGGATATTGGAACAGGCAGTATGCAAATGACCGTGCAGAATGACCAACAAGAGTTGACGGTTTACATGGGTGAAAACATGGGATCTGTCGCCTTTAAGTCCTATATTATCGATACTATCCAAGATAAGAATGTGGAAGAAATTTCGTCACCCAATCCGATGAATACCACAGACGTTTCTTTAGCAGATCGTTATGTACGCTCTTTTGGACGCAAAGCTTATCCTCTTATCAAACAGAAAATTAAATCGCATAGCCAAGTATTGGGAATTGGACGTCTCTTTTATAATAGTATTCGCCCGCTTGCAGCCGATAAGGAAGGTAAAATTACACGCAAAGGTCTGCGTGCCTTCATTCGTGCTTCTTTAGATAAGACAGATCAAGAGCTTAATAATCCTTTTGCGGATGTCGATGTGTCTAATTGTATTTTGACGTTAGCGGTGATGAAAGCTTTGCATATTCAAGAAATTTATCCCGTTGAAACCACATCGACAAAAGGCATCATGATTTACCCCGAATATTGGGAATCACCTTAATCATCGCGTTATTTGCATAAGCTTGAGAATTTGATCCCATTTGGGCATAACACCCTCTGCAAAAATTTCAGTAATTCATTTTAGCATATTAACGTTATTTGTAAATCTCAAAGCCTATCAATTTAAATTTTAAGTTATTTAATATCAAAGTTTAATGCTTATTTTAATTTACATTCATTTCCTAAAGGCATAAGATCTTATCATTAAGATTCTGTTAAGAATAGCGGAATTTAGATTGGCATTTACCTTTTATGTCGAGGAGGATAGGATGAAAATAAGTAGAGGACTCATTTATGGATGTTTAGCTGTTTTATTTTCAATAGGAGGGCTTATGGCAGAACCGCACCTAACAAAGAAATGGATGACCATTGAAGATCGAGAAACGGGTTTACGCGCAGATTTTCCACAACGTCCCCTTGACATCACGTTCGATATTCCTTTTCAAAACACACCGGCGACAGGTCACTTACATGTTTATTCTGTTCCGACTAAAACAGGTGTTTTAATCTTAAGCACGATGACTTCTCCTTCTGTGTCGGTTGACATGTTAGAAAAAAGTCATCTTAAGCAGTATTTTGAAAGTGTTTTAGTGCCGCATCTTTTTTATTCTCCCAAAGTTTTCCAAAAACATCAGTCTTTCAAATATGCACCAAAAGAAGTGGAAGGACAACCAGCAGCCTCTTTTCAGTTTACTTACCAAGATCATGATCAACAAAAGCACCTAGAAGGTTTTGCTTTTGTAAAAGAGCATCATCTTTACACTTATTTCTATTTAGCTTCGGAACAGCATTTTGATCAAAATCTCTTGCAGAGATTTGTCAGTTCGATTCATTTAATGAATCCTTAGATTAGAGGACAAAAACGACAAACGACCATAACGACAGAAACGACCTTAACGACAACGACAAACGACATTACCGACTTTAGTCCTTTTTGTCGTTTGTCGTTGT
>JASBUW010000124.1 GCA_030147755.1 Parachlamydiaceae bacterium
GAGCTAATAACAATGTTTAGTTACTCCGGAGTGCGAAGGTCCTCCTTCGCTTTTATTAAAGACGCTTTATATGAAAGCGAAGGAGGACCTTCGCACTCCAAACGCTTCGCGTATTACCAATTTATATAGGTCGAAAAACATGTGGACACTTGTTACGGGAGGCGCTAAACGATTAGGGGCCGATTTATGTTTAGCATTGGCAGAGGCTGGATGGCCGGTTGTCGTGCACTATAATCACAGCCGAGATGAGGCGTTGGATGTAGTCGCACAATGCCAAGCTAAAGGGGTGCAAGCAGCGGCGATTCAAGGGGATTTTCATTCTTGGGCACAGCTCAAAGATTTTATGGAGCGTTATTTAGAGCAGTTTCCTCAGACGCATGCTTTAATTAACAATGTAGGTAATTTTTTGACGCAAACAGCACAGAAAACTTCTATGGAAGAATGGGAATCTCTTTTTCAAACGAATTTACATGCGCCTTTCTTTTTAAGTCAGTCCCTTTTGCCTACTTTAATGGCTTGTAAAGGACAAATTATTAATATCGGTGTCTCAGGATTATATAAACAAACGGGTCATTCTTATGCGATGGCTTATGCGCTGACAAAAGCGGCTTTACTGGAAATGACGCGTTCATTGGCTCGAGAACTTGCTCCACAAGGGGTACGTGTGAATATGGTATCGCCCGGTATGTTAGATATCTCTGTGGATCTGCCTGCTGATGTGGCGCAATTGCCTATGCATCGACCTGGCTATTGCAGGGAAGTCAGCCGCGTGGTAACCTTTTTACTTGATCCAGCTAGTGCGTATATTACAGGACAAAACATTGAGGTAGCAGGAGGATGGGGACTTGCATGATTGGGGCATCCAATGAATTGGCGTCGGATCTCTTAAAGACATTAAATGAATGGGCTTTAGCCGCAGGGCGCTCTCTGCAAAGCGAGCAAACAGGCTATGTGCACTATTATTATGGGGACAAAGGATTGGCCCATGATCACACGATTCCATTAGTAGAAAATAGTTTATTTATCTTGGCTTTATTGCGTTCGCGTTTGATTGAGAATATTCAAGAAGCCAAAGCTTTGCTTAAGCGTTTATTGGCGTTTCAATCTCCACTTACGAGTGAAGGTTTAGGAAATTTTCCTCTTTATTTGCATGATTATCCCCTTTGTCAAGATACGACAATTGCGCTGCAATTATTAGCTCCCTTCTATTGGATTTTGAAGCACTTTGGGCATATCTTAGGAGCAGATTTAAAGCAGCAGCTCGAACAAGCGGCTCATCGGGCATTGGAATTTAGTATGCATATGCACACAAACAAATCCTTCTCTTATGCGTGGAATGTGCGTTTAGCAGCTGCTCAAAAAGCTTATGGGGATTTGTGGGAGCGTTCGAATTGGATAGAGGAAGGCAAAAATCAATTAGAAAAGCTTTCTCATGGGCAATTAGAAGAGTGGTATACGACTAAGCAATTGGGAGATCTTTTGATTGGCCTGCAAATGGCTTACCCTTCTCTTCAAAATAGTCCATGGCATTCTTTGTGGCAGCGTTTAGAAAAGACTTGGCATCAAGCGACCGGCTGTTATGTGGGTCCTTGTATTAGAGAATGGCAAGAACGAGAAGAGCCGCAACCGCATGTCTATGATTTATATGCGGGTTATTTTGCCAAACAATTTGCCAAACGCATCACGGTTTTGCGCCCTTATCACTTATATGCTGCTTTAATTCAGCCTTCCTCAGATCAATTTAACGCGCTTCTTTATCCTTTGCAAGTAGAAGGACAAGTGAAACATCAAGCATGGCAATTGAGGAATGAGGAAACATGGTGTTACACAGTATTAGAAAAAAAAGATGCTGTGAATAATCCTTCGATGGATAAAACGTATACGCCCTTTCGTTTGGTGTGGGGAGATTTACATGTTGCACATACGATTGTCTGTCAAGGAGGGCGTTATGAGCACGTCACTTATCAGTGCGACAAGCAAAATATTCAGCTGGTGTTTCAGTTAGGAGCTGATATTCCGCAAGAAAGAGAAAAAAGTCGAGAAATTGAATTTTTTGTGGATGTTCAGCCTGATGTACAGTTTACGTTGGATCATGCGCCTCAGGCGGCTACCACCTTCGAATTGGGGCAAAGTATACAATTGACCTTTGGTTCTCAACGCTTTTCGCTGGTCTTTTCTTTGTTAGAAGGAGAAGGGGATTTTTTAGGTCATTTGATGCGAGGGAATCGTCCTTCTCAAATCGATTTAAAAGGCGAAAAACGGTTTCATGCTTATGATTGGACTTTTTTCTTGCGTACAGTGCGCCGTCAAGGACCCTGTCGTGTGCAAGCGAAATTGACAATTGAAAATTTAGCTGAATCTCCATCCCCATCTGAATGATGTTATGCGAGTGATTTTAAAAATCTCTTGGATCATTTTTCTCGTGTTGCTTTCTTCTTGTATGTGGCGCTCGGCAGAGTATTGCCATTTTTATGCGCATTTACATCGTCCGCATGCTAAATGGCCTTCTATGCAAGAAAGCGAGTATTTTCTGATTATTTTAGTGGAAGCGCGCCATTTGGATTATTCACGCACCGATGCTTTTTTCCATAGTGTGGCTAAGCATCCGAGTGATGGCTCTAAGACAGGTGATGTAGGGCATGCTTGGATTTATTTGCAAGGGAAGCGCAACGGAAAAGTGATTGCCATTGAAGGAGGACATTCAGCCGAAAGAGATAGGGGAATTCCTCGTTATTTTGATGGGATCATGAATTACAATGATTGGGGATATGCGAATCCTACAGATGAACAAAAATTGTGTCCTCGTTATGAACCCAATCCTGTGAAATATTTGTGGACGACGCGAGAAGATGGATATTTTCAAAAGGGAACAGGAGGCCATCGACCCACTTTTGCGGCGAAAGTTTCGTTGTCGGCAGAACAATTTGCGGACATTCTCCATTTTATTCATCCGTGTCATTATTTATATCGTTATTATGCGTTGACAGAGCAACAATGCTCTTCTTTTGTGGTGCAAGTGGCTGCTTTGGCAGGACTTTCATTAGAAGCGAGGACTTCTATGAAAATGGCTCCTCATGTCTATTTTGGAGGCAGACAAGTACGTTTTTGGGAAAATCCTTGCTATGCTACAATTCATTTTCCGACACCCGATGTTGTCGAAAAAAGTTTGATGCATGCTGTAGACACGGGCCAAGCTGAATATGCGCTGGATTGGTATAAAGCTCATTGCGCTCAGAGTTATAAAACGGAGCGTTGCGTGACACCTTGACAATCTAAAAGTTGAAGCTGAGTGGACTTTATTTCTAGTTTGATAAAACCGCAGTTAGCGACAATCCAGCGTTGTTTGGGTTGGAACGCAATATGATCTAAAAGAGAGCGTAATACACCCCCATGGGTGGCCACAAGGATAGTTTGATGAGCATAGTGTTGAATGCAGCTAAATAAAAATTGGGTTACACGTTGATAAACGGAAGCGGAGGGTTCAAGTTCAGGATGCCAAGGGGTAGTTAAGTAGGTTTCTTTTGTTTGAGATTGAGGAGAAAGAAAGAAGGGACGAATATGCTGATCGAGTTCGGTAACGGGGATTCCTTCTAGAGCGCCAGCATGACGTTCTCGTAAAGCGGATGATTCGACAACAGATAGTTGGTGGGGCTCTATGACAAGTTGAGCCGTTTGACGTGCGCGTGAAAGGTCGGAAGAGAATGCGGCTGCAAAAGCAACAGGGGATAATCGTTCTTTCAAATCATGAGCCTGCGCAATGCCGGTTGCATTTAGGGGAATGTCGGTGTGTCCCTGTAGGCGTCCCTGTGCGTTCCATTCTGTTTCACCATGACGAATAAAGTAAGCAATAGTCATAAAGTTTATTTTGATATTGTTAAGTAGTTATTATTATTGTTATTTCCTAAGAGAAATATTGGCATATAGCGATTTAAAATACATTGAAAACCTGTAGATATTCCCCGGAGGGGATAAAGAAGGTAGCCCCGGATTTTAATCCGGGGTTTGAATGCAATACATATCGCGTCCCGGTAGGGCCGCAAGAAAAGCTCTCAACCTAATACAAATCTCTTGTCATATTGAATTTCATGAAGTTTTAAAAACTTCAAATATTCTTGCTCAAAAGTTTGATGTTTATGATGCTCTTCTTGATTCTGAATATAGGTGCGTACAGCACTTAGCATAGAATAACTCACACAAAATGAACCGTAACCCTCTTGCCAAGCAAATTTTGTTGGTAAAGAAATTTCTTTATTGATCCATAAAGAAGAACCGCCTTTGATTTTTCTGATTATTTCAGAATATTGATCTAAGGATTCTAATCCAATCAACAAATGAACATGATTAGCTATGCCACCGATTTCTAGAAGTAAACCTTTATTTTCCCGTACAATTCCTCCTATGTAGCTATATAATCTGTTTTGGAAATCTTGGTGTATTAGGTTTTCTCTATTTTTTGTAGACCAAATAAGATGAAAATGATGGTTTCTATAGGTGTGAGTCATCTTGCTTTGCCTCGCTTTCTTTTCTTGCGGCCCTACGGGACGCGACTTGTTTTTTTATCTGTCCCCGGATTAAAATCCGGGGCTACCTTCTTCTTCCCCTCCGGGGAAAACAAAACTCCTGTTTATTCTTTCACTTGCAAACAAGGGCTATCTACAGCCACGCCCATGGCGTGCAGGCCGTCATCGACATAAATGGTATTGCCTGTCATAGCAGAGGCAAGAGAAGAGGCCAGGAAAGCAGCCACATTGCCTACTTCGAAGGCTTGCAGCTCTTGTGTCAAGGGAGCATTGGCTTTGGAGTAATCAATCATGCGATCAATGAATCCAATGGCGCGCGCTGCACGGCTACGCAGAGGGCCCGCTGAAATGGTGTTCACGCGAATATTCCACTTGCGACCCGCTTCCCACGCTAACGTACGTGTATCACTTTCCAGAGCGGCTTTCGCAGAACTCATTCCTCCTCCGTATCCGGGTACAACCCGCTCAGAAGCAAAAAATGTCAGCGATAGAGCCAATCCCTGCGCATTCATATGAGGACCCAAATGAGACAGTAAACTAATAAAAGAATACGAAGATGAGCTCAAAGCCGCTAAATAACCTTTACGGGAGGTATCCAAAAGAGAATTTTGAATTTCAGGTGCGTTCGCTAAAGAATGCACAAAAATATCAATAGAACCAAAATCTTGATGAATGGCAGCCGCCACCTCCGAAATCGTGTAGCCTCCTACATCTTTATAACGTTTATTCTCCCGTACTTCTTCAGGAACGTCTTCCGGACGATCAAAAGCTGCATCTAATGGATAAATTTTCGCAAACTCCATTAAAGAACCATCCGCTAAACGACGCGAAGCATCAAATTTGCCCGCTTGCAAGCTGGTTGTAAAAATTTTTAAGATGGGTGTCCAAGTTCCAATCAAAAGGGTGGCTCCCGCTTCCGCTAACGCCTTGGCTATCGCCCATCCAAACCCTTGATCATCTCCAATACCCGCAATAAACGCTTTTTTTCCCTTAAGATTAATTGCTAACATAGGCTATTATCCTTACGAATTTAATGAAATTTACCCTCAATTTTAGAGGGCTGTTCGCTTTAATGCAATTCTTTATTCGACAAAATATAAAGAATCTTTAAATTCCTTTTATATTTCATTAATAATGATAGTTTATACATTGATTCTTATTTATAAAATTATTATGAATTGACAAAAAAATTAAAATTTGTAACAATTTAACCATAATTTAATTAAACTAATGTAAATAGGGCTATATGAATAGTATTGATTTAAATGTACTTAAAAATTTTCAAGCACCTGCTCCAGAGAGTTTTTGGAGTTTAGCATCTCTTGCTTATTTATTGAGCAATATCACTACATTGGGGATTGTGGATGCTGTTGATGCGACTTTAAATTTAGCTAATGTCAAAGAACTTAAATTTGAGCAGCAAGATTTAATTAAGCAGGCAGCTGATTTAAATCAAAAGTGTCGAAATTTAGAAGAGCGTTTAGGCGATCTTGAAAATGACTTTGAAAAACTGAATCAAGCTAATCAATGGAAGAAGGCTGACTTGAATCGCCGCTTAACCCGCTTGAGTGGTGAGCGCGATCAATTGGTTAACGCTTCGATAGAAGCTCAAGTACCAAATGTGGACCCTGATTTGGCAGAAGTTGTGATGACGATAGTTGTTTATGTGGGACATCTTCTGGCCAATGTGTTGACATTAGGAATTTATGGAACTTACCAGCATTGTGTGTTAATGAATCGTGTGACAGAACTCAAGGCTCAAAATCAGCATATTGAAAACCATCTCACAACAGAAATGAGACAATGGCAAGATAACAAAGTGACAAAGGTCAAGAAGCGCATAGACCAACTTCAAAATCCTGGTGCTCCAAATGTGGGCGGTGGTCAACCAGCTCCTGCGACTCCAAAAGATCAAAGTCGTTTGAATAAAGAAATTGCAGATTTAAAGAGGCAAATTACGAATTTAAAAGCAGAACAACAAGAGACTGAACGTGATTATCACGCTTTGAAAGTGAAGCATGATGCTATGAAAACTCAACATGCGGCTGAATTGCAACGAGCTGCGAATGTTAATAATGTCGGTGGAAATGATCGTCTACATTATATTACTAAACTTAACGAGAAAGAAAGAGAATTTGAGCGAGAGAAGGAAAACTTAGAGATTAGATATAAAGCGAAACTGAAGCATCAGGAAAAAGAAATTAAGGATTTACAAGAAAAATGTGATGCTTTGGCTGCTGGTGGGGATGATGGGACTTTAGAGTTTTTTAGAGAAGAATTAGAACAAGCTACCAATTTAAATAACCAATTAACTAAGCAGTTAGAGGAATTAACACAAACGAAGGTAAAATACCAGCAAGCTAAAGCTGATCTAGATGCGAAAGATAGAGAATTAGCTTTAGCACGTACACAATTAACTAATGCTAACGCACGTGTCACCGCTCTGCAAACAAATGTGAACACTCTACAAGCAGATGTCAATCGATTGCAGCCAGCAGGAGAATATCTTCCTGTTAAAGATCGCTTAGGACCGATTCTGCCTAAATATGCCGTTCAACATCTGGATGGAGGAAGAAGTGAGCTTAACGATATTCAAGGCGAAGCAGGTGTTGCAGACGAGGCTGATAAAGCAGATTGGAGTGAGTATGCGAAACGTTATAATAATTTAAAGACGGCTCCTGAAATTTTTAGAGCTGGTTTTCGTCATGCGTTGTCCACAATCTATGAAATGGCAGCCAAGGATAATGCAAAAATTAAATTGAATAGAAGTGCGGCGACAGATAAGACAGAAGCTGCGCAAGTGCTTTATCGATTTACAGCCCTTGATTTTATTAAAGGGGGGCATCCTGTAGCAGATTGTCATGCTTATGAACAGCATGTTCTACAATTAAATAATGAAAAAGTTGTGATGCAATCTTCAGTGCCTGAAAAAGTGTTAGAATGTCAAGTTGTGAATGGTGTGCGCACGTTAAAAGTTGTCACTCATTTGCAATATGGCGATGACTTTACTCCCTCTATAGAGGTTTTAAATTCGACAACAGCCACAAATGGGATAGATCCCATTGGGGCAAAATGTATCTGGAATAAATTGACAGATATTGAAAAAGAGCATCTCTTTAATTTGTTAATGGAACCTGCCATAGAAGATACCAATCCAGAGCTTCTAGCATCTGTAGCTTATTTACAAAGAATACCTGCTGATCGCGCTCAATTGATTTGCACATTGCGTGATTTGCTCATTGACATGGGAACCGTGTTGGAGAAAAAGTTTGCGCACTTGACACCCGATGAATGGAAAGAAACAGATGATGAGGGTGATTTTAAGTATATGGACATTATGGATCCTAGCTTACAACCTTTCGTGAAAGAGAAAAGAGAATTTGAAGCTGTTGAAGAAGCAGAAGTAGTATGGAAGTTAAATGAAGATGCTTTAAAAACAGTCAAAGATTGGACTGGTACGCCCACATTTTTTAATTTAATGGAAAGAGCGAGAAAAGATTATCAAGTTTATTTTAATAATGCCAAAAAAGATATTCATAAAAAAGTTTACGCGGCAGATTTTAAACCGGTCGTTGTGACAAGAGAGCAGATTGGAGAGCAATATCGTATTTCACATAAAGTTCTGAATGCAGGTTGTTTGTACTCGAATTTATTGGCGATCTTTATGAAAGATGCCAATGATATAACAGATGACAATATTAGAAATCTTAAAAAATCGATGGCTGCTTATTTAGATCAACTTAAGACAGCTTTTGATGAAGTGGCGCGAATTAAACAATTGAGCTTACCCCTTCCTGCTAATTATGCACAGTTACAAGCGTCCGCCAAACTTTATGAAAAATTTGAAAATGCTATTCAGGTTGATCACAAGGTGACACGGCCAAAACCGGGTGGATATATGGGGCAAACTGAAGAAGTGCCGATGACAATCGAAGCTTATCAAAAATGGTTAAGAGGGCAAGCTGATGCTCCTTATCTTAATAAAAATTATTTAACCCCTACACAGATTGATATTGCTGCTCATCTATTAGGAGTGAGAGTGGCAGTGTTTTCTGTTCCTGTTCCTGGTTCAAAAGCGCAGTCAGCTGGACAAGTGGATGAATTTGGACGATTAATCCCGGTGAATGCAAACATTCATGATGCAGGAAGCGAAATCAGTGTGAATTATTTTGGACCTAATACGAAAGAAGTTTTCGTTATGGCTTCAAAAAACAACTCCACTTATTTTGGTTTATTTCCTAAATTGAAGAGTCAGTATGAGTTAATCGGTGCGGGAATAGACGCAAGTTCAGCAGGAACATTAGATAATTTAGACGACTATTGGCATTTTCCTGAAGCCGAGTTACAATTTTCTTGGTAAAATTAAATAGGTAACAGCAACGAAAAAGTAGTTCCTTTTTCGTTGCTTTGTACATCAATTCGTCCTTGATGAATATCCATCACATATTTCGCGATTGCCAAATTTAAACGATTATCTTTGGCTTTTGCAGCGAGATCTGAAAATTGCTGAAGTTTTTCAAAAAGGGTGGGCAATATCTCAGCAGGGATGCCTGGACCTTCATTTTTGATGCTCAATCTGAACATGCCGTTTTCTTCTTTGCCTGTTAAAATAAGAGGTGTTTTGGGAAAGGAAGAAAGGATCGCATTCATCAGGATATTTTTGAGAGCCACTTTCATCAGATAAGGATCAAACGAAAGAAAAAAAGGATGTTCCGGTAGAGACATCACAAGAGAATGATCTTCCATAAATAGTTTGTTATCTTCTGCGCATTCTTCCACAAATGGCTTAATATCTAATCTTTTCTTTTCAAAATGCACAAATCCTGATTCCAGCTCAGCCATTGAAATGAAGTTGTCCACGATGAGTTTGAGGTTTTTACTTGCTTGCGTAATATTATGTACAAGCGGAGCTTGTTTTAAATCTGGACAGTGAGGTTGCAATTCGCGTAATGATTCAAAAATTTGATTTAAAGGACGATAAAATTCTTGTGAAATGGAACTCAGAATAGAAGTTTGTAATTTTTCTACTTGATTCGTGTAAATTTGACTGACCACCCGATCTTCAAATAAATGACGTTCTAGATAAATCCCTAATTGTTCGGCTGTTGTTTGCAGGAAATTCATTTCGTCGATTGAAGGCAAACGCTCTTTTGAAGGATAAAACACAAGAATTCCAATTGTGGATTGAGAGAATCTAATGGGCAAATAGAGGCCTTTGGCAGAAGGAAGCGTAGAAGTGGACCATCCTGCCATTTTGCCATTTTGAAAAACCCATTGCGCCACCGCTTGTTCTTTATCTTGTCTCAAAAAGGGAAGCTGACTATCAAAAATCAGTTGGTTATTTCCCCCTTTTGTCAAAATATCAAATTGGCCATTGAAAATAGTTTGCAAGCGTGCAGTCACATTAAGGCGTAAATATTGAAAGTTGGAGGCGTTGGCAATTTCTCTTTCAATTTCATATAAATGTTGCAATTTGCTTTCACGCATTTTGAGGAAGCGGTCTTGTTTACGAATATGGCTGGTTAACATCCCGATAATAAAAGCGGTAAAAAAATAAAGAAGGGTTTGAGCGATATCTTCGGTGGTTTCCATGGAAAAAGCAAAATAAGGAGGAATGATAATAAAATTCCACGCCATGGCACTGATCAAAGCGGCAAAAAAAATGGGTCCCGGACCTGTGAAAAAGCTGAGTAAAAGAATGCCTAATAGAAAAATGAATCCAATCCCTTTGTAACCTATAAGGGGATTAATAAAGTGATTGAATATACTTAAACCTGACACAATGATGGCACTTAAAATATACTCATAAATAGGACTTTGCCAGGAGGATAAAAACGAAGATTTTTCTGCAGGTTGTCCTTTAGCTGCTTCTTCTTTGCGCAAAATAAGTAAATCGACATGCTTATTTTCTTTCTCTAAACGGTCAATTAAACTTTTGCGAAAAATACTGCAAACCGAATTCATTCCAGGTCGCCCAATGACTAACTGGGTGATATTTTTTTGTTTAGTGATATTATTTAGGGCAGTGGCAATATCTAAATCATGGGTGGTGACCACTTCTGCCCCTAATTCTTGGGCTAGATTGAGATGATTCGTTAAGCGTGTTTGATCCTCATCCGATAGTGTTTGACCTGTGTCCACGTGAATGGCCACCCAAGCGGCATCCAACTCGAAAGCGCGCCGTCGTGTGGTACGAATCAATTGGAGTGAAGAAGGGCTTGGACTGACAGCGACCATTAATTTTTCTCTGGTTTTCCATCCTTTACCGGGTGAAAGAAGGGCATGTAAATCATGGTCCACTTTTTCTGCCGTAAAGCGCAGCGAAATTTCGCGCAAAGCCATTAAAGTGTCTTCTTTAAAAAAGTTTTGCGCAGCTAAGCGAGACTGATTGCCTAAATAGACTTTTCCTTCTTTCATCCGTTGTAGGAGTTCGGCAGCAGGAAGATCTACTAATTCAATGGTTGTTGCACGCTCTAAAAGCAAGTCAGGAACCGTTTCGCGAATTTGAATACCTGTAATACTTTCGACTAGATCTTTGCGGCTTTCGATATGTTGAACATTGAGCGTCGTATAAACATTAATGCCATTATCTAGGATTTCAATGACATCTTGCCAACGCTTAGCGTGTCGTGAGCCAGGGACATTGGTGTGTGCGAGTTCATCAACAAGAACAATGGTAGGCTTTTTCTCTAAAATCGTTTCTAAATCCATTTCTTCAAAGACAGTATCGCGATACTTGACCCATTTTTCTGGAATAATGGGTAATCCTTTAAGCATTTTTTCTGTTTCTTGCCTGCCGTGCGTGTTGATGGTCCCAATGACAATATTCACACCCTCTTTAAAACGGCGCTGAGCTTCTTCAAGCATGGAGTATGTTTTGCCTACACCTGCAGACATACCAAAGAAGATCTTAAGTTGTCCCAATTTCTTTTGCGATTCTTCTTTTTGGACAGCCTTTAGCAGCTCATCGGGATCTGGTTGATAATCATCGACCATCATGACCCCTTTGAATCTGAAAATTTTTCATCTAAAAGTTGATTTAACTTCAAGATGTTGACATAGCGAGGTCCTAGGAGCCCCAATTGCCGTCCCTCTCTCATATGATAAATGGCGATCAAAAGTTCTTGTTCTTGATCGGGATTCAAATGACGCGCACGAGAAACGCGTTTAATTTGAAAATAAGCTGCTTGTGGACTGATATGGGGATCCAAACCACTATTTGAAGCATATAATAAATTTGTTGGTAAAGAAGATTGAGAACTTTGGTGAGCTTGCTTCAGATGTTGCGCTCTTTCTTGCACGAGTTGTTGGAGTTTTTTGCTGGTAGGACCCAAATTACTGCCGCCTGAATGAAGAGGGTTATAGTTGGATTGAGAAGGACGTGCCCAAAAATATTTATCTTCTTTAAAAGATTGTCCAATCAATTCATAGCCTCTGACTTGTCCATCGATGACAATGGTTTTTCCATTTGCCTGATGAGGCATGAGCAATTGAGCCAAGCCTGTGACAATCAAAGGATAGATACATCCCGTTAGAAGAGTCATGGTGAGGAAAATTTTACAGGCTGTCCAAAACATAATGACCTCATGTCGCTAGAACGTATCTTAAAATGTAAATATTCAAGGTGCACCTAAAAAGACTGGTGATATCTATGCGGTAGCACTATAACTGCATTAGCCCAGACCGAGCGCGGTTAGCGCTCGTTCTGGGATTTAATGCATAACGTATTGCACTGCGGTTAGCAGTGCAACTATTCAGAGTTCATGTAGCACTGCTAACCGCAGTGCTGGTCATATGGCATTATTTACCCAGAACGAGCGCTAACCGCGCTCGGTCTGGGCTAATGCAGTTATAGTGCTACCGCACAGATATCACCAGTCTTTTTAGGTGCACTTTGAATATTTACCTTCACATTCATAATAGTATTTCTTTATGTGTCCTCTGCGTGCTCTGTGGTAAAACTTAATTAATTTAGTTCAGAGTTCCTTTAATGAACCCATCCTAAAAAAGAAATCAACATATCAATAATTTTTATTCCAATAAACGGCGCAATTAATCCCCCTAATCCATATACGAACAAATTGTGCTGTAAAAGATGTTCGGCAGATTGAGGCTGATATTTCACTCCTTTCAGAGCCAAAGGAATCAAAGCGACAATAATCAAAGCATTGAAAATGACAGCACTCAAAATAGCACTTTGAGGAGAAGAAAGATGCATAATATTTAACAAATTTAAAGCGCCGTGAGATTCTCCTTTAATGATATACAAGCTTTCAAAAAGAGCGGGAATGATAGCAAAATATTTGGCGACATCATTGGCAATACTAAACGTGGTCAACGCCCCGCGTGTCATGAGCAATTGCTTGCCAATCTCGACTATTTCAATGAGTTTAGTGGGATTACTATCCAGATCCACCATGTTTCCTGCTTCACGAGAAGCTTGCGTGCCTGTATTCATGGCCACACCTACATCCGCTTGCGCTAAAGCAGGTGCATCATTGGTTCCATCGCCCGTCATGGCAATCAAATGTCCCTTGGCTTGTTCATCGCGAATACACTTTAACTTCACTTCCGGAGTCGCTTGTGCTAAATAATCATCTACGCCTGCTTCTGCAGCAATAGCAGAGGCCGTTAAAGCATTATCGCCTGTGACCATGAGCGTTTTAATGCCCATTTTGCGCATCTCAGTAAAGCGTTCTTTGATTCCCCCTTTAATAATGTCTTTAAGATGGATGACGCCTAAAACACGTTGATCGTCGGTGACTAATAGGGGAGTTCCTCCTTGATTCGAAATAGAGTCCACGATCGGCATAATTTCTTCAGGAAAAACTCCGCCTAAACGATCAATATACGTTTTAATCGATTCAACAGCCCCTTTGCGAATAGAACGTTTAACGGCTTTGTGATCATTTAAAAAATCGATCCCGCTCATACGTGTTTGAGCAGAGAAAGCAATAATATGGGCTTTGTGAGTATCTAAAGATTCTGCGCGTAAATCAAAACGATCTTTAGCTAATACCACAATGGAACGTCCTTCTGGAGTTTCATCTGCAATGGAAGAAAGTTGCGCAACCTGTGCCAGTTCTTTATCCGAGACACCGGGAGCCACTAAGAAGTCAGTGGCCATGCGATTTCCTAAGGTAATAGTGCCTGTCTTATCCAAGATAAGTAAATCAATATCGCCTGCTGCTTCTACAGCACGTCCACTTTTGGCAATGACATTACGTTGGATAAGACGATCCATGCCTGCGATTCCAATTGCACTCAATAAAGCACTGATGGTGGTAGGGATTAAACACACGAGAAGTGCAATGAGAACAGGAAGAGTCACGATATGAGAAAGGTCTTCTCCCGTCATTTCTGCGCTATAAGTCGCAAGAATTTTCACAGAAATGACGGTTAAAATAAAAATAATGGTTAAAGCAGATAAAATGATATTCAAAGCAATTTCATTGGGGGTTTTTTGTCTTTGCGAGCCTTCGATTAATCCAATCATGCGATCTAGAAAGCTATGACCAGACTCTGATGTGACACTGACAATGATACGATCACTGACAACGCGTGTACCGGCAGTGACGGCGCTGCGATCCCCTCCGCTTTCACGAATAACAGGCGCTGATTCTCCGGTGATAGCAGATTCATCGACGGTGGCTATTCCTTCGACCACTTCACCATCGGCAGGAATGACATCTCCCACTTCACAAATGACACGATCGCCTTTTTTCAATTGTGTGGCCGGAATCAGGGTTTCTTGTCCGTCCACATATTTTTTAGCCATATTTTCCACTTGCGTTTTGCGTAAGCTATTGGCTTGCGCTTTACCACGACTTTCGGCGATAGCGCTCGCAAAGTTGGCAAATAAAACAGTGAACCACAGCCAAAGGACAATTTGGAGGTGAAAAGCGATATCTTGATATTTGGAGGAATCAAAAATGAGGAGGAGAGTGGAAAAAATTGCGCCTAAATAGGTCACAAACATGACAGGATTTTTCCATTGAAAAACAGGATTAAGCTTAAAGAACGAGTCTTTAATGGCTTCTAGAATCAAATTGGTGTGTAAGATTCCTTTTCTCGATTCTTTCATACATCTCCTTAGAAAGCTTGTCCCTGATGTAATAGAATTTGCTCTACAATGGGACCTAGAGCCAATGCTGGAAAAAACGTTAAAGCGGCGATAACGAGAATCACACTCAATAATAAAGCGCCAAATACAAAGGTATCTGTTTTAAATGTTCCAACAGATTCTACCATCACTCTCTTTTGCACCAAATGACCCGCAATTGCTAGACTTGGAATGATAATAGAAAGACGCGTGATGAGCATAATCGCTCCCAAGAGTAGATTGTAAAAATAAGTATTGGCTTGCAGTCCTTCAAAAGCACTTCCATTATTGCCGGCTGCTGAAGAAAAGCCATATAATAACTCGGTCAATCCATGCGGACCGTGATTGGTCAGGCTTTCTAAAGCACTGGGAAATAATAAAGCTGTACTAGTTCCTAGCAAAATTAAGGAACAAGGCGTTAAGATCGCAACGATGGCCCATTGAATCTCTGATTTTTCAATTTTCTTGCCTAAATATTCCGGTGTGCGACCTACCATCAAACCTGCTAAAAATACAGTTAAAAAGACATACATGAGCATCCCGCAAAGTCCAACTCCCACTCCTCCAAAAACAATCTCACCTAGCAATATTTGAAATAAAGCCATCCCTCCTGCGAGCGGGGAAAGGCTATCCAACGCACTATTAATGGCTCCATTAGAAGCTGCGGTGGTTGTCATGGCCCATAAAACGCTATTAGAGATGCCTATGCGCGTTTCTTTACCTTCAAAAACAGGATTAAAACCTAAAACGGGATTAGGTAACCATTCTGAATAATAAGCGACTGCGATGGAGAGAAGCCATAAGGTGAGCATCACACCCAAGATGATAAATCCTTGCCTTTTCGCTCCAATCATGCGTCCATACATATAAGTAGTTGCAGCGGGAATACAGATAAGGGCGAAGAGCTCTAAGAAATTAGACAAAGGCGTAGGATTTTCAAAAGGATGAGCACTATTGGCGTTTAAAACGCCTCCTCCATTGGTACCCCATTGTTTAATGGCAACTTGAGAAGCGATAGGTCCTACAGGAATGACTTGCTGATCTCCCTCTATCGTAGTGATCGTAGGGTAAGAATTAAAGTTTTGAATGACACCTTGGCTCACTAAAATAAGAGCTAAAATTAAAGATAAAGGGAGTAAAATGTAAACAACTGTACGTGTTAAATCTACCCAAAAATTACCCAGGCTTTTTGCTGAACGAAGCTTAATCCCTCGAATTAAGGCGAGCAAAGCGGTATTTCCTGTCGCAGCACTGACAAAATTTTGGACGGTTAATCCCAATACATCTGTTAAATAACTTAAAGTGTTTTCTCCCTCATACGCTTGCCAATTGGTATTCGAAACAAAACTGATAGCTGTATTTAAAGCTAAAGACCAATTCACGTTAGGTAAGTGCTGAGGATTTAAAGGTAACCACGCTTGAGTCATTTGTAAAAGAAATAAGAAAACTAATCCGATCAGATTAAAAAAGAGTAAAGCTTTAGTATAAGTTTTCCACGTCATCTCTTGAGTAGGTACAATATGGCATAAGCGATAAATACCCTTTTCTAACCATCCCAATGATTTCAAAGCAAAAGAAGGGGGCTCTGTAAACACACGCGCCATGTAATCCCCTAATAGAGGAACTGTTAACAATAAAGCTAACAAAAGCATGGTTAACTCTATGCCTTCAAATTGTGTCATGCGCTACGACCTTTTATAAATTTAAAATCTCTCAGGGTAATAAAGGGTATAACCTAAGTAGATCAAAAGCCCAATTGCTATAAAACCTGCTAATATAAATTCCACACACCCTCTCAAGCTATACAAATATAATACGTCTTTTATAATAGCCGTCCAACTTAAGCAAGAAAAATTTTTAAAAACGCCTCTCTACTAAGGTCATTAGATAATAGTTTAATGAATATTAATAGAAATGTTTTTCTAAATATTGTTAATTTGTGAGTTGTTATAAAAGTGGTAATTTGTTATATTGATTGTTTTTGATAAGTATTCTGTTAATTCAAAAGTAAAATTTTAATCTTTTATTTTAATAAAATCAGGTTCCATATGGTGTTAAATTTCCCTCCACTTCCTGCTTTGCTTGACTCTCAAGATTGGGCCGAGTGGCTAAATTTAATTAACGAACAGCCACACCAACATGGTTATTTAACTCAATTGGGCAATCAAATTCGCTATTTAAATAATCAAGAGAGAGATCAATATCGAAAAACAGGCTTTTCTATTCAAACGCTAAGCAGCGAAAAAATATTTGAAATCACAAAAGGGTTTTTTCAAGATCCAACCACAGAAACAATTCATAAAAAACAAATGTTAGAAGGGCTGCGTTATATTCATAAAGAGCGACAGGCTAGGTACCAGCGTCTATTTTTTATTTGTCGATGGTTTGCTAAGTGGAGTGGAGTAGAAGCGCGTTTACAAGCAGAAAAGCAAGAAATCAAACAATTAAAACAGACCTTACAAGCTGAGCTCAAGCAACCCATCGATAATCAGAAGAAGCCGATTCTTTCTTCACTTGAGCAAGCACAAGAAAATTTTAATTTGTTGAGTCAAAAATTTAAAGAGTTGAAAACTCAGCAAGGGACATTGCCTAAAAAACAACTAGACAATTGGTATGAGACGTTTTTCATATGGGAAAAGAAACTAGAGGATTTTAAACAAATGCTGCAGCAAAACAAAGATTCTGATTACTGGCAGCAAATGAAGCCCTCCATTCGCGAATTGGAAAAGCAGTTAGAAGGATGGGAAACAACTTTACCTCGTTTGCGGCAAATTGCAAAAATGAAGGGACCGGAAGCGATTAAATCGACTTTGCAAGAGACATTATATTTTCTATGTAATGATCAAAATGTGACGGCTGCAGAGCTAACAAAAGAGCAAAAACTTTTTAGCGTGAGTGTTATTGAAAGTTGTGCGCGTTATGCGAAGCGTATTCTCAAAGCAGAACGTACAGAGCTTTCGTTATCTTTAGTGACGGGAATTGAAAGAGCATGGGAAGAGGTTATGCATTCTCGTCCACATGAGGAAGGGAAGACGAGAATCATTGAGGGACAGCGTGTGATTTTTATTCCTTACTCTAAAAAGATTTATTTGAAAGAAGGATTCACTTCAAAAGGCAGTTATAAAGCCGCTTTTTTATTAACGCCTTTTCATACATTGAAAAAAGTAGAGGAACGTTGTTCTCTTACAATTTTACAACCCCTTCATGCAGTTCAAGAAGAAGTCGAAGAGGGGATTCGAAATCAATTGCAAAAAGGAGACAGCCCGGAAGGATCTCCCAAGCAAAGTATTGAACAAGAAGATGAAGATACTGAGACTGTCGATACTGAAACTGAGGGAGCAGATACGCTTAAAGGCTATCAAGAAGAGGCTGAAAATTGTTTGCGCTATGGAAAATTACCTTCTATTTGGCCTACGCTGGAAACACCGAAAATTGATGGACATATTGCCATTATTCAAGAAACAGCCGGTTATCAATTCCAAACAGTAGAGGGAAAAAAAGTGACAGCTGTGACTTTAGCTGATATGGGAATTTTTGCAGAGAGCAAGCAGTTGACGGCTGCAACTCAAGTCGTTTATTTAAAAATGATTGGAGATTTTTTAGCGGGTATTGAGTCTTTGCATAAAGAGAAGCTCATTCATCGTGATTTAAAGCCGGCTAATATTTTGTGCTCGAAAGAAGGGGGCGCCAGTATTTCAGATTTAGGAACTCTTTGTGCAAGTGAAGTGCTGCAAAAAGATCCGAATACGAATGAAGAAAAATGGGTTCCCAATCCGCAGAAACGAGATATGATAGGATCTCCTCAGCAAATTTCTCCAGAAGTAGCTTGTTATGCAGATACAGATCAATGGCCTTTGATTACTACGTCTGCAGATATATGGGCGGTAGGAATCATCTTGTGGGAGTTATTATCAGGACAACCTTTCCATGAGCATTATGCTTTTCAGGATGGAAAACGTACTAAAGGAAATTATAACTGGTTTTTAAATGGTGTAAGGCTAGTTGTAAAAGTGAAAGAGTTGTTAGGTCCTATCCGTAAACCGCTCTATGAACAAAAATATGTAGAACCTCAAGATAAAACGAGTTTAGCTCACTTAGTTTGGCAATGTACGCGATTAGATCCTAATCAACGTCCTAAAATTGAAGATATCATCAGACATTATCAAGCATGGTCTCAACAAGTGGCTGCAAAGTTAGAAGCAGGCTCAGTGAAAGATGCAAGTGAATGCTTTAATGAGATTGTTTAAAAGGATAAAACGACAAACGACGAAAACGACAGAAACGACCTTAACGACAACGTAAAACGACAAAAAAAAAACAAAAACGATTTTGTCTACTTAGTCGTTAAAGTCGTTTGTGTCGTTTGTCGTGTATAAGTTCAGTGTGTGCATAAAAAGACTGTTTGCCCTTTGTGCGGTAGCACTCTAACTGCATTAGCCCAGACCGAGCG
>JASBUW010000125.1 GCA_030147755.1 Parachlamydiaceae bacterium
TGAACGCTGTTTTGCTTGGATGCAAAGAAAATTTAGGCGCCTGTGTATTCGATGGGAAAGACGAAAGCAATACTGGAATGGTTTTATGTTATTAGGCATGGCTTGGATGTGGTTGACAAGATTACTTTACGGATAGGTTCTATATTATAATTTTAATTATAAAGTCAACAATTAATTTACTAAAATAAATTTATTTTATAACAACCTCTTCTAACGCCTCTATACTTCGATAGATGGGATCTTCATTAATTTTTGGTTGAGATAAAACATGAATGCTTTTTTCGCGTCCTTGTTTAAGCTTAGTCAACACATAATCGGTTGCCCAACGATCTAATTTAAACAAATGCAAGAATGCTCCCACAATATGTGTCATCACAAAAGAACCAATCACTAATGTCAATTCACGGATCACTTTGAAGACAGGGTGTTGAAATACATCTGTCGCTTCATAAATGCGTTCCCCCAATAAATGTAAATTAAACTTCAAGCCCTTTTCCACAAGTTCTTTTTCTAAATCATCCAAAGAGGGTTGAGCTTTCTGATGAGTCTGATGGACCACAACAGGCGCTACAGGATTCTCCGGCTCAATCACATCATCCTCTATGGCTGCTACAACAGGAGGTTTAATAGGAGCTAATATCTTTTCTTTCTCGGCTAGCTTATCCACAGCACCTTGAATGGTTTTCGCTAATAATTTTCCATTAAATTGCTTACGCATCGCTTTTCCAATAGTGTGAGCGGTAGTTCGCTCAAGACGATTTCCTCCCATCACCTTTTTTACCCAATTAGGTAAATTTTCGAAACGGTCGATGGGAAGATTCATAAAGCGAGCGAGTTCAATCATTAATTCACCCACTAATCCATCCATCTGCTGCTGACGTTCTTCTTCGTGTGGATCTTTCACCTGTTTCATCTGAATATGATCTTTCGCTTTCGCTTCTACATGAGGTTGCTGTGCAACAGGGTTGATTGGATTCATTTCTTCAGGAGTCCCTGCTTTTTTAACTAAAGGACGCTCAAAACTTTTGAGGATATTTTCATAAAGGGAAATAAATACAGTCTGTATCGTTTCTTCTTTTATGAATTGATCTAAAGCTTTAGGAATCTCTTCAACTAATTTTTCACTCACAGCATTCCACACTTGATCTACATGATCATGCGCTAATTGTAAGTCAGGAATGAGTTGCTTTAAATCTTCTTTGCCTTGAGGAAAAATGATATGCAAAATTAAATCGACTTGCTGACGATAAAAAAGAGTTCGATTTTGAACAGCGGGATGAAGCTCTTGACCTGCCACTTCAACAAAGTTAGGGAGATTGATTCCTCCCTCTTTTTGAGCTGTCTGATTCAAGTGTTTGACATGTTGAATCAAAATAGGCAACACGCCCATCAACAACTCTTGATCAAATTCCGCTTTACCTTCTTTCTCTTTTTTCAATAAAGGACCCAAAATGCGAATGACTTGCTCAGTTAAAACAGGATTAATCCCTTCCAACACTTGATTTTTATAACTTTCCACTGTTTGACTATTCAGCAAATTCAAGATCTTTTCTAAGAAAGGGGCATGCACTTGTTGAGTCATTAACTGGTTTAACCATCCGGCCGTTTCAAAACCTTGCTGAGAAAGTTTTTGTAATTGATTTTTTACAGGTTGATAAATTCCCTGTACAGCAGCTATTTGTCCATTTACACGTTTAGAAAGTTGCTGTGTGACTTGATTTAAAGCACGACGTGTTAAAGCTAATGTCGCTAAAGCTACTTCAGAGGTCGGCAGTTCTTTTTCCACTTCATTCACAGCTTTAAAACGCTGCGCCAATTGATGCTCTAGGTGGTGCTCAATATGATAAGCGTTTAATAACCCTTCTGCTATCTTTTCTTTCAGGATTTTTAAAATTTTAGGCCGAACAGCAGGTGGAATACCATGCAGATTGTGCTCCATTTCTATTCCTACCCACTTCAAGAGCTTTTCTGTAAATTGTTGACATTCATTTTGAAGAGCCGTTTCTTTTTCAGCAGATTCTTGCATTTTCTCTAATTCTGCCAGCCGTTCTTTTGTGGTTTTCACTAATTCTTTGATTTGCTCGAGATGTGCTTGATCCATTTGACTTAAGCAGATCACAATTTTTAATACTAATTCTTCCAAGTAAGAATGAATGACTTGCCAAACGGGATGAAAAGCAGCTTCTGTTTTATGCGCAACTTCTTTAGCTGTTTCTCCTATATACTTCTTGGCTCTATCCGTTAAATGAACTAGCGGAGGTGGTTCTAAGTTTTGTGGGAGTGCATCGAGTAAAGGATCTAGCTTTTGAGGAAGGCGCTTCAATACATCTTGTACGAGCAGATGGCACCCTTCTTGAATGAGTTCCCCATGAGGGAGTGCTTTCACCACTTCTGTATCATGCTGTTTTTCTGCAAGAGTCAGAATGACATCTCCTGCATGATCAAATACCAGTTTAGGTAAAAACTTCACCATCGCATTCCAAAGTACAGGTTGCAAAGGAATTAAGATAGGCAACTTGGTTTGATTCTCATAACCTAACTCTGTTAATAATTGTTGCAGCAATTGACCGAATTTAGGTTTTAGATCCACCCATAGTTGATCTAACTCAGCTTGCTGAACTTGTTTTTCTTCAGGATCTTGCGTTTGCTTGATGGCATTTTTCAAATAAACAGCTCTTCGAAAATCTTGTAAATTGGCTGCTGTGATATTAGTAAAAGGTGTTTTCTCGTAAGCATGCGTAATTTTCTGTATCAACCAAGCGGCAAAAGATGAAGGGTTTTGTGCATTCTCTTGATCAAATAAGTATTGAGGCCCATTTAATTCGTATTCTTCTTTATACTCTGCAAAAAGATCAGTTAGAATTTGCAAAGCAAAAGCATCCAAACCTTCCCACATCACTTTTTTCACTTGATTCAACGCTAAATTATCGTTTTGATTAGCCAATAATGTTTGCCATTGCGCATCTAATGCTTGCTTTTGCTCGTCAGATAAAGGAACAAAGTGGCCCATGATGTTTGCAAGCGAAGGATATAGCCCTAAGAGTAATTTTAGAAGAGCTTCCATGGAAACATGTGTGATTTCTTCTACCGTATCCGTCAATGAATCATCTTGCAACCACTCTTTAATCGCTAATTTATTTGATTCACGTTGCGCAAAAACGGGCCATTTGGGCAATTTTTTAGAAATCAATGCAGGCAAAATGTCTTGCTGCACTTTTTGCAAATGAGGCCAGATCATTTCTCTAAGAGGACGAGAAAATGGTAAATTGTTTTTTTGATCAAATCCCACTAATTGAAATAAGAGCGGAACAAGCTCTTTCGATTGTTCTGGTTGACCGGCTATATCGTTGACAATGAGTTCTGCAGGTTTTCCCTGAATCCAATTTTGCAGCACTTGCACAAATACGTTATTTTCTTGAGGGGCAAATTTCAAAAAATTTAAGCACAAACGACTCATCACATTCTGTCCAATAAATCGTCCCATTTTTTGCAGAAGAGGATCTTCTGTTAGTAAAAGGCTTTGGAGATAGTCAGTCACTGTTTGACTAAGCTCAGCCGCAGAAGGAATGCCTTTTCCTGTAAGTTGCTCTTTCAGTAAAGGTTCTACCGTTCTTTTCAGCAATGCTCCTTCGTCATCTCGCACAAATTTTTGCAATAAAAAAGAAGGTAAGTGCTCGACTTGATGTGCACCAGGAACTCCTACACGCTCATCTAAGTGTGCACGCCAATTAGGATCAGCTTGATCTAAATGAATCGGTTCTAACATGTCATAAACAATTTCAAGCAAAAGAGGCAGTTTTTCTTGTAAAAATTCCCATAATTTTGCTTTAGCTAATCCAATAAAAGGCAAATGGGAATGAAATAACTGAATATCTTCTGCCCCCTTAGGAAAACATTTTGCGAGTAAAGCTTGTGAGAGCTCTTTAAAGAGCTGCTTTTTGTCTGCATAATTCATTTGATCAATTTGAAGTAATCGATCTTCAAAAGGCTCTAAACATGATCCTAATACAGCTAATAGGCGCCCTAAGGGATTGAAGGATTGATCATCAAACGGATGAGCAGGATCAGAAGATTGCTTAATTAAGTTTGCGACTAAATGAAGAATATTGGCCTGAATGGTTTTAACAATGAGCTCTTGATGAGAATCAAGCAGCCATCCTAAACTTTCAATGGTATTGCCCAATCCTAAAAAGAACAAAATAGGATCTAAGATAGCTCCCAAAGTGGGATGGCTTTCTCTCATTTGATAAATTTTATGTTTAATTTTATCTGTACTTTTAAGATAAAGCTGACTGGTTTGTTCTGCTAACAATTGACAACATTTGGCAAATTGTGGATCTTGACTCGCTAAGTAATCATAATTCTTTGTCAAACTTGTATCGGGAAGCTTTGTTCCTTTTTCATCACTATAATCAGTCAATTCTTCTTCAGTCAATTCTTCTAGTGTTCTAACACCAATGTAAGCTCCTTTACTGGCAACTTGCAGGACTTGTCCAGCCAAATTAACGGCTTTCTTAGCAAGAAGCGGAGCATGCTCATTAAATTCAGTTTTAGCTTTAGAAAAATAGGAACTTACCTTTGCTGAAAAACTTGGAATAAAAGCATAAGAGATCACAGCTGCAGTGGCAGCATTAGCCATCAAGAGGGAAAAACCATTCGTATCATCGTATTCAGCTATTCTTACCGGATCTAAATGCATAACAAACCATTTTAATTTAATTATTATATTTTATAATACTAACATAAATAGTGGTTTATTTTAAACAATTAATAAATGAAATATAAAGTTTACGTAAAGAAACAAGGATTAAAATAATCTAGAATATACACAAACAAATTGAAAAATGAGTTTGAGCTGTAGACATTAGTGGACCATGTAAACATAAAGCTTTGTGAAAACTATTCAAAATATCTACATGGTCCACAATATATGCAACACCTTTCAAAATTAAATGTGTTTATGCATTCGACATGTAGATACGAAACCTAAAGCTCGCAGATGACTAATTGTATCAGGCTTGCTAATCCATTCTGCGATATCCAAAGGTAGTGTGACTCGTTTGGTTGGTTCTTTTACAGTCCCTTTAGGTCTTCCTGCCCCTTCTCGTTTTCCGCCACGCCCAATCGTTTGCTTTTCCGTTAAAACGCTTAAATTATCGTTAAGTCTCTCTTCAATAAAATCATAAAGATACAAAGGATAATTCTGAATGACTTCTTCTTTAGAATCTCCAAAATATTCCACAGGATATGCTGGATGACTAAAAATCCATATTTTGAATTCTTTATCAAACCAAGGATGAATATCGCCTATTTCTTCTAAAGCTATTTTTAAATGATTTTTTATTTCTTTTTTGGTGGCCATACCAAACCTCTTCCTTTAAATTCTTGCTCTGTTCTTTGCACACTTTTTGCCACAACCTCTTGTTTAGTGTTTCTACCATGACTGATCTTGATAGCACAAACAAAATGACCTTTGTCATCATACAATTTGTAATCGATAGAGCCTTTATTTAAACTCCATCCCGCTAGTTTTAAGTATTGTCGATAAGTTTTCTCGTCGAGTGGCTTGTATACCATATCAATTCATTATTTTCATTTTAGATTATTCTGCCAAAAAATCAAACATTGGCAATGAAAATTTTGAAAATATGATTTGATAAAGAAAGATTTTGTGGCGCAGGTTAAATCTGCGCCACAAACTGATTTATTCGGGTTTGCCAGGTGTTTCCGGCTCTATTTCATCTGCTTCACCAGGCGTTACTTCTGGCAAAGGCTTGTCGATGAAGTCGACCACCGCTTCTTTCAAAGCACCACACATCTTAAATACGAGATCTTCGTGATAAATCGCGTATGTATCCGCTGTCGGTTGATCTTCAGGAACACGACGCAACATTTCCATGATTTGATCACGATTCTCATCTAAGGAAATCATATCATAGATTTTGTTTTTCACCCATCCCTTGATCGGACTGACTAATAAACTTAAGATTGTTCCAACGATTTTAAAGAAAATCACTCTGAAAACTAAATCTAGAGCACTCTTTAGAGCTCCGCCTACTCTTCCGAAAACCTTTCTGACAAGAGCATCAAAGTTGGCTTGCGCTGTCACCCATTTATTGCGAATAAAGTAAGAAATACTCGCATCTACCGCTTCACGTGAGACAGCCATGAGTTTCTTCTCTTTTTCTTTGCGTGTCACGCCAGCTTCAGCTGCTTTCACATCTGCATCACGTTTATCGTATTTAATAGAGTATTCACCTGTTTTAGGATCACGGCGCACAGCACTTTCTAAGCCCACTTTCAATTTGTCTAAAATAAAGTTAGAAGTGAATTGACTGCGTAAAGTTGCTCCAATTGTTTTCTTCATGCTTGGATAGACATTGCCTTGTGGATCAATCACAATCTTTTTCGCCCAAGCAGGAAGCTTAACCATTTTCATGACTTCAGCCATTAACTCTCCGGAAACTTCATCTAACTCATCTAAAGAACGATCAGCTGGTTCAGGTGTTCCTAAAACGATTTCTGCATTTAAGCTATCACGCGTTGTTTCTAAGCTACTCAAAACCATGGTCGTGATCATATCCGGATCTAAAACCAACTCGGTCAACATGGGCAAGAGGAGTGGGAATAAATTTTGTTTATACATCCTCCACACTTGCGAGCGCAATTCTTCCGGAACTTCCACTAAATCTTTTTTACCATTAGGGAACAGAAGTTTGACTACTTCTTTAATGGCCGGTCCGTAAGCATATTTTTGACGCTGCTCATTATGTGTCTCCATCTCTCGCCGAATGAAGTCTTTGAGAGTGAGTTTCTGTGCATCCGGTCTAACAAGATCTGCTTTTTGTTGCTTGGTCAGCAATTTTTGTTTCGCTTTTACTTGTACAGCTTCAACTGCAGCCACAATATCATTTAAAGTGATGAGTTTAGCCCCTTGCATTTCTTGCTGAGCCAATTTTTCAATGGCTTGACGCAATTCCGCCTGTTGATTGATATCCAATATCCCTTCTAATCTTCTATTGATTTCATTCACGATTCCCTGGTAAGTGATCGGAGACGTAGGAACAGCAGGATGTAAAGAATCCCCTACTGTACCCACAAAGTCTCTATGCAGAATATGTGTACGACCTTCAAGAGCCGCAGCTTTTTTCGCTGCGTTCAAGTAAGCTAAATGTCCAGCTCCCACATGCAGAATTTTAGCCATGGCGTGCTGAGTGAAAGCTTCCCCTTTCTTTTCTTCGAAGTCAATAGCCGTTTGTAAAGCACGATTTAAAGGCACCAACAACAAGTTGCTGATCATATCGGTTGCTTTTTTCTTGTCTTCTATAAGTTCAGGAGATTTATGCAATCCCGTGAGTTGCTCTCCCAAAATTTCTTGGAATTTAGCTGGTTGGGCATAATTGAGCAGTGTTTTAGCTACTCTCATATTTCCGCGTGCTAATTCCTCTAAGTAGGTTTGCACACTCTTAGAAATAGAAGTCACACCTTTAATGGCTTTTCCGTCTACTTGTCTAGCTAATACCTGAGGAACAGAATCCACTACCAGTTGCGCTAAATCATGCGTCAAAATGGTGAAATAGGCTTGCTTAGCGTTTTCTTCCACGCCAAAACGCTTTGCTTTTTCTTTTGCTTCTTTTACACGTTCATCTTGAGGATCTAACGTTTGCAAACTTTGATGTAAACGAATTAAGAATTCCCCTAATTGATCCTGAATAGCTTCGTAAATCACTTTTTGTAATGCCTCAGGCAACCCAGCCAATGCTTGCGGAGAATCAATTCCCAAAATATCGCGCATTAGTTCGTTATTGAGCTCGCGTGCCACTTCTTCTATTGGTCGTCCTTTTGCAGCTTGATATTTACTTGTAGCCAGTGCTAATAATTTTTCTGTAACGATCACAATCGTGTCTTTATCACCTTGCGGAGGATTCTTTTTGGCGACTCCCGCAAAAAATTTGAGGAGAATTCCTTCTACATAGCTACTCACGAAGGCTGATAAGTTTTTATAGCTTTCCGGATTATGATGAATAAAATCTTGTAATTCTGCTATGAACGCGGACTTTAACTCGGCACTTAATCCCGGAATGCTTTCACTGACTAATTCGACAATCTTTTCCGGCGTCATCAAGACATTGCGAATTTCTTCTTTCGCATGTTTGGCTGCTAGTTTAGAACGTAACTCTCTCTTTTCTTCAATTGTCAAATGGAGTTGAGCCACTTTAGCATAAGCTTTGACAAGCGCTTTATTCGTGATATTTTTATCTTTAGCAGCTTTCACCAGCTCTTCAATTTCTTGTGTAAACTGATTCAATTGATCGGCAGTAGGTGCTTGTGTGGCTAATACCATCCACAATTCACTTGCAATCGCTTGATAACTTTTGGAAGCCAAAGGCAATAAATCAAAAATGTCAATCGATAAAGTGATGCTCAATCCACCTAAGAAATCAGATCCGGAAAGTGTTTTCAAAGTTTTACGATCTTGCTCACGCTCAATAATAGGAAGTACTAAAGGTGATAATTGTTCGTAAGCAATATCCTTAATCTTGCTATAAACTAATTCTTTGAGTGGTAAAGGAATTCCTTCTAAATCTTCTTGTGACTTGATCCCCAGTATTTCTGTAAGTACTTGATCGATCATATCACGTGCCACTTCTTCAGCACTTCTATTTCTTAAGGCATTGCTGCCCGGAGGAAGTTCTTTCAGCTTGCGTGTGATCACAGCAAGGATTCCTTGTTGATTTTCTGTATTAGCTCCTGCTACTTTCACGAGCAAACGTAAAATCATGCCTTCCACATAGTCTTTTAAGTGATCACGATTTTCTTGAAAACGGACATCTTCTCCCACCAGAGCAGCCTGTAATTGAGGAGCAATCAAAGTATGTAAATCTTTGGCACCTGGAATCACGTCATTCAACGTTTGAGCAACTTCTTCAGGTGTTAAGACCACTGTTTGGATTTTTTCGACTATTTGAGCATCTTTTAACGCTTTTATTGTCTCTTCTCTATTTTCTGGTTGAATATCTGCTTGGTCGATATGGAGTTGTTGACGATAAGTCTCTAAGAGATTTTCTGCAGTTAAAGCAGGTTTACCGCGATTAAATAGAAATTGATTGAGGTTTTTGGCAATCAATTTCGCTAATTGCGCCAGCTTTTGTTCTTCTTCCTGCGTCAAGGGGTGAGGAGATAAAGGACGTAACAGCGGAAGAATATGCTCTTGTGTATACGCATTCACCTGATCTCGTGCAATGAATTGTACAAGCGATTCCAGAAACGCTTCTTGTTGTTCAGTTGCGATTAATCCTTTGACAATAGGCTGTAATAAGGCAGCTTGGAGATCCACTTTACCCAATTGAATGACAGTTTCCTGTAAAGAGGTTTCCATTTTGCTAATTTCTTCATTGGCAGGATTGTTCACTCCCAACACCTGCAAAATTTGCTTCACAAAAGGTTTATAGCTGGTAACAAAGTCCGGAATATGCTGAATCGTTTCTTTAGCAGCCAGTTGAGCCACTTGTGCCCAGAATGTTCTATCCCCTGACAACGTTTGAAGCTTCCTACGATTTTCATCACTCTCAAACTTGGGTAAAAGTAAAGGCGTAATATGTTGAAATAATAAACGTGCTAATTGTTCATTTTTGGCAGATTCAATATAAGGCCATACCGTATCACGTAAAAAATCAGGAAGATGCAACTTTTCCTTTTGATCTAATCCAATCAATGCTGAGAATTCATTGGCTAATGTTTGGAAAACAGTCAAATTTGCATCTAATTGCTTCTGCAAAGTTTTAATTTGATCTTCTTTATGCTTGATGGCTTGACGATTATTCAGCACCTTATCCAACCAGACTCGCCCTTCATCCCATTGTGGGCGATTTTCTAAAGACTTTCCATTTTCATGGTTAACAGCCGCTTTTTTATTTAAAAGCTCTTGGTTTAAGATTTCTACTTCTTTTTGCGCTTGTCTCGAGGTAGCTTCAATATGTAAAGCGTCTGTGATGAGTTGTAATTCTTCTGCCGGCATATTGAGTAAAGCTAAGAGCGTTTGATACTGATTGAGCTTCTGTCGATGAACCGGACTAATAAGCATTGAAGGAATCAGGCGTCTTATTTCAATCGTGATATAACGAATACGCTCTTCTTTTGTTCTATAAGCCGTCGTTAACGTTTTATGCAAAGCTAACGCTTGATGCACAACAGGTAATTGTTCAATCGTCCAAGGTGTACCTTCAAAGCTTTCATTCAGCTTGTCCAGCTTGGCTTGTAGATTTTTTTCCAAAGAGGCTTGATTATGTGAAGCACGCAACCAACGTGTATGCGCAACCACCACATCCTGGAATAAGCCTTGCTGAGCTTCTGTGATGCCTTCCGGTTTAGTATGAATGATTTTTTTCAATTCTTCAATTTCATCTGTGATGACTTGTATTTCTGTTTGCTGAGCAAGAGCAGCATGAATTTTTGCTCTTTCTTCCTCGCCGAAATTCGCAAAAGCTTTGACGAATGCTTCTCGAATATTTTTTAATAATTGAGCAGCGTAATCATCTCCATCGTTCTTAAAATTCGTTTCAATTGTAATGACCAACGCTTTTCGTAAAACCGCTTGAATGCCTTTTTCAATTAAAGCAATCGATTCCGGATTTTGCTGCCCTTGTGGAGTCTTTAAAGCACTAATATTATTTGAAAACCATTTCTTTAAATCATCATTCAGTTGCACTCCAGGTAAATACTGATCAAACAATTCTTCAACGGTTTCTTCTAATCCTAAAGTGGAAATCAATCCCATCTTATCATCTAATACAAGTTCCATCACTTGATCGCTGATTTTTTCCACAATAGAGAGTAATTCTTCTCCCCCTTTATATGCTTGCAGCTGATCGCCCGCTTCTTGATAAACATTCTGAATTTCTTCTAACGCAGGATTGATAGCTTTTAAAGGCTCCTGTAAGGCTTGCGCTTTTTCTTTTAAGAGTGGAATGAGGAGATCTTTTAATAAAGCAGGCAAGGGTAAATCTTTGATAAAGTCTTCCCAAAAATGCTCAGGAATGTCTTGATTTTCTAAATCTTTGACTTTTTGAATTAAACGATCCGATAATTCTTTTACAAAGTGATCTGCATTAATTTGTTCCCCTTCAGGAATCGCCAAAACCGCACCTTTAGACATCAAAGCTAATGTCAGACGGCTAAAAATGTCTTTCACAAAATGACCGGCACTCAATAAATGAGGATCTTGTGTATGCAGAAGAGTTTGAATAGATTCTACAATCCAACCTGCCAAGGGTCCTTGAGATAATTGACCCATTAAAGCGGCGTGTTGATCTTGCCCTTCCGGCGCGGGACGGATAGCACTTAATCCTTGTGCCGTCAATTCAATTGCTTTTGGATTGGACTGTATAAAGTCCTTAGTATATCCTACTAAAAAGGCAGTTGGCGCTTGCAAAATCGGTTGCAAATCATTGACACCCGAACGCTTCTTCAAATCATTTTCCCATTTTTGTATACGTGGGACATCATTTTCTAAAGGTTCATACGAAGTGTGAAGCAAGTCCGCAATAAAATCATGAATGTAACCATAAATGCGGTTTTGCACAAAAGAATATTGTAAAACTCCTGGAATTTCTAAATCAGCTAATTTGTTAGGGAACAGGCACAACACCACATTATCAGCGATTTGATCAAAAATCGCTTTTAGTTCTTGGTGCTTCTTATTCAACTCCATTAAATGCGAATTAAGCTTATTAATACGCGCTAGCTCTTCTCCTTGCTTGTCATCGTAACCTGGAAATAACTGACCGAAGAGAATTTCTTTTTTTCCTAAATCGCTTGCTTGAATATATTGTTGCACAAGCTCTTGCTTACCGGCTAATTCTTCCGGTTTAAAATGCGCTTGTAAGAGAGGTCCCACTGCCTCACGACTCGCACGATATTTTGCTTCAATATCTGCAAACTGCTGTAAATTTAGATTAGGTCCTACTTTTTGACTCAAAAATGAAAGCAAACTCACTAATAAAGGCTGTTGACCATAACCAGGAATCGACTGGCTTTGCTCTTGCATTTGACGCGCTAAATTGGCAAATCCGCGCGCTAGATTAATCTCTAATAAATCTTGGATGAGCTCTTGTTGGTTGCGTAGATTTTGCGCGATAAATCCTTCTTCTAGCCCTTTAATCATGCTTTTCGCTTTTTCAGCAGCAAATGCCTGTACAGTCTGAAAAAGCTCAATAAATTGCGGATCTCTCATGGTCTCTTTAGCTTGTGCTAATAGAGCCGATTTATTAATGGTATTGGCATAGGTGTTTAAAAATTCTTGTGCACGTGTGGCCGCGTATTGCTGAACTGCTGCACCTAATCTCGTCTGTTGTAAATAGCCCAACCATCCTTGACTTGCTTGTTCCGTTTTTGCAGCCGCTTGATCAAAACGAGCTTTTTGATCAACAACCGGGGAAGCCGCTGCAGCTGGTACACTCTCTCCCTTCCCTTCAGGAATCTTCAACTCTGCGACATCTGAGACAACAGGCTGTGGATTCAAAACAGGTTGGGGTTCTGGATGATGTTCTTGAGCAAAAGGAGCTTGTTCTTTTTGAGGACCTTCTTCTGCTTCTCCCATGGTTTGCTGGGAATCCTCTCCTCGTCGATCCACTACCGGTGATGGTGTCTCTTCTGTTTGGCTTCCACCCCAATTAAACCAATTCCATATCTTCCACCCTTCTGCTTGAGCAGGGGGTTGCTGTAAAACAGGCTGAGTGGCTTCTTGAGTTATTCTGTCACTCTCTGTTTGACTTTTGCCATATGAAGGTTTTACGCCTTGATCAACTTGAGATTGTCCAACATTTTTTACAGGAGCTGTCATAACTTCCTAATCTTAAAATATTAAATAAGTTAAATATATGATAACAGAATTTTATTTGTTAGTAAATATTTAACAGGTAAATTGTTTTTAAATAATACGTTAAGAAAATGAATTTAAATGACAATAATTTTATTAATTCAAATCTTGCCTATTCTATTAAATATAAAATAACAGGATAGGCAAGATCGCAAGCGGCAGGATAGACAAAATGGACGTTGCTGCATAAATCCCCAATTGTGGACACCAGTGGACATGGTGAACGATGTGGACTTCGTGGACATAAAATAATGTAAAATCTCCATCTTTTTATATTTCAAATGTTAAAATCTCCGTCTTTTTTTAAGATTAAATTAAAAAAAAGACGCTTTTTTACACTAAAAATTAAATCCTTGCTGTCTAAGAGAGATATAACGCTGTTGTCCGATGATGACATGATCATTTAAAGGAATGTTCATGACGCGACTCGCTTCTACCAGAGTTTTGGTTAATTCGAGGTCTTGAGGAGAGGGAGTGGGATCTCCACTTGGGTGATTATGGGCGACAATCAGACTAGCCGCTTTATGACGAATAGCCGGATAGAAAACTTCTCGTGGATGAACGAGAGTCTGCGAGAGACTTCCAATGGAGATTACTTCATGACAGATGACACATCCTTTTGTATCTTGGAAGATGGCCACAAAAAGTTCTCTTTTCTCATGTTCGAGCTCATCTTTGAGAAGATGATAAGCATGGACTGGATGTTCAATGCAATATTTGGGATGAATCACTTGTTTGGAAGCGCGCATCCCTAGATTAAAGGCTGCTTTCAATTGAATCGCTTTAGCCCAACCTACGCCCTTAATTTCCAATAATTCGGATAGAGTCGCTTCAGCGAGTTCTCGTAAACCTCCAAATCGATGGACAATTTCATGTGCCAATTGCAAGACAGGTTTTGTTTTACTTCCGCTCCCTAAAATAATCGCAATAAGCTCGGCACTCGAAAGAGATTCTGCACCTGCCCGCACAAGTCTTTCACGTGGACGCTCTTCTTCCGGCAATTGTTGAATCGAATAATAAGTCATACATTGATCTGATAAGAAGCGAGTTTACCGGCTAAGGCAGTGGGAACATCAACACGCAATAATATGTCATTTTCCTCATATTCTTGTCGAAGCACATTTCCAAAGCGCATGATTTCGCTGATCATCGCATACTCACTTTGCGGAATACGCACCTCAATGAGTTGACGTTGACGACTGAGTTCTTGAATCATGACTTCTTGGAGTTCATCAAATCCCTCATGCGTCAAGGCAGAAATTTGCACATTTTTGGGATAGGTCATACGCAGACGATGAATCAAGCTAGGACTAGGATCTTTATCTATTTTATTGAGGACAGTCAGAATCGTTTTTTTTCCTGCACCGAGCTCTTTTAAGACTTCATGAGTCGTCGCCGCTTGCTCTTCGGCCATCGGATGGCTCACATCAACAAGATGTAATAAAATATCTGCTTCTATGGCTTCTTCTAAGGTACTTTTAAAAGCGGCTACTAACAAGTGAGGCAGTTTGCGAATAAATCCTACGGTATCAATCAATAGAATATCTTGATTATTCTTGAGGGTAAATTTCCGTGTCGTGGTATCTAGCGTGGCAAATAATTTATCTTCCACAAATACCCCTGCATGGGTCAACGCGTTCAGTAACGTTGATTTCCCCGCGTTTGTGTAGCCGATAATGGCAAAAACAGGAATTTCAGAGCGCAGACGCGAAGTACGCTGCGTATCGCGATGCGCGCGCACGACTTCAATCTCGGCTTGCAGTTGATCAATTTTACGTTTGAGAATGCGCCGATCAATCTCAATTTGCTTTTCCCCTTCCCCTTTTAAATATGCGCCTCCTCCGCCGGATCCCGATGTGCCTTGTTGGCGCGAAAGATGCGTCCACAAACGCTTTAAACGAGGCGCTTCATATCTGACCTTGGCTAATTCAATTTGCAAACGCGCTTCTCTTGTTTGAGCACGTTGAGCAAAGACTCCTAGGATGATCTCGGTGCGATCCATGACGGGACGTTCAAAGGCTTTTTGTAAATTACGCTGTTGTGCAGGAGTGATTTCATCATCGAAGATGACTAAATCGACATCTTCTTCATGCGCCATTCTGATTAATTCTTCGAGTTTTCCCTTCCCTACATAAATAGAAGCATCAAATTTACGAATCGCACACGCCTCTTTGTGGACTGTTCTAACTCCATATGTTTGCACCAGAAGCTCTAGTTCTTCTAAATGTTCTTCGCAAATTGCACGTTGAGCGGCTCCATGATAAGTAGAGACCAGAAAAGCGGTAGGTGCCGCTTGGGCACCATGTAAAACTAAACGTGATTCATCTCGTACAATATGATCTTTTTTCATGGAACCTCAAATTCAATTTCTAAACCATCATAGGCTAAGCGCATATTTGCAGGCAAATACGCATTTGTTTGTTCATAATCCAATTCATGAGAAAGATGAGTAAAATAGACTTGCTCAGCTTGAACCTGATTGGCGAAATCAATAGCTTCATCTACAGAAAAATGCATAGGAGAAATCGTATATTTCAAAGCACTCACAATCAAGACATCTAAATCTTTTAAATAAGAGTAAATAGAAGGAGAAAAATCACGGATATCTGATAAATAAGCGACTTTCCCCAAGCGAAATCCATTTACAGCCATTCCTCCTTGTATATAAGTCACATATTGAATAGGAAGTCCTTCGAATAGGACTTCTCCTTCTTGATGGGGAAGAATTTGTAAACTTAAACGTGCAACAAAATAAGGGTTGGCTCCAGCTTGAAATAAATAATAGTAACGTTGTTGGATATCTCTGGCTGTATCAGCGGAAAGTAAAATAGGCAATGGTGTCTCTCGGCGGTAATAAATGGGACGCAGATCATCTAACCCGGCGGTATGATCGTGATGGGCATGGGTTAAAAGAAGGCCATCTAAGTGAGTAATCCCGTGGCGTAAAGCTTGCTGCCGAAAATCGGGTCCGGCATCCACTAAAAATTGGCGATGAGCATATTGAATTAAAATAGAGGGTCGACTCCGTTGATTAACCGCCTCTTTTGAACAACAAACTGCACATGAACAGCCAATCATAGGAACCCCTACTGATCCGCCTGTTCCTAAAAAAATCAAACGTCCTTTCATAAGCCTACTGAATGGTAAATAAACGCATCACATCATGATATAATTGAGGTCGATAAAAATACACCCATTCTCCTTGATGAGATTGCCCCTTTAATTGCACACGCATATAATCCTCCGGAACAAATTGCATGATTTGAAAGATATGTGTCATGGAGGGTTTGCCTGACGGTTCTGCGATACGCATATAGATGGTCAAAGCGGTAGGATATTGAGCTGCAAACAAATTTTGAATAGAATCTGTCACGTGTTCTACGCTTTTTTCTGAAGCGATTAATTCATAAAATTTTTGATACTGTTCAGGAAGAATAGTATAACGACGCGTTTGATTTTGCTGAAAGTCAAAGTAAGCAAATTCTATGCGATCAAACATAAAATGGACTTTTTGCCCGCTTAAGGGATGCTTATCTTGATAATTGATCCGCTCCATAATCTTGGGATCTAGCATCGTCTGCCCTGCTAAATAGCGTCCTGAAGGACCATAGTAATAAAGAAACCAAGAAGCCATTAAAATTGCACATAGAATTGCCGCACCTAAAACAGATAGGATATTTGTGATATCTTGTCGTTGACGTGTTTGTTTTTCCAAGTTTTAACCTCTCTTTTTATTAAATAAACTCTACAACGCTGGCGCTTTTCTGACAACTAGAGGTGTGTCGTAAAATCCATAAATGCTCTATAATCAAATGAAATATTTAAGAAGGTTCTTCTGTTAATACGTGAAGCGTTTGGAGCCCCCAAGCAACTTCGTTGCTAATATCAAAAAGTAACAGTGACCTTTTTGGTAGTTGGTCAAAGTATACTTAAAAAGACTGGTTTTATCTGTGCGGTAGCACTATCACTGCATTAGCCCAGACCGAGCG
>JASBUW010000127.1 GCA_030147755.1 Parachlamydiaceae bacterium
AGTACTGCTAACCGCAGTGCAATAGGTTGTACATTAAATCCCAGAACGAGCGCTAAACGCGCTCGGTCTGGGCTAATGCAGTGATAGTGCTGCCGCACAGATAAAACCAGTCTTTTTAAATATACTTTAACCAACTACCAAAAAGGTTATTTTTACTTTTTGCTATTAGTAACGAAGTTGCTTGGGGCTCCAAAAGCTTCGCGTATTACCCTTTTGTTTATAGGACTTGTAAGGAAAACCATGAAAAAACCTCCTATTGTCCAGCTCCAAAATTTTAGCAAATCTTATGTTTGCGCACAGGATCACGTGGTGCATGCTTTAAGACAAGTGAATCTTCAGATTGAAGCGGGAGAATCCGTCGCGATTATGGGGCCTTCCGGTTCCGGAAAATCCACACTGCTACATTTATTGGGATGCTTAGATCGTCCCACAACAGGGCATTACTTACTGAATAGTCAAGATGTTTCGGATCTAAACGATACACAACTTGCTTTATTGCGCGCTTCTCAACTTGGATTTGTTTTTCAATCTTTTAATCTCATTCCCCAACTCAACGTATATGAAAACATTGAAGTGCCTTTCCTCTATCAACCGGCTCCTTTGCCAGAACAAGAGATGCGTCAACGCATTTTAACAGCTATTGAGCGTGTTAAATTGCAACATCGCCTCTACCATCTCCCTTCGCAATTATCTGGAGGTGAGACACAACGCGTAGCGATTGCACGTGCTTTAGCGATTCAGCCGCTTTTAATTTTAGCAGATGAACCCACCGGTAATTTGGATACAGAAACCGGTAAAACCATCTTACAATTATTCCAAGAATTAAATGCACAAGGTGTCACGTTGATTATGGTGACACATGATGAAAAAGTAGGAGCGCACTGCCGGCGCATGGTAAGAATGTGTGATGGACAAATTATCTCAGATCAATTTTGTGAGTGAGTAAACCGCATGTGGATATTACGAGAACTTAGAAAATGCTTTCAATCTTTGCTGATGCATCGCTTAAGAACGTTATTAAGTACCTTAGGTGTGCTATTTGGAGTTGTTGCTGTCATTACCATGCTCTCCATTGGAGAAGGTGCTAAGCAAGAAACGCTGGAGCAAATTGAACAATTAGGTATGAATAGCATCATGATACGCCAAAATACGCTTTCAGAAGAACAAAAGATGCAAGCGTTAGAAAAACGTTCTAAGGGGCTTAATTGGCAAGATGTGGAAGCTTTGCAGCAAAATATTCCCTATCTCTCTTATCAAGCTCCTTTAAGAGTGATTGAAGCGTCTTTGACAGGAACTTTAACACAGCTCTCACCTGAAATTTTAGCAGTGACGCGCTCTTATGGAGAGATGAAAAATTTACAGCAAGCAGAAGGACGTTTTATTTGTGATTTGGATCGCAAAGAAAAAAGGTTAGTATGCGTATTAGGATATGAAATCGCAAAGAGTTTGGGAAAAGAAGGGCATGTGGGACGTACATTGCGTTTAGAGAATGTACAATATGAAATTGTGGGTATTTTAAAATCGACTTATTGGAAAGAGAGTAAAAATAGCGCATTGACAGTGCGTAACCATGATAAGACGATTTTTATTCCTTTAGGAACCGAAGATAGCTTGCCGCGTTCGTTTTCAAGAGTAAATCAAAATCTCACTGAAATCATTCTACAAATCCAGCACTCTGCTTATTTAGGAATTTCTGCGCAACTAGCTAAAAAAATTTTAAGTCGTTTACATGGCGGCTATGAAGACTATCAGCTTGTCATTCCACAAGAGCTGTTGCAACAAGCTAATCGCACGCAACGCACGTTTAATTTAGTTTTAGGGAGCATTGCTGCCATCTCACTTTTAGTGGGAGGCATTGGAATTATGAACATTATGTTGGCCACAGTATCGGAAAGAACGCGTGAAATAGGAATTCGACGTGCAGTGGGAGCTAGCAAGCGCCATATTCTGATACAGTTTCTTTTGGAAACATTAATCTTAACATTAATAGGAGCTTCATTGGGAATTTTAATTGGCATTGGATTTTCATTCGCCATCAGCTATATGGCGGGTTGGAAAACAATTGTCACATTATGGTCAATTGCTTTGTCGTTAATAATGTCTTCTTTGGTGGGATTATGTTCAGGACTTTATCCTGCTGTACAAGCATCTCGAATGGATCCTATTCGAGCGTTGCGGCATGATTAAAACTGACTTTAATCATAATTAAACATATGCAAAATTTCTCCTGCTTCTTTTACAATTGCTTGTGTAGTAGCTGTTATGAATTCATCTTTGTTATCTTGCATAGTCATGTCCATGGTCAATGTATAGGCAATGGATGAAGCATGCACTTGTTGTTGAATGCCTACTTGATAAACTCCAGAGGATGGCTCCTGAATTGTAATAGAAGGTAGTGTAAGAGCAAGGGTTGTGCCTTGTAAATTCACTGAGGCTGCTTCTATTTTTTTGCCATCGGGACAAATGACAAAAGGTGTGCATGTGGAGAGATGCGATTCTTCAGATTGAATCGTCATATGATAATCAAATGTTAAAGTAGTGGGCTCTTTTTTGGCTTGTGTTTGAATAGGTGTCTTGCTAAGTCCTGTCAATTGATTAAAATTGGTCAATCCATTTGTGGCTACTTGTGTGCCTGCTGTATTAGCCGTATTGGTTGTGATGATACCGCCATTAACATTATTATTGGGTTGTAAGCTACTAGAAGAGCTACTGCTACCGTGGCTATGTTTATTAGATTGTGTTGCTAATACTCCTACGCCAATTCCTAAAGCAAGAGCTGCACCAGTAAGTAATACCACGGGGCCAGGACCTCGTGACCACCAAAAGCCTGAAAATTCATCTTCGCATCCACAACAAGATGACGTATGCCCTTGTATAGGTGCGAGACTGACTGCAAAAATACAGACGAAAATCAAAAGCTTTTGTAGCACTGAAAAATAAGCTGGTTTCATGTAATGAGAATCTCCTACTTAGTCATATGTAAAATCATTAATCATTTGCGCTTCTGTTGCGCCTGTTAAAAGCGTCACTTCTGTGATATCGCCTCCAAGCGCGGTAATAGAGCCGTTGTCAGAAGCAAGAACTCGATTGTTTAACGTAGCCACAATATCTGTTGCGCCATCGAGCGTATAAATCACTCCCACTTGATAGCCTCCAAAAACAGGATCTGTCACAGTAATAGGGGGAATACCAAATGCAATCAAATTAATGGGAATGGATTCTCCTAATAGTGTGAGACCATCAGGACGCGTAACAAAAGGCGTCACTGTTGTCACTCCATCCACTGTTGTAGGCGTAAGCGCAAACTCAAAAATTAAAGAATTGCCTTCGTTAGTCACGAAAGGACTAGGTCCGATTGGTCCCTCAGGCCCTTGAGGACCTTCCGGCCCTTGAGGTCCTTGAGGTCCCTCAGGTCCCGTAGGACCGATACTGCTTCCACTTAACGCACTGATAAAAGCGGAATTTATCGCTCTTCCGGCGCTATTACTACGGTAGCTGCTGCTACCGGAATGACGATGTGTAGAGCTGCCTGCAAGAGCACCTGCGACGGCTCCTAAGATCACAGCGCCTCCTATCATGAGTGTGGTGCGTCCTGCCGGAGTAGAAATCCAATCTTCATCATATATAGAAGGAGAAGTCCATTCTTCATTAGAAGACCACTCTTCATTGTTGTAGGATTCATCTTGGGCTAGAAGAGGGTGGGAAATCCATAAAGAACAGGTAGATAATAAACTCAAACACCCTTTGATTAGAGATTGAAAAAATGACTTGCTCACGCGATAACCTTTTCAAAAAATAAATCACAACTTAATCGATTTTCAATTAAATGGAAAATAAAGATTATAAGATTTGCAAAAATTAAAAAAATGATTTTATTAAAATTAAATTTTAAAGAGAAGTGTCATGTCTATCCATTGACAAAATCCACGTGGCCTTTTAATATCATTGAACTTTTAAAAACTTTATTGTAACGACTTACAGTATCGTTAAAGTTTTAACGCAGAGGCGCAAGAGACGCAGGAGGCGCAGAGAAAAGCAAGAAAAATAAGGGAAACCTTGTAATTTTATCTTGTTCTCTTGCTTTTCTCTGCGCCTCCTGCGTCTCTTGCGCCTCTGCGTTAAAACTTTAATGATACTGTAAGTAGTTACGCTTTATTCTCAATTAGGTAAGCCATGAAAGGAATCGTATTGGCTGGCGGAAGTGGAACGCGTCTGCATCCTCTAACATTAGGCGTTACTAAGCAGCTATTGCCTGTCTATAACAAGCCGATGATTTATTATCCCTTATCTGTCTTATTGTTGGCTAAAATTCAAGAGATTTTGATTATTTCCACGCCTGAAGATCAGCCCCTTTTTCAACGTTTATTAGGAGATGGCGCGCAGTTAGGCGTCCGTTTCAGTTATGCGGTTCAACCTAAACCCAATGGATTAGCAGAAGCTTTTATTATTGGAAAAGAGTTTATTGGAGAAGACAATGTTTGTTTAATCTTAGGCGATAATATTTTTTATGGGCATCATTTGAGTCAGCTTTTACAGCAAGCGAGCGAAAAACGAGTAGGAGCCACTTTATTTGGTTATGAAGTGAAAGATCCTGAACGTTATGGAGTCGTTGAATTTGATCATCAGGGCCATGTTTTGTCTATAGAGGAAAAACCTAAAAAACCTAAATCTAATCTCGCCGTGACAGGTCTTTATTTTTATGATAATCAAGTGGTGGACATTGCGCATGGACTCAAACCCTCAGCACGTGGTGAATTAGAAATCACCGATGTGAATCAAGAGTATTTAAGACGTGGACAAGCCTCTGTGCATGTGATGGGCAGGGGGTACACGTGGTTGGATGCAGGAACCTATGAAAGTTTGATGCAAGCCAGTCAATTTGTGCAGGTCATAGAAGAGCGCCAAGGACATTGTGTAGCGGCTTTAGAAGAAATTGCTTATTATCAGAATTTTATTACACGCTCTCAACTCAAAGTATTAGGCGAGAAACTGGGAAAAAGTTTGTATGGGCGTTATTTAATGGAATTGGCAGAAAAGGAGTTAGTCACAGATGGAAGTCATCGATTTGCGATTGCAAGGGCTGAAGTTAGTCAAACCTAAAGTGTTTAAAGATCAACGAGGATTTTTTCTCGAGAGTTTCCAACAATCTCTCTATGAGAAAATGGGAATTGAATGTCCTTTTGTGCAAGATAATCACTCTTATTCGCAGAAAGGATGTATCCGAGGGATGCATTTCCAGTCGTTTCCCGGACAAGCTAAATTAGTGCGGGTGGCCATTGGCAAGATTTACGATGTGGCAGTAGATATCCGCCCTTATTCGCCTACTTATGGACAGTGGGAAGCGGTGGTTTTAGATGATCAAACGCACCATCAACTCTTTATTCCGGTGGGTTTTGCGCATGGATTTTGTGTATTGAGCGAGGAAGCGCACGTGATGTATAAAGTGAGTACACCTTATGAAGCTAAAACTGAGAAAGGATTTCGTTGGGATGATCCGACGATTCAAATTCAATGGCCTGTGGAACAGCCCTTAGTTTCTGAAAGAGATCAACAAGCACCTTTTTTTAATCAAATAGAAACATTAGTGGAGAGTTTAAGATGAAGATTTGGATTTGCGGAGCAAATGGGATGTTAGGCTCTCACTTTAAGCGTCTACTCGCGCAGCACCAGTTAAATTTTATCACGACAATCGGTCGTCAGATTGATATTACGAAATTAGATGATGTTTCAGATTTTGTGAGAATACAAAAAATTACGCACATTATCAATTGTGCCGCTTATACACATGTCGATAAAGCAGAAACCGAAGAAAAACAAGCGTATCTTGTGAATGCAATGGGTCCTCATCATTTGGCGGTTGCAGGCAGACGTCATGGAGCGCGTGTGATTCATTTTTCAACAGATTATGTATTTGATGGTAAAGGACGCACACCTTATGCAGAAGAGCATCCATGTGCACCTTTAGGGGCTTATGGAATGAGTAAGTTGGCAGGAGAAATGAAATTACTAAATGAATACCAAAAAGTGTGCATCATGCGCACCTCTTGGTTATTCGGTTTTCCCGGAAAAAACTTTGTGGAAACCATGATACGTTTGATGACTGAAAAAGAGCAGCTACGTATTGTAACAGACCAAGTAGGACGTCCCACTTATTGCCAAGATTTAGCAGAAGCTACTTTAGACTTATTAAATGAAGAAGGAATTTTTCATTTTGCTAATACCGCTGAGACCAATTGGTATCATTTTGCTAAAGAAATTCAACGTCAAGCGCACGCCTTAGAATTTCCTTTAAAAATTCAATCCATTGAGCCGATTACTAGCCAGGAATATCCCACACCTGCCAAACGCCCTAGCTATTCCACATTGGATACCAAAAAAATCGAACAACGATTAGGTAAAAAGCCGCGTACTTGGCAAGAAGCCTTACAAGATTATTTAGTTCAATTGCGTCAAAATCAAAATCAAGGTGTTGCCTATGCCTGAACAAAGGAAAGTGCACAATATTTTGGTCACAGGTGGTGCCGGATTTATCGGCTCTGCTTTTATTCGTTATTTGCTTTCTCCGCAAGTGAATTTCACAGGAACTTGTGTGAATGTAGATGCGTTGACTTATGCAGGAAACTTAGAAAATCTAGCATCAATTGCGCAGGATCCGCGTTACATCTTTGAACATGGCGATATTCGGCAACAAGCTTTAATTGAGCACTTGTGTCAAGAACATGTCATTGATACCCTCATTCATTTTGCCGCAGAAAGTCATGTGGATCGCAGTATTGTAAGTCCGCAAGCTTTTATCGAGACAAATGTAATGGGTACTTTTCATCTTTTAGAAGTCGTGCGCAAGAATCCGCATATTCACTTTCATCATGTGTCGACGGATGAAGTGTATGGATCCTTAGGAGAATTCGGTTATTTTACTGAGCATACTCCTTATCAGCCCAATTCTCCTTATTCAGCTTCAAAAGCAGCTTCTGACCATTTAGTGCGTGCTTATCATCACACGTATGGGCTTTCCACTTGCTTGTCAAATTGTAGCAATAACTATGGGCCTTATCATTTTCCGGAAAAATTGATTCCCGTCATGATTCTCAATTGTTTTGAGCGCAAACCTCTACCCATTTATGGACAAGGACACAATGTGCGCGACTGGTTGCATGTGGAAGATCATGCGCGTGCGCTGTATTTATTGCTCAAAGAAGGATGTAGAGGCGAAACCTATAATGTGGGGGGAGGCGCAGAGTGGCGCAATATTGATTTAGTGCATGAAATTGTACGTACTATTGCCGAACTTCAAGCGATTCCTATTGGTGAACTGCAATCTTTAATTACCTTTGTTAAAGACCGTCCAGGACATGATTTGCGCTATGCGATTGATTATTCTAAAATTCGTCGTGAATTGGGATGGCAACCAGCACGTACATTTTCAGAGGGACTCAAACAAACCGTTTTGTGGTATATGCAGAATCCGGAATGGATCAAGAATGTGCAGTCCGGAGCTTATCGTCAATGGGTAGAGTTCAACTATGCGAATCGCTCTTAATGAGATAACATCTTTCATGAATGTTCATCGGATATTTTATTTTTTAGTGCTAGGATTATTAGCCTTTAACTATTCCTTAGCACATTTAGATGAAACACTTGCTCCCTTTCTTTGTGAAGCTCGTCCGATGGAAGTGAATCAACATCCTCATGCAGATCAAGATAAGCAAACAGAAATGCTTTTAGTGAATCATAAATTGGTAGTCAAACCACTAGCTCCTTTTTCTGATTCTATGGATATCTCAGAAAATTTGTTCGATCATAACGAGAAACAATTTAGCCATTGATCAAATCTAACAGCTAATACATTATGCATTAGCTATACCTCACAACCGATAAAATCTATGGGTTGTATTTTATTGATTAAATATGTTAATTTTTTGCTGAGTATGCGGGTATGTACTCATACAACTGAAAAATCAGTTTTTGTTCGCAATAGAAACTTTATTTTGGAGAAGATACTGAATTAGCTATTTAGCTATAGTGTGCATGAATTATTTCATCGTTTCAAAGTTCAAAGTTCTTATTCTTTCAAAGTTCTCTATTTTTCAATTGTATGATTTTTAATGCTTTATTTTTTAACATGCTTATTCTTTATGCGCAATTAATATTTGATTTAAGCGCACAAAGTTTTAATTAATAGTGCATTTTTCTTTTTAAAATTCACTAACTATACCTTGAAAGTGAATTAGGCTAATTTACACTCAATAAGTGTAAATATAGAAGCGAATATTATTATTCGCTTGTTAATAAAGATGATTCTCTTTTTCGAGTTGATGATAGGAGGTACGTTCTTCGTAGGCGAGTAATCTGCAAGTATTCACCTATAACAAAAAAATACTTGTTATTAAAATCGAACATTTAAATCCTTAAAATAGATTTATAATTAAAATTTATTGTATTGATTTTGTTTTGTTTGATTTTATTAATTTAAGTTAAAACCAAATAAAAGCCTGTTAAATAATCTCGAAAGCAAGCCATTCGTGGTTGTTTAACAGGCTCTAAGAAGGATGAATATGGTAAATCAAGCACATCCATTTATTGAGGTTAAAAATCTCATTAAAATCTTTGGAAATAATCCGAAAAAAGCCCTTCCTTTAATTCACCAGAATTATACGCGTATGGAGATAAAGAAAAAAACGGGGCAATTAATTGGTTTATACAATCTTAATTTTGAAATTCACGAAGGTGAAATATTCGTTATTATGGGATTGTCAGGAAGCGGCAAATCGACTTTATTGCGCTGTTTTAATCAATTAATTTCAGTAACTTCTGGGAGCATTTATATTCAAGGAGTGGATATCACCGCCTTATCTTGGAAAGAAATTAGAAAGATGCGACTTAGCCAAATTTCTATGGTATTTCAAAATTTCGCTTTGTTTCCTCATCGAACTTTATTAGAAAATATTGAATATGGCCTAGAGTTAAATCATATTCCTAAACAAGAAAGAGAACATTTGGCTTTGGAGGCATTGAAGACGGTTAAATTAGATGATTGGGCGCATGTATATCCTCATCAAGTTTCAGGAGGAATGAAACAACGGATTGGTTTAGCTAGATCGCTAGTGCTAAATCCTAAGATTATATTGATGGATGAAGCCTTTTCTGCCTTGGATCCTTTAATTAAAAGTGAAATGCAAGATGAATTAATAGAAATTCAGAAAACTAAGAAAAATACAATTATATTTGTCAGCCACGATTTAAACGAAGCTTTAAAAATAGCTCATCGAATTTTAATTTTGAAAGAAGGGCGTATAATGCAATGCGGTACTCCTGAAGAAATTCTTTCTAAGCCATCAAATGAATACGTAGAAAAATTTGTTGAAAATGCAGATCTTTCAAAAGTTTTATCAGCTTCTTCTTTAATGCGTAAACCAACAAATGTGGGATATCTTAATCAAGGTCCAAGAATGGCTTTGTATAAGATGGAGCATGCGGATATTTCTAAAATGTATATTGTTGAGAATGAGAAGAAAAAACTTTTAGGATATGTCACAATAGAGGATGTTGTTCAGGCAATTAAGCTGAATGAGAAAGATCTTACTACTATATTGCGCAAAGATTTTGTTGCTGTAAATTCCGATACTCAAGCTTATGAATTATTAGAGAAAATCTTAATTGCTCCGCTTGCTGTTGCAGTAGTGTCTGAGAGAGGTAATTTACAAGGAATTATTACAAAATCTCATTTAATTGCCGGTCTTGGAAAAAAGGAGGTTCTGACATGATGCTTTTTCACATTCCACTTGGAAAAATTTTCGAGTATGGAATAGATCGTATTCAAGATTATATTTTACCCATTACTAGGGCTGTGGCTTTTTCATTAAAAGGAGGATTTACAGAATTAGTGAGTTTAATGGTAAGTGTGAATCCTATTATTTTTATTCTTGCAAGTAGTGCAATGATTTTTTTCTTATTATCTCGTCGCTTGGCTTTTTTCAATTTAATTGGTTTTGGCGTTATCTTAAGCATGAATCTTTGGACTGCTGCTATTGAAACTTTAGTTCTTGTTATCATTGCTTCTTCATTAATTATAATTATTGGTGTGCCTTTAGGTATTTTGTCTGCTTTATATTCAAAGTTTAAGAAAATTATTTTTCCTATTCTGGATGTTATGCAAACGATGCCTGCTTATGTATATTTAATACCTATTATTCCTCTCTTTGGGCTTGGTGCAGCAACAGCATTAGTCGTTACTATTATTTTTGCTTTGCCTCCTGTTATTCGTTTAACAAGTTTGGGTATAGAGCAAATTTCCCAGGATTTTCTTGAGGCTGCAGATGCTTTTGGCTCTTCTAAATGGCAAAAATTGATTAAAGTACAGCTGCCCCTTGCTAATAAGGCTATTTTAAATGGAATTAATCAAGGAATTATGATGAGCCTATCCATGGTTGTACTTGCTTCCTTAGTTGGAGCAAAGGGATTAGGAACGGTTGTATGGCGTGCTATCCAGCGTTTAGATGTAGGACTTGGTTTTGAAGCCGGATTAGCAGTCGTGATTTTAGCGATTTTGTTAGATCGCATTACTAAAAAAATTATAATTAAAAAGAAAGTCTATGTGGAATAAAATTTTTTTGAATTTTCTTATACTCCTGATTTTTATAAGCTGCTCTAAACATAGATCTAAAGCTTCCCTTGAAGTAGTTTATTTTGAATGTGGTTCAAGTCTTATTGAAGCTGAAATAATCAAAATGGTGTTAGAAGATCAGCTTAAGTATCAAGTTAATCTGACTTTAGTAAGTCCCGCGGTTGGTTGGGCTTCTATTGCAACTGGGATGGCGGATATCTGTTTAAGTGTATGGCTTCCACATACGCATGCAGTATTTTTTGAAAATTTAAAGAATAAAGTAGAAGTATTAAATCCTTATTTAAAAGGGGCGAAAATTGGACTAGCGGTCCCTTCTTATATACCCTGTCATTCGATTGAAGATTTAAAGCAATTTGCCCTACAGTTTGATAAAAAAATTTATGGGATAGATCCGGGAGCCGGAATAATGATGCGTTTAGAGTCAGCTGTAGAGAAATATGGTTTAAATGAATATGAAATTTTAGAAGGAAACGAAGCGATCATGATCGCTTCTCTGACGCAAGTTGTCAAAGAGTCAAAGTGGATAGTCGTAACAGCTTGGACACCTCATCCTATTTTTCATATGAAAAATCTAAAATATTTAGAAGATCCTTATCATATATTTGGTGAGGAAGAATATATAACAGCGATTTGTAAAAAAAATCTTATCCATGAAGCTCCAAAGGCTTATCATTTTTTGCGTCAATTTTCAATTGAAATATCAGATATTGAAAAAATGGAATTTTTAATGAATGTAGAAAACATTTCTCCAAAAATTTTGGCACAAGAATGGATTATTCAACATCAACCTGATATTGAAAAATGGCTACAAGAGATCTAATACATAATAGACTTCTTTCGAAACCGGGGCGATGTTGATCTTTTTTATCTTTGCTTGATCTTGAATTTTTGATTTTCTTTGCCTACCCTAGACGGGTATGTCAAAGAAAATCAAAAATTCAATCTCAAACAAATCTGAAAAAATCTCAAACATCACCGGTTTCGAAAGAAGTCTAATGTAATTGCGCTCTCTTTTTAAGAAAATGCGATTACATTATGTATAAATGAGGATTTTTTGCGTAACAGTTCAGCCAATGGCGTCTTAGTCGCTTGAACCAGCATTTGATGGACCAAATAGACCTTATGGACCGAATGGACATAAAGTATATGATGTACCAAAAACAGCTAAAATTGGTCGTTAAAATGAGTTTTACTCGTTTTGTCCATTCGGTCTATAAGGTCCATTTGGTCCATCAAATGCTGGTTCAAGCGACTTTAAAAAGCTATTTATTCAACCATGATTGCGGTTTCGCCCTTTTGTTGAAGGGGTCGGCAAAACCACGCAAGGGGAATCAGCGTGATAAATACCCAACCTGTGAGCCAGAAGATTTCATTGACAGCGAGAAGAGAGGATTGACCTGAGACGAGATTATTGATGAATTGGTAAGCTGTGCCTTTGGGCATCTGTAACGTGTGATGTAAATGGTCATAAAATTGCGTCTGTAAAGGATTAAAATCAGTAATGCTCTCTCCCAAACGACTGTGATGGAAAACACTGCGTCGGCTCCACATGGTGATGTAGATAGATGTTCCAAAACCCCCGCCCACAGTTAAACGAATAAAGGTAAATACACCTGAGGCTCCTGCGAGCTCAGATTTAGGAATAGGGTCAAGTGTCATAGAGACAATAGGAATAAAGAAAAGGATTAAGGCAAATCCTTGATAAAACCGCGGTTCCATGATGCTAAAAATACTTGCTTGAGGGGTCAAGTTGCTAAACCAAAAGAAAGTCCAGGCGAAGCAAATTAAGCTGATGGTTGTCACTAAACGTGCATCGACGAAACTGAGGAATCGACCCACGATAGGAGAGAGAAAGATAGAAGCGATTCCCACTGGCATGACAGCGATGCCTGCCCACCAAGCATTGTAGCCCATCTCTGTTTCTAACCATAAAGGAAGCAAAACATTGCTGCCAAAGAACATCAAGAAGGCAATTGCAGCGATAATTGTTCCCATGACGAAGTTGCGATGTTTGAAATAATCAAAATTAATAATGGGATCTGAAGAGTAATAATTCCAAGCAATAAAAAGTGTCATAGAAATTATCGTGATGATGAGCATGGTGCGAATGAAGTAAGAACTCAACCAATCTAAATCTTGCCCTTTGTCGAGAAAAACTTGCCAACAGCTTACCGCTAATATCAAGAGGATTAAACCGATCGTATCTAAAGGCCTTTTTTTGATTTTTACCTTTTCTCCTCTTAATAATAACCAGGTCATCCAAGCGGAAAGAAAACCTAAGGGGATATTAATATAGAAAATCCAACGCCATCCATAATTATCTGTCAAATATCCTCCTACAATAGGTCCCATCACAGGAGCAACTACGACGATCATTGTCCAAAATCCTAAAGCGAGTCCTTTTTTTTCTTCCGGATAATGCGTCAGCAATAGAGCTTGGGAAAGAGGAATTAAAGCCCCGGCAGATGCCCCTTGGAGGACACGGAAGAAAACAAGTAAAGGCAAGCTCGTTGCAATGCCACACAGCCAGGAAGTGATAGAAAACAAACTGGTGGACCAAATGAATAATTTGACTCCTCCAAAGCGAGAGGTTAACCATCCCGTTAAAGCCAGAATAAGGCCATTACTAATGGCAAAAGAGGTGATCACCCATGTGCCTTGATCAGGACTGACAGCCAAATCACCTGCAATATAAGCAATGGCAACATTCGCAATCGAAGTGTCTAAAATTTGAATAAACGTGCCTAGTCCCAATGCGAAGGTTAACAGAACAAGTTTAAAACCTGTAAAATAAGGAGTTGTCATAGAGGTTGAGGGGGCTGATTAAGCTGATCAGATTGACGTAAATAATGGAGATTATCTTTGATAATGTCTTGAATAAGTTCATTGACGGGTTTCATATCCACTGTAAAAGCATTTGTCGTGAGTTGAGGCAAATAAAGCGGGCGATCAGCTAATTGTGGACCACTTATATCAGAGACATCTACTGTCACGTAAGTGGAGAGTCCTAAGAAGAGAGGATGAGCTTTAATTTCTTCCGGATCTAAATCAATTCTAACAGGAACCCTTTGCACAATTTTAATCCAATTTCCCGTCGCGTTTTGAGGAGGAATTAAGGAAAAAATACTTCCTGTGCCTGCGACAATTCCCTGCACTTTACCGTGATAAACGACTTTAGATCCATAAATGTCGCTTGTCACTGTCACAGGTTGTCCAATACGAATATTGCCCAACTGAGTTTCTTTAAAGTTAGCGTCTATCCAAATTTGATTTAAAGGAATGATGCTCATTAACGCCCGCGTTTGGGTAATCCATTCTCCCACTTGCACATTACGTTGTGCCACCATGCCGCTAACTGGAGCTAAAATTTCACAGCGCATTAAATTCACATAAGCTTCTTTAAGAACCACCGCCGCTTCTTGGATAAGCGGATGTTCATCTAAAGTGGTTGTTCCTAATGTTGCGATTGCCGCATGAAGCTTATGTTCTGCTAATTTAACGGCTGATTGTGCCACTCCATAATTCGCATAAGCATGGGTGAGATCTTCTCGTGAAATAGCTTCTGTATTTTTTAATTGAAGGCGACTTTCGTAGTCTTCTAGAGTGCGTTGAAGATCAACTTTCTTTAAAGCAACATCCGCTTCATTCTCTCGCACATCTTCCCATAATTGCCTGACTTGACGTGTTTTGGTAGCGAGTTCTACTTGAGCTTTATGAAAAGCTAATTCATATGTGGTGATATCCAGTTCTACAAGTAATTGATTTTGCTCAACAAATTCTGCATTGTCTGTATAAATCGCTACTGTAATCCCCGGCACAGCTGACATCAAGGTCACTGAATTGCCATTGACATAGGCATCATTTGTAGATTCATAAAAACGCGAATAGAAATACCAATAACTAAACCAAAGGCCTCCAATTAAAAGAAAGCTCAATAATATTTTGAAAATCACATGATTTCTTTTCTTCTTAGTTTTAGTGGCATCAGGTTGAGAATCTGCTTGAGACGTCGAAGAAGGAAGTGTCTCTGCCTCATGTGATGTGGAAGAAGAAGTGTCTTGGCTCATGATCGTTTCTTATAAACTTAAAGACTCACATGTATAGAAAAAAGGATTTTTACACAATTTCCAAATGAATATGCAAAGAACTCACCGATAAATTAGTGTGACGTGGATCCTGTGCACTTAAGGGTTCAATACAGACAAAAGAAGCCCCTTGAGGATGATACAGTTGCCAGCTATTTTCTTCGCATACACATGTATAGCGTGTATGTAATTGATAAGTATCTGTTTTCAATAAAATATGTCCTCTTAAGGGATCCGGATAAGGGCGAAACGTAAAATCTGCTTCTTGATTGAGATCAAAAATTAACTTTTGTTGAGAATCAAAGTTCCAATCAGCGGGTATCGGTTGCAATTCGCCTTGTAGGCGGACCTGATTTTGGACCTCGCTGATGATGCGTCCTTTCCCTTGAGGTAAAGCATAATAATAATGAATGCCGACCAAAGAAGCCGTATCGCTCACAACCGATAGCTGTAAAAATAACCCTTGCTCTCTTAAATGAGCTTCAAAAGAGTAGATGAAATTTTGCCCTTCGAGTTCCGACAAAGGCACGCCATTCCAGGTGTCTTTTCCTGTGAGTTGCGCCTTCACACTGCTTTCGGTCGCTTCTGCTTTCCAAGGGGCATAACGGGCAATTCCATGTGAAAAAGGATCTTGAACACCCTTAGCTTTCACACGTGCAATATGAGGAAAAAGAGACTCATCTTTTACCTGAGGAACAAGTTCAGGACGTCGTCGATGAAAATGGGGACCAATTAAAGCGCCTAAACCGGCATAACGCTCCTCAAAGAGATTGCGCGTCGTTTGGTCGATGATCTCTAAATTCCCTTTCTTAAAACTGATCATATTCATCCCTTTATCGGGCAAAAAAGTTGCTTGTAAAAGTTCTCCCTTTGCTGTTTGATGTTTCAATAGGATAGCAGGCATAGATTTCCTCATTTGTTTGATTCACTCAAACTTTAAAATAATAGAATTTATTTTAAAAGACTAAATTATGAATGCTTTTCTTGGTTTTAAAAGTTAAAATTATTGTATTTTGTTATTAAAGCATGTTTTTATTTGATTAAAATAGACTTTTAAATATAATCCATCTTTACAATAAATTAAAATTCAGTGGTTAGGGAGTTATTAACATGAATGCGCTGTATACAGGTCACATAAAAGACCGTTTATGGATGGCTTATTATCAGGTAGAAGAAGCGGCTTCTGCAGAGTGGAAAGGGCGCATCGTGACAACTCTTAAATCGGGTTGGGAAAAGATTGTTTTATTCTTTCAAGCGATTAAGAATGCTTGTGTGAATACAGTGACAAAAGGATATGAATTGATTAAGTTCAAAGTGGCTTCTATTAGAGAGTATCCAACAAATCTAAAAAATTTCTTTCAAAATATAGGCGAGCGTTTTTCGCAGAGTGTAACGAAGACAAAAGAATGGTTGGGTCGGGGATGGACTTCTCTAAAAACGGGTGAATTTTTGCAAAATAAAGGGGTTGCTGTCGTTTCCCTTATTGCGGTGACACTCTTGTTATTTGAAATAGGCTATCATTTAGCTGAAGAAGTGCATAACTTTATACAATTTCAGGTTGATTTTGACGAAGATGATATGCCTGCAGCTGCAGCAGTCGTGACGTTCGGTGGTTGTATGGTAGGAGGAGTCACTCTTTTTTCTAAAATCACACATTCACCTTTAAGTCCATTAGCAATCGCAGGCCTTACTCTTACCACTTGTGCTGGCCGTGTATTATATGGAGAGTGTGTGCGTTAAAAGTTTAATAAAATCTAAAGTTGAGGAGGATGGTCGATGAATGTTCCAACTGAGGGTAATTTCTATCAGTATTATGCTTATAGTAATTCAGTTGTACGTGTTGAGGAATCAACGAGAGTAACAGAAGTGAAGAATCACTCATCTAATACGTGGACCAAAGTAGAAGTCCCAAATTTCTTAAGAAGTGTGCAAGAACAAGGAATGTCTTTAAAATCTCCTGAACAAGCAGAAGAGGTTTTTCAAATCCTGCGAAGTAGGTTAAAGCGGAATGAGAAGTAAGTTAAAGAGGAATATGCGCATTTAAAAGTTATTCTCTTCTCTAAAAAGGATAAACGACCCTAACGACAAAAGGACTAAAGTCGTTATTGTCTTTTGTCCTTGTCGTTAAGTTTTTAGTGTCATTTGTCCTTTGATCTATCAACTAAAGTCGCACATCGCGTTATTTATATAAATTCATTTAATATCTCTGTCTATTATTAATAATTTTT
>JASBUW010000128.1 GCA_030147755.1 Parachlamydiaceae bacterium
GCGACCTTAAAAAGCTTAAAACGCTTACTTTTTGTCTTTTGACGTTATAGTTAAGGTCGTTTCTGTCGATTGTCCTTGCTTATCAATTATTTTATCATCACTATCTCTAAGTTCCGGAGGCTCTTTTCTTTTTTTAGAAAAGCCTGCATTTAGACTATGCCATTCATAAATTAAGGTTGTTTTTCCATCTAGCGATTGATATTTGCTGGAAGCGCCTGACAATTGCTTAGTTTTTATAAAAAGAGTTTTACCTTCGCCAAAAATAGCATCTTGCACTTTTTTAGCGATATAGTTCCGCATGTCTTCGCGGCTTTCATGTGCATCGATGTAGGCGTTTCTTTCCTTCACAGGAATCACAATAATAGGTCTACTGCAACGTGTAGCGATATATTGCATGAGCAAGCGTCCTACGCGCCCATTTCCATCTGCAAAAGGATGAATTTTTTCGAATTCAAGAAAATATTTACCAATAAATTTTACAAATTTTGCATCATCTTTTTTAAGTTCTTTTATTTTTTTTGAATTCAATTTTTCATTAATTTTTTCAATCAATGCATCTAATAGCGTAGGAACATTATCATAATGAGGCGGAACATGCCGTCCCACGCGCACATTCTTAGGCAAATTAGGACTGCGTATATGACCGATTTCGTTATCTTCGATATGGTGTTTATTTTCTTGTTGCTCTTTCGTGATTAATGACTGCCATTGTCTAATCATTCTAATTGTCAAAGGTTTATTTTCAATCGCACTCTGTTGTGAAATGACAAATGCACCGAAATGACCTTTCTCGGGATTTTGATTCGCTGGCTGGGAATAATCAATATTGTCAATTCCCTCGATTTTATTACTTTCTTGTAGAAAGCTTACCATGCGGTCAAGCGTGTTATCATTAAAACTGGCAGGTAATACAAAATCGGGCATAATAAACCTATTATTTCATTTAGTTACGTAATCATATTACTTGTCTTTGTTTAATAATTCCAGACTTTTATTTAGCCCTTTAACAATTTTATTAATAAAATCTATTTGATTAATCCTTGGATCTAAGGGAAAAACCCCATCTAAACAATCTTGTCCGCGTATTGGCTCTACGATATTATATCTATCTAATACATATTTCATGAGTAAACGCGACATTCTTCCATTACCATTTTCGAAAAAATGATAAGAAACGCTTCTTTGGAGCGCTTGAGAAGCGAACAAAATGGGGTTAAGCTCACCCTGATCGCAACGGGAAATTCCTTGATTAAACCATTCAAAAAATTCTTTTGCTTTCTGTTCTAATAAGACAGGGGGACAATAATTATGTGTTTTGCCGCCGCTTGTTGCACAAATTGTTTGACGCAGCTCACCCGGATGATCGACTTCGCCTTGAGTCAATTCTTTGTGCGCTTGACAGAAATCTTCAAAGCTAATGCTATCTCCTTCAAATACTTTTTTTTCTAAATATTCTTGGGCTCTTTCAAAACGCATAGTACTGACGCTATCTATCTTTCCATTACTAAATAGAGTCGTGGAGCTTTGATAGAGCATGTAAGACCATGCCTTCACTGACTCTGTATTTCTAGGTTTGACTTGTCGAGCAGCTTTTTCTTTAATTTGTTCCATTTTTTTCATTAAATCTTCAGGTACATCACTTTCATTTAAAAAGACGTACTGATAACGTTTGTCAGAATAAGCATACTCTAGGATTTGTTTTCTTTTACTTGTGAGTTGATCATAGTCATCATCTGTCATCGTTTTCAAAATTTCGTCAAATAGAAGGTTAGAATTCTTTTGCTGCATCAAATGCTGAAAGAGGCTTCTGTTTTGATAAGTTTGCGTAAAAATGAAGTCGATGAGGTCTTTTTTATCTTTCTCACTTAAATGAGGGAGATCAAGTAACAAAAATTCCGCTAAGAAAATAAAATTTTTATTTAAATCTTGATATTTGGAAACCTCTTTCAATAGACCTATATTGTCTTTGCAGAGAAACTTTAGTTCATTAACTTCAGATTCGCCTAAAGATTCTTCTTGATACAACAATCTAGCAGCTTTTTCTTCATTTGTTTCTACTTTTTGAGAGGTATTTAATATGCTATGGCATAACTCTTCCACATCATCGCTGAAGAAAAGAGTAGAACTATAGCAATTTTTAGTACGCGCAAGAGGATCTTGCTCGATCATTTCTTTTAACTGAATGTTGAAATTTTTCAAATTTTTTAAAATTTCAACTTTTGATTTTGTAGAAAATTGATCGCTTTCTAATATTGTTTTCGTAAAATCAATGATTTCATCCAAATTCATTTTCTTTTTTTCAGAACCAGGTAGAATAATTTCTACTTTAACAGATTTATCCTTAATAATTAACTTCCCAGTAGGGACTGTTTCTTTACTTTCATTACCAGTATTTTTGCTTTCACAACTGGTGTTTTGAAGAATTGTGGACCAATTACTGGCTAAAAAATTAGTATAACTTATGTTAGTAGGCATATGATTCTCTATATTATTATTGCAAATTCACTTTAATTATTCTCCAATGTGATTTTGCAATTATTAAATAATTTTAAAAATCGTGTAAAAAAAAGTAGTAGAAAATTTTTCAGTGTAATCTGTAAAAATCTTTACGTGTTTTTGTTTTATAAAAACAGATTTCGTTATTTAAGAATTATTATACCATAAATTTTATTATTAATTATTAAGGTTTAATTACAATTTATTAATTGTTTATTTACAATTATTTGATATTATGTTATTATAATTTATTAAATATAAATAGGGTGTAATAAATGAATATTAATTATGATTATGGATATTTTGAAAATCCTTTTGCGGAAATCCTTGAGAGTGAGGATGCCGATTTTGTTATTTTTCCTACTGAGAAAAGAGATACGCCTTTAAAAGGAAGAGTATTTCCTGATTACCCACACAATGACATTGTTCTACCTGATGTGTTTTCCGGCGTTGAAAATCCTTTTCTTTGTAAAAGCTTTAAGATTGAAGGTAAAGATTCTGCTGATTTCGAATTTTTAGAATCCTATCCTTCTCTTGCAAATACGAAAAATGTTGCGACATTGTTGGAATTAGAGGGGAAAGCGAAGGCGGGAGGCATAACTCCTTTTTTAAGTACTTTAATAAAACTGTTGGGATTTCTGAAAACAAGACTAAGTTATCTAATCTTTGGGAATGAACAGCACTATCTCTAATATGGCCAATTGTCAGTCTTCTTTTTCTCTGTGCTCTCTGTGGTTAAATAATAAAATAACCACAGAGAGCACAGAGAAAAACGCTTCTTTCAATCATGAATACTTTTGAAAAATTTTCGCGTGATTGTCAGCAAAATTGCTTGCTGGCGTTCTGCAATGTTCATGATGAGATTTAAATCTCCACGACTTCGTTGAGTTGAGGCAACAAGGGTTTTAAATTATAATTTTTTTCTATCTCTGATGCCAAAGCTTCTCTTTGTGGATTTTCACCATGAGTGAGTACAACCTTTGGTTTTGTCATTCCCATCGAGGTAAACCACTTAAGCAGGTCATTCTGTCCTGCGTGAGCACTTAAACCATTTAATGTGTGAGTTGTGGCGTGCACATCGATAGTTTGTCCATGAATTTTGACGTGCTTGGCTCCATCCACAAGCTGCCGACCGAGCGATCCATAACCTTGGTATCCCACCATGAGCACTTGCGTTGTTGGGTGTGGTAGATTGAATTTTAGATGGTATTGAATGCGCCCTCCATTGCACATTCCCGCTCCGGCCAGAATAGCACAGGGACCTTTGAGATCGTTAAGTTGCTTAGATTCTTCCACAGAAGTTATGAATTTGAACCAGGTGCGATCCAAAGGAATCACTCCTTGATTTTTCCAATCTGTGGCTTCTTCATCAAACAAATCGGGATGATGAGCAAAGATTTTTCCGGCTTCAATAGCCATAGGACTGTCAACAAAGACAGGAAAAGGGGAAATCTTCTTTTGAAAAAAAAGGATTGCCAGGTGATAAAGAATTTGCTGGGTGCGTCCGATGGCAAAAGCAGGGATGAGTATTTTTCCTTGTTGTTCCACAGCTTTCTGAATGATCTGCTCAAATTGCTCGATTGTTTCGGAATAGGGGCGGTGGTTTCTGTTTCCGTAGGTAGATTCCAAAAAGACAAGATCAGCGCATGGTAATTGTTCAAAGGAACGTACAATGGGTTGCTCGTAAGGTCCCAAATCGCCGGAAAAAACAATAACCTTACTGCTGCCTTTTTCTTGGATAGTTAATTCAATGCTGGTTGATCCCAACATGTGTCCGGCTTCATAAAAACGCGCTGTGATACCATCTGCAATTTGATAAGATTGATGTAATTCAATATTTTTACCTAGAGAACGAAATGAAACCATATCTTCTGGCGTATAAAGAGCTTCTATATGCTTTTCGGGATAATAGCGATTTTTGCGGACTGCGTCTTGCGCCTGAATTTTAGCAGAATCTTTGAGGACAATTTCAGCCAAATCAAGAGTAGCGGATGTGGCATAAATGGCGTTTCGATAACCATGTCTTAACAGGAGTGGGACTCTTCCGGTGTGATCAAGATGAGCGTGAGTTAACAAAAGGGCATCCAGGCTGTGGGGATCAGCGCCTTCCGGCAGTTTGTTTTTCTCCTCTGTGGCTTTACCACCTTGGAACATTCCTGCATCAATCATCACTTTGGCATTTGCAGTTTCAACAAGGTAAGCCGACCCTGTTACTTCTCCACCTGCAGCGCCGACAACCTTGATTTTCATCGCTTTATCTCTTTTTTAAATGGTTCGCAAATCTTTACTGTCCTTGTTGTAGGCGTACAAGAGTCCAAGTTTGATCAGAACCATCAGAAAAATGCACATTCACCGGAGTTTGATCTTCCGTCAGATTGTAAATGCCAGTTGAAGCAATGGGGGAATTGGGGCGATTGGTCATAGACCAATAAGCTTTCTGGGTATTGGGGTCAACCATACCAGTAAGATCCTGCGTAGCATCTGTTGAGGAATTGTAAAAAACACCGGCAATTTCTCCACTGCGGTTGATAGCAAGCTGAATGAAACGATTGGTGTAAGCAGTTGCATTGGCATTGCTTGCCACAGCAAAGACACCAAGTGGAAGCCAATCTTCACCTGTTGTTGCAACGTTTTGAGTACTCTGTATGGGTTGCGTCTGTATAGGTGTTTCTATAATCTGAGATGTTGTCGTGGTGGTACTATAAGGGTAAGTATAAGTAGATTCAACACTAGTCGTAATTGGGTAAGTATATCCGCCTTCATCGTAGTAGTAAGGTGTTGCCCAGTTCCATCCTCCCCAAGTGGCGAGTGTAGCCCAGGCAGCAGGTCTCCACCAGTTATTTCCTACGTTCACATAACCTACATCAATATTGTGACGATCAAAAAAGTCTCGATCAAACCAATGGTCATAATTGCGTCGTGAATGTTGCAAACGCTGGCTTACTTTTTCGGAAAGCTGTCTGTTTTGAATAGATTGATTGCTACGGTTATTGGAAAAATTTTGAGTTTTCTGTGCAAGAACTTGACGATTAATGGTGGGTGTTTGTCTGCTTTGCGCATACTGATTTATTTGATTGCGCAAGTCTGTGCGGCTTGCAGCGGAGGATCTTTGTTGATAGGCCTGTCTGGTTTGTTGTCGACCCTGTGAAACAGATGATCTGGTTTGTGGACTATATCTGACTTGAGAAGCGGCAGATCTGCTTGCTCCGCGGCTTATACTTGATGCGCTGCTCATACTCGATGTACGACTGATATTCGATGCACGGCTCATAGTAGGTGTGCGGTTCATTGAATAGCCACCGCGGTAGGCTCCTCCTCTTGAAAGGGAGCTTCTTGCTCCGCCAGCTCTTCCCCCGCCGCCTCTTCCGCCTCTTGCTTCAACCTCCATAGAAGTGAGCAATAGGCTCGTTGTGATAACTAGAGCCATTAATGCAGCTATTCTATTCCACATGGCGCCTCCTACTCGACCTTTTCGACTGTGACGGGATTCATATCAGGTAAAATCTCTCCATCTACCTCTCGCTCTACCGAAGCAAAGGTGTAGCTACGATCATTGACAGGGGTATAGATGTTTTTTGATAAGCCGACACGTCCATCGTTCAGGGTATAGCGCATAGTTGCGTACCAGCTTTTATCCACTTTTTCCCATGTTCCCTCACCAAATTCTCCATCTGAATCAAAGACCCAGGAGCGGATGACGTCTTTTGCTGGATCCCAAGCGATAATTTGTTTTCCTTCGATATCATCCTGCCCATAAATTTTCATTTTAAAATGCTGAGTGATGAAGTTTTTGTATTTGTCCCACTGATTATCAAAGAAAATTTCAACGTTGTCATCGGAGTCTTTCCACTTGCCTACTAGCCATGCGAGGTCTTTAAGTTGTTCGAAATTGGAAGAAGGTTCTTGCAATTCGATCTCGTTAATAGATTTTACCAGCCATTTGTTATTTTCTTTAATGTATCTTGCCTGGTAAGCGATTTGCTGCGCAGGCTGATCATCAACGGTCACTTTCATCATGCCATTTTCGATTGCTTCATTTGTATTGGGAAATTCGATGTTTTTAATTGTGACCTGGAGCTGCCTCTTTTTGCTTTGTGCAAATTTTTCATTAAAGAGCTTTTTGATTGCCTCTATCCCTTCCGCAGATTCTCCCGTTACAGGATTAATATAAATGGCATCAAAAGCCCAATGTGCAGTCATTTTCGCAGCATTTCGCTGGTTGTAGGCTTCTTGGTATGACTGAACGATATTTCTGATAGCTTTTTCGTCAGTTTTCTCATTTTGCTGAGTGTGGTTGCACCCTGTGAGACATGCTACTGCTAGAAGTGTCAAAACAATCTTGGAAAATGTCTGCATATTTCAATCTCCCGTTAAATTTTTTTTATAAATAGCTTCAAATTTCAGAGCAATTGAAATGATCAAAATCATCTTATTTTTCCTCGAGAGACGGGTCGAAATTCAGAATGTTTTCATTAAAAAGATTTGACAATGATCAATTCATTTAAAATTAGTCATTTGAGTTATTGTTGAGTTCAGTTGTGTATAAGCCAATTCTCATGGTATTTTTTCAAAATAGCAATCGCTTCTTCAGCTGTATTGACACAATGAGGAATTTCCACGTCTTCAGGATTGACTAATTGATTAGGTAAAAGATGCTGACGAGTCCATTCTAAAAAATCGGCCCACATTTTTCCAATAAAGATGAGGGGAGTATCTTTCTTGATATGTCCTACTTGAATCAGTTGCCAAACCATTGTGGCTTCTAATGTAGTTCCTATTCCACCAGGTACGATAATGAAAGCATCAGAGGCCAAGGCAAAATGGTGGAGTCGACTAAAAAATGTTTCATGTTCGTAAGGTTCATTTACAAACGGATTGATGTTTTGTTCAAAAGGTAATTCCACTCGAATTCCAACAGAGCGATTTCTCTGTGGTGCCCCAACTTCTGTCGCACCTTCATTAGCCGCTTGCATTAATCCGGGTCCGCCACCGGTAATAATATCGCATCCCATATTTGCTAGACCTTTTGCTAGCTGCTTAACCTGTTCGTATGCGAAATTTCCGGGACTAGTTCTTGCAGAACCAAATATGCTTACACAGTAATGCGCACGTTTAGTTAGGCGTAAGCGGGTCAAATTATTAACGACTTTCCACAAGTCAAAGACAGAATGAATGATAAGCTCTCTAACGGTTTCTTCATCGGATAACCGCACAATTTCCTTGTTTCTCGGTAAATCTTTTGTCATGTGCTAAACCTCTGCTAACAGATTGAGAATTTTATTTTTGTAATCATTGTATTCTGCAGAATTGTATGGACTGTAATTTAAATTCTTATAATAGCCAGTGATTTTGGTGAAGAAATCTCTAGATTTTTCTTTATCTTCAAATTGATATGTTCTATCTACAATGCTTTTAAGGAGGTTAAAACTCTCTACTTGACGTTCACGCGGCATGGAAATGTCGACTGTATCATAAGCATCTTGTTGCAAATAAACCATGTCGATAAGTACAGCTTTTTGCCAATCTGTATAATCTTCGATGGTGATGCCCTCTTCTCCGGTGACTTGCATCATCTGGTAAATAGAGTCGCCTTTAACGAGCATTTCTTGCATCATTTTGACATGCCGCGTCCAGTTAGGATCTAAATGTTTAGAAAACCAACTTTCGAGCTGTTCAATATAACGAGACCAAGAGATCAAAGGATCAATAGCAGGATAAAAACGGCGATAAGCTCTTTCAGAAGATAATCCGAGAAAATCTTTGACTGTCGCTAAAGTCGCTTGTGTCACAGGTTCTTCAAAATTGCCACCTGCAGGAGAAACGGTACCAATCATGGTTAATGTTCCGACAGCCCCTTCTGAGGTTTTAATGACACCTGCGCGTTCATATACATTCTTTATAGAGGATTCCAAATAAGCGGGGAAAGCTTCTTCTCCGGGAATCTCTTCCATACGTCCAGAAGTTTCTCGCATCGCCTGTGCCCAACGCGAAGTGGAGTCTGCGATGACTAAAACATTGTGACCCATTTGTCTATAGTATTCACCGATAGTGATTCCTGTGTAAATAGAGGATTCTCTTGCTGCTACAGGCATGGAAGAAGTATTGCAAATAATCACTGTTCGGTCCATTAAGGTTCCGCCTGTTTTGGGATCTGGCATAAGCGGATATTCCTGAATAGTTTCCACCACTTCTCCTGCACGTTCACCACATGCCACGATAATGACAATATCCACGGTAGAATATCTGGCGATTAAGCTCTGTAACACCGTTTTGCCTGCACCAAAAGGACCTGGAATACAGGCGGTTCCTCCCAAAGCAATAGGGAAAAAAGTATCAATAATTCGCACAGTTGTCGTCATGGGTTCTAAAGGATAATAGCGTTCGGCAAGACGTCTTCGAATCATACGTTCAGGAATAGGCCGGCGGATGGGCCATTTTTGATACATTTTTATCTCTTTCTCTTCTCCAGCTGCTGTCCGAATTTGTGCGATTGGAGTATCTAAAGAAAAGTTTCCTTGCTGAATGGATAAAATCTCCACACTATCTGATTCATCAAATGGAATCATGATTTTGTGCAAAATGTGACCTTCTTGAACCGTTCCAATAGTCTGACCTGCGATAAGCTTATCACCCTTGGAAACTGTGGGCGTAAAATTCCATTTTTTCTCTTGATTAAGAGGAAAAATATCCACTCCGCGTGGCAGAAAAAAACCATGTTTTTTGGCAATGACATGTAAGGGATTTTCCAATCCGTCAAATACTTGCCCAAGTAGTCCGGGTCCTAATACAACTGAAAGCATTTGCCCTGTTAATTCGACATTATCTCCGACGCGTACCCCATCGGTATCTTCAAAAACTTGCATATCAGCGCGAGAGCCCCGTATTCTCAACACTTCTGCCATAATACGCTGTTTACCTAAACAGATATGCCCTACTTCATTTTTCTTAATGGGAAGGCCTTGAGTGTCGATAGTAATCATGCTATCTAGAACAGAGGCGACTTTTGCAATTCTAGGCTTTTCTATTAAGTTGCTGTTCGTATTCATTGATTGTCTCCAAAACAAGTTCATCAAATCGAGCTTTTGCTTTTTGTGTATTGTATGAGAGCCATTGTTGGAGAATATCCCACTTTAAAAGATAAGCTACAACGACTTCAAAGCCAAAATAATTTTTAATGAGCACAAATTCCAATTTGTTCCATATCAGATTAGCTAATAGATGTTCGAGTTTGAGCAGTTCGCCTTCGTGTAAATAGTTTTCAGCCTGCACAATCCAGGGATAAGTGGAATGTAATTTGAAAAAGGGTTTATCCCAGTTATGTTCAATAGGCTGAACAAGGGGGCCCACCCCCCACTGTTCTTCGGGATTGGGTTTTGGTAAACCTTTTTCGCGCCGTCGCAGTGCCGTCATAATGGTCTTCTGATTCACTGATAATTCAAACAAAGGCCTTAAAAGTTTCGATTCAAAAATCTGCTGCACACCTTGATTGTAAATGGACACGATTTCCGCATTTGTTCTTCCGATGGGTTGTCTCCGCCAGGAGATGAATTCTGCTACTATTTCCGCTAGCTTATAATCCTCAGCATCCAGTATTTTGAGACGTTGAATCAAGCGTTCTCTTGTAATCGGAAGACGATCAGCTTTGTCAAATCGAGGTAAATGGGGGAGGCTGGTTATTAATGTATAATACCCCTTATTTTTCATTTCTACTCCTCACCAGAAACAATTTCCCTGTATCTTGGAAGCAGATATTTCAAAAGCAGATCAGAGAAAGCTTCATCAGTTAAATCGAGTTCTATGTCTTTTCCTGTTAATCGAACTTTTATACCTCCTTTAACATCTGTTGAAGAGTTTAACTCTATTCCCTCGCGGAGCATTCCATCGGTTATTCCTAGAACGAGGTGTTGCATTCTTTTTTTTCCTTCTTGATTGAGATGTGTGCCGGTTTCATCTGTTTCAAATATTTTGGAGGGTAGCAAAATTTCAACTTGGGACGCTTGAGCGATTTCATCTGCTTTTAAACTAGCGATTACAAGCACTAGTTGTTTAATAAAATCTTTATCTTTCAATTCAAGAGAGACTAATCTTTTAAGATGAGATGAAAAAGCTTCACGTACTTTTGAACGAAGAGCGAGTTGTGTATCACGGAAAGCAGTTTTTATTGCTTCATGAGATGATTGACGTTCGACTTCAAGTTGATGTCGTCCTTCTGATAAGAGCTTATCCGCTTCTGCTTGAGCTTGGGAAAGAATACGAGAAGCCTTATAGTGGGCTTCCTTGATGATCAATTCTGCTTGTTTTTGTCCCTCACTGACGCCCTGATTTTTTAGCTTGTCGATTAATTCCTGTACGCCATAAGTTTCTTTTGTATCATCCATTTTATGTCCCCTGTGGCAATGTCGTAATAAGAACTAAAGCGAATACCAAAACAAAAACAGCGAATCCTTCTACAATGGCAGCCGGCGCAATAGACAACCCGAAAACTTCAGGTTTGTTTTTAGAGGTATTAATGGAAGCCGCACAACAATCTCCCTGGTAAACAGCGGCAATTAATAAAGCTAAACCAGATAATACTCCTATTGCAAATACTCCCGGACTTGAAGCGAGAGTCAGTTCTCGATTAAAACTTAGAGTAATGACAATTCCATAAATAATTTGAGAGGAAGGGAGAACGGACAAGCCAATGTAGCGTCCATAACCAGTTTCGGTATCTAACATTGCTCCACAAGCAGCTTGGCCGGCTCTTGAACAGCCAATTGAACTACCTATCGCTCCAAGGGCTGTAGGAGCAAAGATTCCGATCCATCCTAATAAAAGTATTACTGATTCCACTTTGACATCTCCTTTTTTGAAAAAGCTTTAAATGGCTTGCCTTCTTCCGGCAAACCCCAATTAAAGAACTCAATAAAATTTAATCGCAGCCCATGAATAAACCCACTCATGAGAGAAAGAACAAAGTTGATTCCATGTCCAATTAAGAGAATCAGGATGGCTAAAATGATTTTAAATCCTGACATCTCATGATAAATTTGCTTGGCCAAATCATTGAATACAGCGGCTAAAGAAGCACTGGCAAGTCCAAGAGCAAATAATCTCAAATAACTCAAGACATCTCCAAACATTCCTGTAATGCGTGTTAAGCCTATCAAACCTTTCAGCATTCTCTTCCAAAAAGGTTTTTCAATACTTGTAAAAAAAAGGACGGCGAGAATTCCTGTGCCTATAAGGGCAAAACCAATTGTTTTCGCTAAAGTGTATTCGAATCCTAAAAATGTCACAGTCGCTCCGATAAGCGCTGTTGCCCAACCTAGGTTTGCAATAGCTATTAATGAATGCCTTTGAGACCAAGCTTGAGCGAGATTTGCGATCACAATATGGATAACACCTACTAAGATGGCTAATATCATCATGGCTTTGTAATTACTCATGTTGATGACTTTTAAATAGCTGAGATAACTTTGTGTGGAGGGTGAAATTCCAAAATAACTTCCCACAAGAACTCCCCATATGAAAGAAAATATCGCCAGAGCCAATAATACATTTCGAAATCTTTGGCCTGTGATTGTTTTTCCTAATCGCTTCCAAAAGAAAGCAAGAATGGCTCCCAGAATAATGGCATAACCGGCATCTGAGAAGATCATGGCGAAGAAAATGGCAAAAGAGAAAAAAATGGTTGTTGACGGATCCCATAGCGAGTAATTGGGTGTCATATAAAATGAAAGCAGATCTTCTCCTCCTTTCAAAGCTTCTTTGTTATCCAATAGGGTAGGCGGTAATTGATCGACATGCGGTTCTTCTATCTTGAGAGCTAATTCGTTTTTCTTGGCGAGATCCTTAATTTTTTCCACATTCGCAGAGGGTATCCATCCTTGGAGAGCAAAAACAGGAGGATGATCATAAGTTTGATGAGAGGCATGGAGAAGCGTGGCATGGTCTTCTAATTCGAAGAGATTTTTTTCAAATAAATCCAGCCATCGAGTTAAGTTAATTCTCTCTAATTGTAAATCTTCAAGTGTAAATTCTATTTGATCAAGTCGGGATTTAAGCGAATGAAGAGATTCACGAGGAAGTTTGACTTGTGTGTCAGAAGGCATAAAGTCCGGTTCATTTTCTGCCACCACTACCACATAGTTAAATCGATTATCTTTTCGTATGGTCTTTGCACAAATGGTTTGTAGATCAATAGTTTTCATTTCTTGATTTGGAACGATATAAAACCAAAGTTTTTGATTGGCGATCTCTTTGGGATTTGGTAAAACGAAGTTTCTCCAAGGAATAAGTTCTTCTATTTTGTGTTTGACCACATCCTTTTCGTCTTGAAGCTCTTCCATTCGATGTTTGTTATGTAGAGCTTTTTGTTCTATAGAAGCAGGATCAAAAGAAGGGGAATCTTTTATTTGTTTAAGCTTAGTAGAACAATTATTGAGATATTTCAGTGCTTCGTGCGTTTGTAAGAAGCCCTCTATTCCTTTTTTATCTAAAAGATTTTCCGGTACATACAAAGATGTGAGATGAACGCATCCTAAATTTTGAAGTTCATCGAGGATCTGCAGTTTTTCGCTTAAACAAGCATATAGGGTTATTTTTTTGAGTTGTACAATGCTCATGGTGTTGTTTCCTCAAAAAAATCAATAGGCTCCTGCTTCATGTGCAATGCTTTTGCTAATTTTGAACGTACAACTGCATTTCTCTCGGCTTCACCGAGGATAATTTGTATTTTTTGAATATTTTTTTTAGCAGTAGGAATTAAGATTTTTTCAAAAAGATTGACATGCTGAGTGATTTTACGGACAGCTTGGCTCAACTTTTCTACACGTAGATTCATCACGTGTATGCGTATTTTTTCCTCGACTGCTCTTTTCAACTGCTTAATATAAGCTTCTATCCAAGAAGGCGTCGCAAGCATCGAATAATCACTCTCTTCAAATAAGACCTCTTTCAAAAAAGGAACTTTAATTCCAACCACACTTTGTTCTTCAATGACAAACGAGCGAATTTTTACGAGTCCTTCGAGTTTAACATCTCTATTCGCAATCATCGGTAAAGTTTTAACAACATGGGTAGCGGTCTGCTCAGACTCTTTTTTTAAAACGGCCATCTCATTCTTGGCGCGAGCATGTTCAGCCATCAATTGAGTGCGCTTGAGATCTATCGAAGGCAGCATCTTTAAATATAATTTTAACCGCTGTTTCTCCTTCTGAAGATCTTTTTTACCCAATGTGGTTTTAGCCATACTTCCCCCATCCTATTCACTCTTCTCTATTTTTTTGGGAAAGTACTTATCAATTAAGGCTTGCTTCATCAATAGCTCATGTGGTTCGAAACACTCTGCTAAAGTTGCCCAGCAGAGATCTAATGCTTGTATCAAAGGCATAGAAACATGGATATCCATAAATCTCTTTCGAAAAAGAGTACTAAATTTAAGGAGTTTTTTGTCGAACTCGGAAAGCTCAAATGCCATCGCTTGTTTTTTCGAAGCTTCGGTTGCATTCGCATAAAAACGAATCATTGTATTCATAATCTGCGAGTGATCTTCACGAGTGACTTTTCCTATCACATGTTGTTTCAATCTTGATAGAGATCCAAAGGGATCAATATAACCATCATGAAGATAATATTGACCTTCTGTAATGAAACCAGTGTTATCTGGCACGGGATGAGTGACATCATTTCCTGGCATTGTTGTGACAGATAATATCGTGACAGAACCTGCATCTTTAAAATCGCAAGCTTTTTCATATCGTCTTGCTAGTTGTGTATAGAGATCTCCCATATATCCCCGAATGGCTGGAATGCGTTCCAATGCAACACCAATTTCCTTCATGGCATCCGCATAGGCTGTCATATCAGTTAGTAAAACTAAAACGCGTTTGCCTTGCTCAACAGCAAACTTTTCTGCAACAGCAAGAGCCATATCAGGAACAAGCAATCGTTCGACAATTGGATCTGAAGCTTGATTCACAAACATCACCGTTTTATGAAACATTCCATGTTCTTCAAATGCTGTTTTAAAAAAATAGTAATCGTCGAAAATAAGCCCTAATCCACCAAAAACAACAATATCTGCGTTTGCTTGAAATCCTATGCGGGCTAACAAGCGGTTAAAGGGTTCTCCTGCTACAGAGAAAATAGGGATTTTTTGACTTTCAACGAGACAATTGAAGAGATCGATCATGGGCACATTTGTTTCGATCATTTTGTTAGGCATCACGCGCATCACAGGATTGACTGTTGGTCCTGCGACAGCAATTTTGGGATCTGCCGATAAATCAGGTCCATTGTCTAAAGGTTCTCCATTACCACGGAAAATTCTTCCAAGGATGTTGTCTGAATATGTCACATCTAAAGGATGTCCAAGAAATTCAACTTCTGCATCTGTGGAAATGCCTTTACTACCTTCAAAAATCTGCAAAGTGACAATTTCTTGATCTAATCCTACAACTCTTGCAAGCGACTTCATTCCATCATTATTTTCAACCAAAGCAAGCTCGCCAAATGCTGCTTGTTTTGCCCTAACACGTAGTGTATCGCCTACAATTTCTAAAATGCGTGTATGACGAACAAGTTCTGAAATCATGTTTAGAGTACCCTCATCAAGAATATATTTGGTATAATCACGAACATGTAAATCTCCTGATATGCTAACCCTTTTATACACAAGTGATTTCAAAAATTATGTGTATAATCCTTCTTGTTAGCAAAGCAAGGTTTTAATTGCAAAGAACAAATAATAGATTTAATTTGAAAAATTATGTTTCACATTACCAGAGAAGAGTATGCGTTGGTTATTTGTAATGTTATTATTTTTAACTTCTTGTGAAAAAGAAGAAATCACTGAAGTTGTTCGTCCAGTGAAAACGATTCAAGTGAGCGAAACCTCTTCTATAGAAAGCCAAATTGTTTTTCCCGGATCATTGCGCGCTTTCAAACGTGCCGATCTCTCTTTCCGTGTGGATGGAACGATTATCATGCGTGATATTACGGTGGGATATAGAGCACATAAAGGTGAGATTTTAATGCGATTAGATCCTCGCGAATATGAAATTGCTCTTCAAAAGGCAAAAGGTAAGGTAGAAAGTTTCGAAGCGCAAATTAAATTCGCTGTAAAAGATTATGACAGACTGCAAAAAATTTATGAAAGAGATCCTGGAGCCATTAGCGTCAGTCTTTTAGATCGAAAAAAAGAAACAAGCAATCAGCTAAAAGCTGAATTGACCATTGCTCAAGGTGATTTTGATCAAGCTGTTGATAATTTGTCTTACACATTTTTAAAAGCGCCTTTTGATGGAGTGATTGCTGCCATTTATGTTGAAAACCATGAACAAGCGCGCGCAAAAGAGGTTGTCTTGCGTTTGTTGGACGTTGCAGATCGAGAGATGGAAATCAATGTTCCGGAGAAGTATATCAATGCTTTGCTGGAAGGCAGGAATCGACTGGATTTTGAAGTGCGTTTAGATGCTTTTCCCAATATAGTCCTTCACGCACGGATCGAAGAGATTGGGACGGAAGCGTCTAATACGACACAGACTTATCCTGTCACGTTAAGTTTACAGGGGGTTCCCTATGATCTTTCCCTTTTAGCAGGCATGAGCGGAAGAGCCTTTCTTGCTAGACCGAATGAAAACTTAAGCAATACTTTCAAAATTCCAAAATCAGCAATTTTCACTGACAATGGCTTAACTAATTATGTGTGGATAGTTGATCCAAGCACTCAAACTGTGCAGAAAAGAATCGTTAAAATAGATGGAAGCAATAAAGAAAATATCATTATCGTTCAAGAGGGACTAGCGAATGGAGATAGGATAGTGATAGCTGGCACAAGCTTCTTAATGGAAGGACAACGAGTTAAACTTGATGTGGAGCAGTCTACACCATGAGAACACTTGTTGAGTTTGGCCTGAAATATAAAGCTGTCATGGCTCTCCTCACAGCCATCATTGTGATTGGCGGAATTTTTAGTTTCTTTTCTCTTGGACGGCTAGAAGATCCTCCTTTTAGTGTAAAATCTGCTTTAGTGATTACCCAATATCCAGGAGCAACTCCGGAAGAAGTTGAGCAAGAAGTGACGGATCGCCTTGAAACGGCTATTCATCAAATGCCGCAGGTCAAGCATATCTACTCTATGTCTCGTGACGGACTTTCTTATATTAAAGTAGATGTCAAAGATCGTTACTGGGCAAAAGATTTACCCCAGGTTTGGGATGAATTACGCAGGAAAATAAACGATGCGGCTGCCTCTCTACCACCTGGAGTGGATGCTCCACGGGTTGTAGACGATTTTGGATTTGTTTTCGGTTTTTTGTTAGCGATAACGGGTGATGGATTTAGTTATGCTGAATTAGAAGATATCGCAGAAAATATCCAAAAGCAGCTTTATTTAGTTCCCAACATTGCTCGTATTGATTTGTGGGGTACTCAGCAAAGAGTGATCAATTTAGATATCTCTAATCAAAAAATATCTGAATTACGTTTATCTCCCCAAACGATTCAGAGCTTGCTGCTTAAACAAAACATGGTTGTAAATGCCGGAAGTGTAGGGCAAGAAGAAATTCGCTATCCTATGCATCTTTCAGGTGAATTTAAGAAGCCTGTTGAGATAGAAGATTTGATTATTCAACCACGAACAAATGATCTCATTCAAGATGCGCTTGTCAAACAGAAAACAAACAAAAATAACGAAAATTCGTTTGTTCAAGAAATTGAGAAGAATGAGAAGACTAAGTTTGCCTTAGGGGATATCGCGACGGTTTCTGTAGGTTACCAAGATCCACCGATAAAAATCATGAAATTTAATGGAGTCCCCGCTATTGGCATTCAAATTGCCGGAACAGAAGATAGTAATATCGTAGAAGTGGGTCAACAGATTGATGAAAAGCTACGTCAGTTGCAAGCAGAGCTTCCTATAGGGGTCGAATTGCACAAAATTTCTTGGCAGTCGACAGTTGTTCAAGAATCGATTTCTGGTTTTGTTTTAAGCATGATCGAATCGATTATTATCGTTTTAGTTGTGTTGCTCATTCCAAGTGGAATCCGCATGGGAGGAATCATTGGATTAGACCTTGTTCTCACCATTCTTGCCACTTTTCTCTATATGTACTTTATGAAAATTCCATTGGAGCGTATGTCTTTAGGGGCTTTGATTATTGCAATGGGAATGATGGTAGACAACTCCATTGTTGTTGCAGATGGAATTGCCGTCAATTTGCGTAAGGGGATGGATAAATTTCAAGCAGCTGTTTCAGCGACTGCTACGCCTGCTTTACCTTTACTAACGGCTACGATTATTGCGGTGATGTCTTTTTATCCCATATATGCTTCTGAAGGCTCAACTGGAGAGTATTGTCGTACATTGTTTATTGTTGTCGGAATCTCTTTAATGATAAGCTGGTTTATCGCTCTTTTGATGACTCCTCAACAATGTCTTTGGTTTCTTGATAGTAAAAAACAGGAAACAGAAACAGATGAATTTAACACTCCCTTTTTTAATCGATTGAGAAAAATTGTTCGAGGAATCATGCGTCATCGTTTACTTTCTGTTATTTGCCTCCTTGCTGCTTTGATGATGTCTTTTGTTGGTTTTCAATATGTCGTCAAGCTTTTTTTTCCTAACTCGACACGCTCTCAATTGATGGTTGATTATTGGGCACCTGTTGGAACTTCTATTCATGAGGTAGCTTCTCAAACAAATTTGATGGAAAAGAAATTTCAAGAAGATAGTAGCGTGGAATCTGTTTCTAGCTTTATTGGAGCAGGTCCTCCTCGCTTTTATCTTCCAGTGGATCCGGAATTCATTTATTCCAACTATGGACAACTGTTAATCAATTTTAAAAATTACCAAGATATTAATCCATTCATTGCGCAACACTCTCAATGGCTTCAAAATGAATTTCCAGAAGCTTTGGTGCGAATTCGGAAATATAACGTTGGTCCCGGAGATGCATGGAAATTCGAATTGAGAGTCTTAGGGCCTTATGATGTCAATTCCAGTGAATTGAGGAATGTGGGATCTAATCTATTAGCGAAAATTCAAAAAACACCTTTAGGAACGGATTGGAGACTCGATATCATGAATCCAATCAGAGAGCTTAAATTTGACTACGATCAAAAAAGAGCGCGCTCTGCAAATATTTCACGAGAAGACATTGCGAATGCTCTTAGGCGAGGATATGATGGTTTGAATATTGGGCTTTATAAGGAAAAAAACAAGCTCTATAAAATTCAGTGGCGCAATACAGATGAAGAAAGGGTGTCGATGTTATCTCATTTAGACACCTTGCCCATTCGAGGAGAAAATAGTGTCACCTCTGTTCCTCTTTCACAAGTGAGCGGTCAAACAAACTTTCAGTGGGAAGAACCTTATATCCTTCGTTGGGATAGACAACGACAGGTGGCTATCCAAGGTTCTCCTATCCTTACCTCTACCTTTGCTGATTTAAAAGAAAGTGTATCGAAAGAAATCAATGATTATCCTCTGCCAAAAGGTTTCAGTTTATTTTGGGACGGAGAAGAAGATAGCAGTAAAACAGCACAGAAACAACTTCTTCCCGGAGTTGTCCCGGCTATTATCGTGATCTTATTATGCCTCGTTGTCACATTCAACGATTTCAGACCCATTCTTGTTATTCTTTTTACGATTCCATTTGCGATGATTGGAATTACCGGGGGACTGCTCCTTTTTGACGTGCCTTTTGGATTTATGGCACTTTTGGGTGCGATGAGCCTTGCTGGAATGATGAATAAAAACATTGTCGTCCTACTTGATGCTTGCAATGAGAACCTTGCAAAAGGCATGCATCCCTACAATGCCATTATAGAAGCTGCTGTATGTAGAGCCAGACCGGTCATGCTGGCAGCCGGCACAACCGTTCTTGGAGTGATCCCTCTATTACAAGATGTTTTTTGGATTGGTTTGGCTGTTGCTATTATGGGAGGATTAGCTATAGGTTCTGTTCTTACACTCTTTGCTGTTCCCCTTTTCTATGCGATCGTTTATCGCTTGAAACCACCGGAAAAGGAAAGTGCATAATGCTAAAATTTTTAAATCTTCTATTGATATTGCTACTGACAGGATGCTTTCGAGTAGGACCTGATTTTAAATCACCTGTCACAGCTACTCAAGAATCATGGACAGAGCAATCTCCTCGATTTACAATGGAGCAAGAGGTAGAAATTGGCTCATGGTGGAACAATTATCAAGATGACACACTCAATGATTTGATTGACTATGCATTACAAGCGAACTTCACGTTAAAAGCTGCTGCGTACAGAATCATTGCCGCCAGAGCAAATTTAGGATTTGCAATTGGAGAATTCTTTCCGCAAACACAGCGGGCTGAAGGGTCTTTAATAAGAACACATATCAGTGCAAATGCTCCAAACACATTAGGGATAGACCGTGATTTTTTGGATGGCATTCTAGGGATGCGCGTTGTTTGGGAATTAGATTTTTGGGGACGTTTCTATCGCGGTATGCAGGTTGCATATGGAGAATATGTAGCCACTAAAGATGATTATCAAGATGTGCAAAGAATTCTTGTTTCAGACATTGTTTTAGCCTATGTTCAACATAAAACATTGCAAAATCGAATAGCTATTCTTGAGCGTAATGTAGCTATCCAATACCGTAGTGCCGAGATTGCTAAAGTGCGCTGGGAAGAAGGTTACGAATCCGAACTTGATTATGCACAAGCGGTGTCATTGTGGAAAGAAACTCAAGCACAGAAAACGAGCTTAGAAATTGAGCTTAAACGCACGTTGACAAGTATAGCAATTCTTGTCGGCTTATCTCCCGAAGAATTTAATTGTTATTTTACAATCCATTCAGAGCCTATTCATACTCCAGTAGATGCAACGATTGGATACCCCGCAGAAGTGCTTTATCAACGGCCAGACTTACGGCGTAGTTTAGATCTCTTATATGCACAAAGTGCACGCGTAGGGGTTGCAGTTAGCGACCTGCTTCCACGCATTTCACTGACAGGCTTTTTAGGACTCGAATGTGGTTCTGATACCCATACTACTGCCAATCAAAAGGGAAAGCATTTCTTTAGCCGCAGTAGCCTAAGTTTTCTTTATGGACCAATTTTTTCTTGGCCTATCTTAGACTATGGACGTCTTGAAAATCGTGTAAGGGAACAATATGCTATTCTTAATGAGGGAATCGCCACCTATCGCAACCAAGTGTTAGAGGCTTATAAAGAAGTAGAAGATGCGCTAACATTTTTTGTTAAATCTATAGAAGAAACTTCTGATTTAGAAGATAGTTTTAAATACGCAAAAAGATCTGTGGATATTTCTACTCTTCAATATCAAGAAGGATTAGCTGACTATTCAAGAGTTTTGAATTCACTGCAGCTTCAAGTAGCTGCAGAAGATGCGATGGCTCAAGCTCTAGGTAATATTGGGCTTGCCTATGCAAATATTTACAAATCGCTTGGAACTTTTTAAATAGCAAAAATAAATATCTCTTTGTAGGTAAAGAAGGTAGTCAGGCTGAGATGGCCTGTTTATACCATTTCCAGAAAATAACGTCATATTTGAGCGCGTCAAAGCCTCGGGATTCAACGATCGCAAATGGGTCAATATAAATGCGATATGGACCCATTTGCGATCGTTGAATACCGAGGCTTTGACGCGCTCAAATATGACGTTATTTTCTGGAAATGGTATAAACAGGCCCTC
>JASBUW010000168.1 GCA_030147755.1 Parachlamydiaceae bacterium
CTCCGAAATTCACTAAAAGTCCTAGTTTTATACCTGTTAATCTTAAATATGTAAGAACCTGTGTTTCATAAATCGGGTGATCTTTTTCAGTCGCTTTAACCTCGACGAGTACTTTATCTTCAACGACGACATCGATAAATAAAGGCTCTCTAATTGCCACTCCTTTATATACAACTTGCACAGGTCTTTGTCGGTGTACACGCGCAGCCCTCTAAGTATGAGTTCGTGGCATAATGCTGCTTCATAAACACTCTCAAGCAATCCAGGGCCATCCAGTGTTCGATGAACCTCTATTGACGCACCAATAATTTGATGTGAGATCTCGTCTTCGCTCTTTGTGTCTTCGTACCTTTGCGTCTTTGTGTTGCATTTTTCGAAATTCATTGACTCAACTCCAAATTGTGAATTCCTGTTTTTTCAAATTTCCAGTTTTGAAAGAAGTTCATTCTTAAAAGGATACAAAGTCGATCTTGAATTAGCGATTAAAAATTGCTTAAATGGTTATATGAAGCCTATTTAAAATAAATTTTAGAGTGAAAAATTTGCAAGTTTTTTAAAGTTAAATGTCAATTTCTTGCAAATTTCGATAGGTTTTAAAAGAGTGTAAAAAGGCTATTTTGGTTTTACGCGTTAGCGTTTGGAGCCCTCAAGCAACTTCGTTGCTAATATCAAAAAGTAACAGTGACCTTTTTAGTAGTTGGTCAAAGTATACTTAAAAAGACTGGTTTTATCTGTGAGGTAGCACTATTACTGCATTAGCCCAGAACGAGCGCTTTTAGCGCTCGTTCTGGGCTAATGCAGTAATAGTGCTACCGCACAGATAAAACCAGTCTTTTTAAGCACGCTCTGATCAATTACAAAAAAACACTTTAAAAGAGCGAACTAATAACAATGCTTAGTTACTCAGGAGTGCGAAGGTCCTCCTTCGCTTTCATTAAAGACGCTTCATATGAAAGCGAAGGAGGACCTTCGCACTCCAAACGCCTCGCGTATGACCATTTTATTTAGGTACTCACTAGTTTTGATAAAAACTCAGGTTGACAGAAAATCAAGACATTAAGAAAATGTCCACGCCTTAACTTGCCTAATTCTCAATTGGATGAAAACATATGACTAATGTCATCGATGCTTTAAAAGAACGTGGATTTATTGATGCTCTCTCAAGTGAAGATATACGCACACTGACGCAAAAACCGATCAAAGTTTATTGTGGATTTGATCCTACTGCCGATAGCTTACATTTAGGCAATTTAGTCGCCATTATGGGACTCGCTTGGTTTCAACGCTTTGGTCATACGCCCGTTGCCATTATGGGTGGTGCCACAGGCATGATTGGAGATCCTTCCGGTAAAAGTGCAGAACGTCAATTATTAGATGCCGCCACTATCGAACATAACTTGAAAGGTATTCAGAAGAATCTAGAAGCTATTTTGGATTTTAATCATCCCACTGCCAAACCTCTCTTCTTAAATAATTTTGATTGGTTCAAAGAATTTTCTTTTATCCAGTTCCTACGCGATGTCGGCAAACTTTTTCGTTTGGGTCCCATGTTAGCGAAAGATAGCGTCCGCACGCGTTTGCAATCCGAAGAAGGCATGAGTTTTACAGAATTCAGCTATCAAATTTTGCAAGGTTATGATTTTCTTCATCTTTTTCAAAATCATGGCGTCACTATTCAGTTAGGAGGCAGTGATCAATGGGGAAACATTACCGCCGGTACAGATTTAATTCGCAAAGTGCACAATCAATCTGCTTATGGTGTGACCTTTCCACTTCTGACACGCAGCGACGGGCAAAAATTTGGAAAATCAGAAAAAGGTGCCATCTGGCTAGCTCCAGAAAAGCTTTCTGTATATGAATTCTATCAATATTTAGTGCGTGTAGAAGATGCCGATGTCATCAATCTCATGCGTATGTTGACATTCATGGAAATGGACGAAATCAGACGTTACGAAAAACAGATGCAAGAAGTAGATTATGTTCCACGCACAGCTCAAAAGCGATTAGCAGAAGAAATTACGCGTCTTGTGCATGGCGAAGAAGGATTAAAAACGGCTCTACGCGTTACGCAGGGGATTGCTCCCGGTTCCGATACAAAATTAGATGCAAGTGTATTAGAAAGTTTAGCGGCCGATATGCCTAGCTGTCAGCTAGCTTTAGAACAAGTGATGCATAAAAAAATCATTGATCTTTTAGTGGATATAGGTCTGCAGACTAGTAAGAGTGAAGCGCGACGCCTCATTCGCAATGGTGGCGTGTACATCAACAATCAAAAGATTGAAGATGAGAATGATGCGATTGATAGTAAGTTGTTGATTGATAATAAGTTAATGCTTGTCGCTGCAGGAAAAAAGAATAAAATGCTAGTACGAATCGGCGAAGATAAAAATTAGTGTTGAATTCAAAAGGACATTGCTTATCATAAGAGGCTTAACTAAAATCTTTATTTACCAAAGTGTTAAAAGTAGAGGGAAGCTAAAAAATATGCATTCTTTAAACTGGCTCAGAGTTTCTCTGAAAGAGTAAAAAGAACTTGCTTAAAATCAAAACGATATGAAAAATATCAAAATAACTCATTTAAAGAAAAAATGAAGGAGTCGGAGTCTATGGCAACCAGTACAAAGAAAAGCACCATGACCAAAAAAAAGTTGATCAATTCCATTTCGCAAGATAAAGGAATTCATCCCAATGATGTGCGTCATGTGATTCAAGCTTTTCTGGATAAAATCACAGATTGTTTATCGCAAGGCGAGCGTTTAGAATTTAGAGAATTTGGTGTTTTTGAGGTTGTCGAGAGAAAGCAAAAAATAGGTCGAAATCCCAAGAATGCTGCAGTTCCTATCGTTATCCCTGCTCGTATGGCTGTGAAATTTACTCCAGGTAAAAAAATGCGCCAAGTAGTGGAGAACGAAGAATTTGATGAGTTGGAATTAAGCGTAGGCGTTTAATAAAAACTTATTGGCAATTGCTTAAGCATTGACTTAAAGAGTATCAAACATTGTGTGTGTATCTGATTGAAAATGGATTCATCAGTCAGATGGCTATTGACCTGAATAAATCTAGGAATCCTGCTCTTTTAAGTTGTGCTCAATATGGATCACATGCGCATGTTGGATACTTGTTCCCTTCACTCTCTTTCTTCTAAACAAGAGGAAGGTGTTCACTCTTCTTTTGACCAAATGATGCACCAATTTTTGGAGCATCAAGTGGCCCCGACTGAAGAGATGATAGAAGAAGCTTGCGTGTGGCATGAGCCTTGGATGTCAATTGAGCAATTGCTTCTCAACTGGAAACAGCTTTTAGCTGTTAATCTTCTTTGTTATTTGACGCAAGGACATCAAGCGAACTTAGTCAGTAAAGTGCGTTTATTTGAGCGTCATCCTTGGAATCAAAGTTCTTATTATTTTCGCGCGCTTGTGGCTGTCAACCATGCTTTAGCGAAAATGCCCATTCCTGAAGTGGGCCTTCATGCCTTAGAAAGCGGCGCCATTTTAATTGATTTACAAGAATATTGTCCGTGGTTGAGTTTACCTTATATTCCTCATCACTTTGAGTTGGGTGTTTTTTTATGCCTGTTAAGTTTGTTAACAGGACGACAAGATCTACAAGACACCCTTTTAAAGCTTGCACACTGGCAATTGAATACATTAGATGCAACAGGTTTACCTTTAAAAGGGCTATTTGTACGGGAAAAAGATAGTCGTATTGAAGAGCATTTATGTTTAGGTTATTTGCTCTTTCGTGGAGTAGCCTGTCTAAGTCCGGATCCTATTTTTGCTACTGTTTCACAAGCCATGTTTAAAAAACTGGCTGAGCAGTTAGCTCAGAAGGCAGAAGTGATTCATCCGTTATGGATCTTAATTGAAAAATGGTTAGATAAATATGAAATGCGCTCTAAAGCAGCTTCTTCTTTGTCTTTAGCGGAATCCATTACTGATCCTTCGACAGCTTTAGTGGGCTATCGCTCGCCGTCTCAACATGCCATTTGCACATTGCACGGAGCTCAAACAGGCTTGGGAAGTGTGCGACAAGGGGATGTGGAAATTGTTAGTTATGGACCACAATATTTGCCTTTAGGAGATTGTCAGGGGTTTGGCATTGAAGGCAATGCTTTATCTGACCAAGGCATGCGCCGTTCTTTAATTGAGTGGCGGCGGCAATCGTTTGTGTTAAAAGGATGCACGCGTTTAGTGGATTATCCCTCTGCTTCTTCTTTTGAAAGTGGGCAATTCCGGGGCATTTGGTTAGAGGTTACACAAGAGTTTAAACGGCCTCATTTTTATTTAAAAACCTCTTTTTTAGGTTTAAATGGATGGGATGATATTGCGTTTAGCTTCTTTGTGAAAGCTTCGCGTTGTCGAACCCAGACACAACAACTTTCGCCTCGCACTTTAGAACGATATGAAGGTGTGGCGCAGACACTTTTTTTAGAAGGAAAAGAAGTGACGTTGGAATTAAATCTCTTATCTGCTAAAGGAACGATGCAAGTGATTCCATTAGCAGGAGGCAACAATTTTTGGGATGCTGATTTCTTGATTGCTTATGTTCTTTCCTCTGATCAACGTGATTATCAATGGCATCTAGGACCCATTTAGCGTGTAACGATGAATGTAATTCCACCAATTTTTAGTGAACAGCCAGTTTTACCCCTGATGGGTTCTTTAGTAGGCGAATACGATATTTTCGGCTATCTCATTTATAATTTGACTGATCAACAAGTGGAAATTACCAGTCCTCCTTGGTTAGTAAATCGCTGCAGCCTTCATGTTTGGGATTTAATTAACTTGCATATTGCTTTCAAAAGCGGAGAGCAAGTCTTTTTTCAAGGAAAAGTAGAAAATATCAAGAGGAATGAAGATCTCAAGACTAATGTGTATGAAGTCAAATTTTTAAATGCTTCAGGTGTTCGACCTCATCCTGTTTATATTGTTTTAGAGGATGATAGAATCCAAGTAAAAGTGACAGAAGACTTGCCGCTTTTAGATGTGTTGTCTCAAAATGTCAAATCAGCTCTTTTATTAAAGGAAGGGATATTTATTTATTTGAAGCATATGATTCCTTATTTCTCGCGCATCACAGGTTATGACAGAAAGCAATATGAGCAAGTGGAGCATCTCATCTTTGATGATATTCAAAACAAGTTGAAAAATAATATACAAAAACTTACCACACTCTATGAAAAATTAAGCCACAAGCCGGAAAATATTTTTGAAATTTTGAATTTAGAAGACTTAAGAGAAATGCTTGAATCCGAAATTAACTTCGATTTGTTGAATTTGACGTTTCAAGATTTAGCGCATGTCTCTTATATGACGGCTATTAAAGACTTAGAAGAGCAGCTTTATTGGTATTACAATAAGATCGTTTTGTTGCTATACAAACAAATGCTGTATGCGTAAGGTATGTTTTTTCTCTGTGCTCTCTGTGTACTCTGTGGTTATTTTTATTAATTAACCACAGAGTACACAGAGAGCACAGAGAAAAAACATACCTTACGCGCACTGCCTTCTAGTTTCACCTATTTTAACTGGATTATTGAAATAAAAAATCGTTGAGAGCACACCAAAATAATAACTGCACCAAACCATGTTGATCAAAATGGCATAGAAAGGTTCTTGCTCATAATAAAGACGGAAGCCTCCCCACACAATCGCTGCAAAACACAGTAAAGCAGATAGCACTTGTGGCCATATATCCAAAAAAGAAAGTTGTTGTGTTTGGTCTTTGGGCGTCACTACAAATTTTGCGTGTATGCCTAATAGCGCAGAAATAGCTGCACGCATATAAACGGGAAAAGTGATTCCAATAAGTAAAACCCCACTCAAGAGATCGCTAAAATAGTAGCGTCGTTGAACCAGAGTCCAATAAAATAAAAGATTAGAAACTAAAAGATAAGGGATAAAAAATAAAAAATAGTTCAAAGGTTGTGCAAGGTAGGTAGGCACATTAAATAAGAGAAAAACCACAGGACCCAGCAGCAAAATGAAGAAAACCCATCCAATAAAATAATAGGTTCCGGATAAAAAATATTGCCACCAACGGAGAGGAGAAAAGAGGCGGGGATTTTTAACAAATTCAATCAACAAATTTCTAAATAAACTTATTGTTCCTTGTGCCCAGCGATATTGTTGTTTAAAAAAACAACCAAGGTCTTCAGGGCCTAATCCAAAAGCACTTGGTTTATTAAGATAGTCAGAGTTCCACTTACGGCTATGAATGAGAAAAGAAGTGGCAAAGTCTTCTGTCACACTTGTGCAAACAAATCCTTCTACCTCATAAAGTGCTTCTAGACGAAACATTACATTAGTTCCGCAACAAAACATACTATTTTCCAATCCTTTTGCTTCACAAATGAATTCATAAAAAACCGCTTGCATAAGACCTGAGGCACGTGCCACGCGATTTGTGGAAAAATTAGTGTAGTATTGGGGGGTTTGAATAAAAGCTAAACGAGGATATTGATTCATTAAAGAGACTAAAGGCTCTACGAAATTAGGAAAAGGATTCATATCTACGTCAAATATAATCAAGTATTGCGCTTGCTCTTTGATTTGAGCATAAGAAGATACGGAGCATTCTACAGGCTTATGCTGTAGAAATTGTAGAAAATCGTTGATCAACCCCGCCTTTGCATCATGCCATTTATGTCTGAATAAAGTAATGCCTAGCCATTGACAAAGCTCTTCAAGAGATTTTTTGTAGGCTTCTACCTTTTCGGGAGTGTCCCACGGTTGGTCATAGCGCGTATCATCCAACAAAAACAATTGTTTATTCGGATAGGTCAAATTATAGAGACAAATTAGCGTATCTCTTAAAATATCTAGAGGCTCTTTATAAGAAGCAACAACGATAGCCACAGGCGGGTAAGAGGTTAAAGTTAAATTTTCCTGTCCTTTTTTAGGCGTAAATAAAGAATGGTGATATTGCACGACATGTAAAATATTACATAAATAACCAATACTATGCACGACGATGAAGAGCTCAGCGAATAGAAAAAGAATCGCAAATAGTTGATCCGATACAGCGGGATAGAGAAAAAAGTGGCTAATGCGAAAAACAGAATAGATTGCACAAAAAATGAGCGAAGCCACTAACAAAATAAGAAGAGAGCCATATCGATAGTTGCTTAAGTTACGCATAAATTTATTTTTTGCAAGAGATCTTTAAAAATAACGACTTAAAGTGGCCCATGCCCCTTCAGCTTCCCATTCGCTAGAACGAAAACGAGCCGCTTTGATGTCTATACTCCACTTATTACAAAATTCGTGATGCCATTCAACGATTATTGCTGTTAGAGGATTATGTTCGGTATCATCGCTAATGACAAATTTAAGGTCATAATAACGTTTTTCTGATCCGCAGAATTGAAAGAAGGCATAGTCATGGTGCCATTGGACAATTAAACGACTGGCGCGATAATCTTTTGGCGTCCAATAAGGATGGATGATATCGACCACGTCATTGTTGACAACGATGATTTCATTGCGATGATCGGTATCGCGAAATTCGCTTTGGAAAATAAGCTTAAAAACAAGAGGAGGCTCTGTTAAAGCATAAGAGGTTTGCAATAATCCATAACGCTGTTGGTTATGATCATTATAAATCACTTGACGATAGATGCCTTCTGCTTGCCATTGATAAGACAAATTCACTTTTAAGCTGGTCCAAATGTTATCCGATTGCGTGCCTTGAATAACGCCAAAATAATCATACAATTCATCTAATCGATCATAACCTAAACCCCATTGAAAGTGATCTTTTAGATTGACCCACGCTTGAACGTTACCTAAGGATTCAGTCCCTATCTGCGGATTATTATGATAAACTTTTTGCGTAAACGAAGCGGCCGCTTGGAAATATTCATTGATGACACCATTCCACGCAATGGTTTGACCATTCGCAATAAAATACTTAGTCGTTCCGTTGAGAGGAGTCGCTTCAATCCATCGATTTTGTGCAACTCTTAAATGGGAACTACACGTTAACGCACAATCTAAAGTCAAGTTCATTTGATAACGTGTGATATCAGAAGTGGCAAAATTACCTGTTCCAATTTCATGCCAGTATGTTCCGGAGAGCTCTAAGTGGGGCTGGGCTAAGATTTCATGTCTAGCTAAAGCTTTTTTGGCAATACTATGCAGAGGATCAATTTTAACTAAATGACGGAAAATGCGTTCCGATTTTTCACAAACTCCTAACGTGCAATACGCTTGCGCATCATCAAACCACGCTTCTTCATTGCCCGGAGAAAAAGCCAACAATTCATCCAAAACAGGTAAAGCATGCAGGAATCGATTGTACCAAATAAGGCAAGCGGCTAATTTTTCGAGATAAATCGACTTTTGGATTCGATATAGAGCTAAATGATCAATTAAAAGACGATGAATGTTTGACAAAGCTTCAGGAGACAAGTTTTCGTGTTGTTCATCGTAAAGGTCTTCTAATTCCTCGTAGCTTGCATAAGGGATGCTATTGGAATAGTGTGCCAATAGTTGCTCGCCAAGAGTGTCATCGCACGCGGGATTTTGTGTTTGCCACGCTTCATATAACTTGCGATTGACTGAAGGAATTAAGAGTTGATCGAAAGTGTGAAAAGTTAAATACATCGCATGTCCCCACTTGGCAACCCGTGCTTTTTCGCGAATGGGCACAATATTATGAGGATTAAGCGCAATCAATTGATCATAGAGCTCAAGAGCTTGACAATAGTGTTTTTCCCAACTGATCACACGCGCCCGCTCTAGCAGAAATTTTGCGCTGTGAGGAAAATCGATTAAGAGATTTTCGTATAAGTGCAAAGCACGTTGATAATTAAAATCAACAGCTGACATTTCAGCTAAACCCACACGCGCAGGAAGATAATCTTTATCTAGATCAAAAGCCGCTTGGTAAAGTTGGAGAGCCGCTTTTGCCATTCCCATTTCTCGATAGAACAAAGCCCAACGGTTTAAAATTTGAGGAACATGCACAGTGGAAATAAGAGTTTGCGTAATTTCTATAGGGCATAACTCTTTTTTTAAGAGTGCATATTGTGCTTGAATATTCGCAGGATCTAGTTGTCTGGCTTGTTGAAGTCTTTCTTCTCCTTTCTCTGCTTCACCTAGACGTAAATAAGCTCTTCCAGCTTGACTTAAAGCTTGTGCTTGCTCTTGGAGGGTTCCTGTTTCTGCTAGTGCTTCATAAAGAGGAATTGCTTCTTGATCGCGATCTAATTTCAAGAGAATCTCTGCTTTTAAGAGATAAGCCTCTCGTTGTTCAGTTTGGACTGAAAGGGCTTGATTCACATATTTCAAAGCAGGTTCGAAGTTTTTTTCCACTAATTTAAGCCGTGCTAATTCTGTCCACGCCTTAGCTGGGCAACATTTGCAATCGAGAAGTTGCCAATAAATTTGCTCAGCTTCTTCATAACGTTGTTCGCTAAAGAGCACAGCAGCTAATTTAAACCACATATCGCTGTCAGCGGGATGATCTTGCAAATAGTGAAGATAAGTTTCTTCGGCCAGATAGAAATCTCCCCATGCCATGCTATTATTGGCATAGTCTAATTGTAACGTCAGCGTAGGTTCTTGCGCACTTTGTAGAGCCTCATCAAACAACTGTTTTCCAAATTTCACATAACCTAGACCAATTTCCCCACTCGCAATTTGGGAAAGAAGAAGAGGATCTGTAGGGTGTGCGGCTAAACTTGTCATAAACGCTTCGTGCGCTTCTAGAAATTTATCTTGCCGCAGATAAATTTTTCCAAGTTCAAGATTGACAACAGGATGCAGGGGCTTTTCTCTTAAGAGAAAGAGAAGATTTGCCAGCGCTTCTTCTAGTCCTCTTGAATCCGGCAAGCTTTCCAACGTTTGAGCCAGTACAAGACGTGCCTCAAAATCATTGATTTGGGCTGAGGGCTCGACTAATTTTTGAGAAGGGATATCCTCAAGGCGATCAGGTTCTTCTTTGAAGAGTTGAAATTGCTGGGAAAATTGAGAAAGCGAAAGTCGTTCTACCAATTCCTGATGAGAGTGATCTTGAACAGACATTTCCTTAAAAGCCGTCAGTTGTTTTTTAAAATCTTGTGGAGAAAGGGGAGGGACAAGTTCTTCGTGTTCTGCAGGTGCAAAAGACGTTTGCTTAAAAGATTGCAGTTGTTTTTCAAAATCTTGCGGAGAAGGCGGATAGACAAGTTCTTCGTCTTCTGCAGGTGCAAAAGACGTTTGTTTAAAAGAGTGGAGTTGTTTTTCAAAATCTTGCGGAGAGGGTGGATAGACAAGCTGTTCTTGTTCGGCTTGAGTTAAAGAATTTTCCGAAGTGGAAGAATGACTTTCATTTTCTTTTAATTCAGAAAATAAGTAGTTGCCTTGGGTAAAAAGCGAAAATAGAAACAGAATGAATATCACGTGCATAGCTATTGGGGGCTTTCCAGAGTTTTTTTGAGCTCATTCGCCCCTTTTTCTGTTTCTTTCATCCAAATTAGAACAAACGCATATTTTCTGCGTACTTGTTTATCATCAGGGCGCACCTTTAAGACCTTTTCATATTCTTCAATAGAGGGCTTATAAAGTTTTTGCCAACTTAAGACATCGGCTAATTTGACCCTGACTTTAAGATCTTCCGGGTGTTTATCTAAATGTTCACGATATAAATTTTCAGCTTCTTTATAGCGTTTATCGCCTGTATAAATATCAGCCATAAAAATTTTGGTTGCATCATCCCATTTTTCCGGTGGAATATCGTTTAAAATTTTTAAAGCTTCTTGTCGATGATCGCTATAATAAAGCACGCGAGCCATTTCCAGTTTGGCTTCAATTAAATCGGGTTTATCTTGTAAGAGTTCGCGATAAGATTGAATAGATTCCTCATAGTGTTTTTGATAACTCAACACTCTAGCGAGCTCCCAACGAGCTAACCAGTCTGGAATAGCTTCTGTGGTTTCTTTTTCTTCTTTTTTTTCTTCTTTACCTTCTGCAGGATAAGCAGATAAGCATAATCCTATCGCGAGGAGGAGAAAGCTATTATTCAGATTTATGTGAAGGAGAGGATGTCTCATGTTGTGTTTCCTTCTTCTTTTTTAAAGAAATGGCAGTTTTATATTCTTTTGTTGAGGCCTCAAAGTCTCCTATGTGGGAAAGAACGCGTGCTAAAGAGAAATGCATATGTGGATTATCAGGATCTAAGGCAAGATAATCTTGATAGTAATGGATTGCCTCTGCAAATTTCCCTTCTGCTGTATAAGCATCTCCTAAACGTTCATAAATTTTGGGTTTTTTAAAACCCAAGGCAAGAGCCTTTTCATAAGCGGTAATGGCAGAGGAAAAGTGTTGGGCATAAAATAATTTTTCTCCGTCATGAAAAGCAATCCACTCTTGATTCAACAGGTGATAAGCGCAAGCTGTTCCGATCGCAGTAAAGATTAAAAGACAGATAAAAACAATCACTTGAGAATTCATATCGTTAGTGTTTTAGTAAATAAGCGCTTGATCTAAAGTGGGATAAATTTTGAATAAATTCAACATGCCGACTAATTCAAAAAGCATTTTCACGCCATTATGACTTTCACAAAGATGTAAAAAGTCTTTATTAGGCAGCATTTTGTAAATACTAATGAGAGCCCCTAAACCGGCGGTATCTATAAATTCAACTTGAGATAAATCAATCACTATTTTTTCATGGCCAGCTTCTATTTCTTGAATGACTTGACTTTTAAATGAAGAGGCAAGCGTTGCATCTAAATTTTTGAATAAAGGTTTGAGGACTAATATGTTGTTGATTTCTTGTTTTTCAATTTTCATATGATAAAAAGATTTTTTTAATTACCATAATATATACTGACTGGATGAATTTGAGTAAATGATAGTTTTGAAGTCTTAATAGAGAAAAAATCTTTAAGCGGAAATTTTGCTGATTTTTTTAAATGAATAACTCTTGATTTCATGGAAAATCTGTGGTAAAATAAAGGAAAAAAGATGGATTTAATTTTTATGAGTTCTTTGAATCGTAACATTTTTTCTAATGTACCGAAGAAAGATTATCTTTCTCTATTTGTTAAAGGAGGAGAAGCTTATGCTCCAAAAGTTGTTGGTTTTGTTGGTCTAAAAAAAGAAGAGATAGCCAGTGCAACAGGAGTTCCTGCTAATTCCATTCGATATGATGAGCGAATGCCACAAGTGCTTAAAGATAAACTAAGAGAAATTGCAACATTATTTAACTTAGTTGCACAATTCTTTGATGGCGATCCTGAAAAAACTATTCTTTGGTTTAAAACTCCTAATCCGATTCTTGGGAATATATCTCCTCGCGATATGATACGTTTTGGACGTTATAAAAAGTTGCTTAAGTTCATTCAAAATGCTCTTTTTGAAAACCAAATTTAAAATTATTTCTCATGTATGAACCTCTAATATCTCAGCTATTTGATTCCTCAGAGAATTTTTCTGCTTTTGAAATTCAAAAAGATAAAATTCTTAGATATTATTGGGATCTTTATAATGATCTTGCTTACCAAAGACACAAAATAGCTGATCGATTACGTGATGCACTTTTAGAAGCAACTATAAGACCTTATGAATTCAATGGTTGGCAAAGGCAAGTGAGATATAAATATAGCCTTACTCCGCTTTCTCCAAAGGGAAGTTTGATTGAACCGGGCGGTCGATTTAATATTCCAGATATAAATCCAGATTTAATTCCTCCATTCCCAGCACTTTATATCGCAGAAGATAAAGAAACAGTTTTGCAAGAAGCAGGTCAGAAGGGGAATCCTCCAAAGGGACTTTCTGCTTTAGATTTAGCATTAGTAAAAAAAGACTCTATTAGTATTGTTTCAGTAAGTGGCCGGCTAGAATCTATTATTGATTTATACCGCCCTCAAACACTAAAAGCCTTTCTTAATCTCATAAAAAAATTTTCTATTTCAAAAGATGTCATTCATTCGGCTAAAGAGATAGGTATAGAAATACCTAAAATAGCAAGTAAAATGAGTTCTTTAGTTGAAAGCTTATTGGAATCTAACTGGAGAGCTTGGTGTATGCAATTTGATATTCCAGCTAATTGTCAGATTTTTGGTCAATTGGTGGCTAATGCGGGAATAGAGGGAATTCTTTATCCTTCAAAATTTACAAAGAAAAAGTGTTTAGCAATATATCCTCAGAATTTCGATTCGGAATCTTTTGTTATTATAGAAGGTGATTCTCCTGAAGGGACCATCTCTAAGTTAGATGTGAATAGTTGGAATTTATTAAAAATAACTTTATAAAATTTTTTTCTTTAAATTGGTTTTTGGATAGGCCTTTTCTCAGATATCAATTTGAGTAAATGAAGGACAGAAAAATGGATTTTAGGAAAGCTTGCTGATTTTTTTCTTTAAATGAGCAATTTCTTGGGAGAAATCGACTTGCTGTTGATAACGTTGAAAGAAGTTTTCAAAGAAATATAACTGACGTTCATATCCTTTTTTCAAATTCCACTGATTTAAATGACAGATTTTTGCCATATCTTCGGCACAAAACGTCAGCGGCACTTGATCAGATTCTTGCACACTATTAGTGCCTTGCATATTGCACTTATGTTCTGTGCAATGCGCGACGCCTCTCATGTGGGCAAATTCATGTGTGGCCAATTTCATCAAGCGTTTTAACGTTTGTTCAAAATTGTCTGTTTTTAAACGATAAGTAGAAAAGAGTCCGCAAGCGGTATTTGGATTGCCTACACCAAACACAAAATTCACTGTATCTCCCTCTAAATAAGGATAAAGATCTTGATTGGTAAACCCTAAATAAAAACTTTCTTCAGGGGCTGTTTCATGCAGAATTTTTAGTAAATTATTTTCAATAGCATACTGTGGATGAGGGTTATGACGAATACAGGTATTATATAAACTGAGGGGTTTGGGAGCTACTGAAGTGTTAAGTCCATGTACGGCTTGTAAATAATCACTCACAATATGGATGATTTTCATCTCTTGCGGAGAAAGATCACCTAATATGACAATCTTGAGAAAGCGAAGAGAAGAATTGCGTTGGGTATGTTCATTTGCTTTAAAAGCTTCGAGTGTTTGTTCCGTTTCATTACGACCCAACCCTTGTTTCCAGCCATTAGTCGGAGCAACTTGGTCCACCTCTTTAGCTTGTGCAATCTGTTGGGTAAGAGACGCTTTCTCTCCTGGAGCTTCTTCTGGAGCTTCTTTTTGTGGGAGGGCAGGATCTATTAATAGCCCAAAGCGGATATGTTCTTTTTGTTGTGTAAAAAGTTTTGTTACCGTTTTAAAGGAAAGAAGATATCCTAAAGACCCTGCCGCGATCATGCCGGCAATAATTCCTAACAGTCCTCTTACTAAGCGTTCCCAAGGAGAATAGTCTCGTTCTTTCTTTGCCATTAATCGATAGTAGCGCCCCTGATGGTTAACTGAAATTTCTTTACCCTTTTCATCCACTTTTCTATCGTAACTATCAAATTTTGTGGCATCTGTCCATACAGCGCTTAGATTGATTTCGTTAAGATCTTGAATGGGTTTAAAATGAGACATATTTATCCTGATTAATATAATTTAATATAGAAATTATATAAAATAGATGATAATAAATCAATTAAATATATTATAAATATTCTTAGTCAAAGATTTTGTGCTGAAATATCCCCCATAAATCAGCAAAATTGAAATTCTCTCGCACCATACACTTTCTTTTCATGAGCATATGTTGTTAGTTGCCTCAGCACAATAAATCGATATATAAAATTATTTTTGAATAACATCTTAATTTAAATTCATATTTTATTTATAAAAAATTATTTTATCTTTTTTAAAATATTGGTTATAATTTCTATGGTGTATTAATTTTATAATTTAAAATAAAGGAGTGTTTATGACTATAAGTTTAGGAACAAGTTCAGTGTCTGCTCAATCTACATCGATGATTAGTCCGCAGGTAGATTGGAAAAATACTCTTACTAGTGAAAATAAAAGAGACCTATTAGATATTGTTGTGCAGGCCATGCAAAAATACGTTGCAGAGCCTTATAAAAATACACCCCAATTAATATTAATAGCAGCGAAGTTTATAGGACAAGAAATGAATAAAGCATCTACACGAAAAGAATTTTTTCAAAATATAATAGCAAGCTATGATAATTTGGAAGACACAATAAGAAACAATAGACAGACTTCATTTTAGTATCATCATCTCAGAATAGGTTCACGTTTGCTATCATGCGTGAGCCTTGCGTTTCATTTGTTTGTATATGCATTTATTTTAATAAATTTTTCATTATTCTTTATGTTTTTCTTTTAATTAATTATAATTTTGATTGCGATTAAATCTCAAAATGGAATTAAATTATTAACTTTAAATAGGAGATGTATATGGATATACCAACAGGTTCTGTTCAGCCAACAATTGACATTAATGCCAACGTAGCGGGTTGGAGAAGTACTTTCTGTTCAGAACATAGACAACATATAGTAAGTAAAGTAGTAGAAGTATTGGCGAAATGCATTAACGGCCCAACATCCGCTGCCCTAACAGATGATCCAAGGCTAAAAACTATGGCAACGACATATGTGGTTTCATCCATAGATACAGAACTTACATACGATAACTTTCTGCAGAAAATTGCAACGAAGATCTATGATTTGGAAGAAAAAATTAAACCAGGAACAACACAAGTAGCAGAACCACAACCAGCAGTACTACAAGGAATTATAGTACAACTAAAGAATTGGAACGTAAATAATTAATAATTTTAATTTCTGAGAATAAGGACTATTTTTACCTTGATTCTCAAACCTTATTCTCTATTGTATCTACGATTTCACTAAAATTTGGTCGTTATTTTTCTGTAAAAATAACGACTTTCTTGTGCTTGGCAAAAAGCCTTCAACATTCTATCATGTTTGCATACTTTATTAATGCCTAGGATGACAGCATGTCTTTGCCCAAACTGCTTGCGCTTGTGTCTCTTCTCCTTTTTGGAGTCATTGGATTGGTCGCCCTGTTTAAAGAACGTTCGCCTCCATTAGCTGTGACAACTTCGCTAAACGTGCCGTTAGAAGTGGAGTTAGATCAGGAGATACAAACCATCACACCTTCTGTTGCGTCACCTAAGCCCGTCAAGCAAGAAGGGAAAGTACGTGTGGCATCCTCCTCTATGCCTTTACCAGACGCTGATCGAGTGGACGAGTTGTTTAATAAATCAGGATCTCAATTACCAATAGTCGAAACGATTACCTATAAAAGTCATGTTTCGTGGTTAAAAGGAAGGCCCGCTTGGCTATCTGACTATGCGTCTCATTACAATACGTCTCGTCACTTTATTGCGCGCAGTTTGAATGGCAAGCCGGATTACGTGAAACAAGAACTCGCGGAAGGTGATCGGTTTAATGTCTTGCGTAAAGATAAAAATTTTGAGTTTTATTTAGTAGTCGATACTTCGCGCTGCCGCATGTGGTGTTATTATCGCGATTTAGATACAAAAGAGAAAGTGTTATTGAAGACTTATCCGGTATGTTTAGGCCGCGTCGATGCGTCCAAAACCTCGGGATTACTCACTCCGTTAGGTACCTATACTTTAGGCAATCGCATTGCGATCTATAAACCGAAGATGATGGGGACTTATCATGGAAAGAAAACGGAAATGATGACTGTGTTCGGCACGCGGTGGATTCCCTTTGAGAAAGAAATTGGAAACTGCACAGAGCCGGCCAAAGGATTTGGGATTCATGGCACCCCTTGGCACTATCAAGCGAATGGAGAGTTAGCCGATCAAACGTCTAGTGTAGGCAATTACGAAAGTGATGGATGCATTCGCTTAGCGACTCCTGATATAGAAGAGTTATTTGCCATTATTATTACAAAACCGACAACAATTGAAATTGTACGCGATTTTGCAGAGTCCATCTTTGTGGCTCTAGATCCGTAATCTAGCAAAGGAGAGCAAGGTTGGACATCTTACCCCATGAAAAACAAATTCAGGAGTATATCAAAACCATTGAACATCTGAAGAAACAAAGCCAAGATAATCCCATCTTTAAAGCGGAGATTCGCAAACTCGAGCAAAAACTAGACAAACTCAAGCAACAGGTTTATTCTGAACTCACTCCTTGGCAACGCATCTTAATCTGCCGTCATCCTGGGCGGCCACATGCTATCGACTTTTTTAAGCATATGTGTGAACGCTTTGTCGAATTATCAGGAGATCGTTTATTCCGCGAAGATCACGCGATGATCGGTGGATTGGCTCAAATTGGGGGCGTGAAGTGCGTCGTCATAGGACAAGAAAAAGGGCATGATACAGAAAGTCGCGTGCATCACAATTTTGGAATGCTCAATCCGGAAGGATTTCGCAAAGCATTACGTTTAATGCGTTTAGCAGAGAAATTTCGCTTGCCTATTGTCTCATTTCTAGATACTCCCGGAGCCTATCCGGGATTAGAAGCCGAAGAGAGAGGACAAGGATGGGCGATTGCCCATAATTTACGTGAAATGATGCGCATTCAAACTCCGATTATTGTCATTGTGATTGGCGAAGGATGCTCAGGTGGGGCATTGGGAATGGGTGTGGGCGATGTAGTGGGAATGTTAGAGCATGCTTATTATTCTGTCATTTCACCTGAAGGCTGTGCGTCCATTTTATGGAAAGATGCGGGTAAAAACGTGGAAGCCGCCTCAGCGCTTAAATTGAATGCCGAAAATTTATTAGACTTAAAAATTATCGACACTATTATTCCGGAGCCTCTAGGAGGCGCCCATCATGATCCCCAACAAACATATGACAACGTGAAGCAATTTATTTTAGACCAATTGAATATCTTAAGGCGCGTTCCTGAACCTCTTTTGTTGGAGCAACGCTATTTAAAATTCCGTCAAATGGGACAATATACCGAGGCCTAAAAGCATGCGACGTTTATTACACATTGCCTTATTAGGACGTCAGCATCGTTTATTAATTCTTTTTACGATTGCCGCGATGATTTTGCTCACATTCGCGAGCCAACTCGAAATTGTGGCTTTGGGCATTATCACGCGTAAAGGACCTGATTTTTTTGAATTATTTGCGCCTTTTGAAAAAGGGCAACTTCATAAAAGTCAAGAGATCACGTGGGATGAAGTCCAAACGCGTTGGAGTGAAATCGATACGGCTCACGAAGGCAGAATTTCGAGTGCAGATACCCAACGTTTCTTAATACAGCATAAAGGCAAGGATTTAGTTGAACGTGTGACTTCTGTGATTGATCACGCGATTCCCATTTCGAGTAGTTTAAAAGCGCTCGCTTTTTTTCTTGTTTTAGTCGCTTTATTTAAAGCGATCTCGCTCTTTTGTCATCGCTTTAGTTCGCGCCTGGTGGCTATTCGTGTGAGTCGTGATTTGCGTCAGCACTATTTTGAACATATTCAATCTTTGCCGATGGACTTTTACCAAAAGCATCATATTGGCAGTTTATCTTCACGTGTAGTCGGAGATGCCGCTTTGATTGCAGAAGCCTTAAATGCCTGCTTAGTCAATTACCTTCAAACTCCTTTTACAGTCCTTTCTACTCTGTCGCTATGCTTCTACACCTCTTGGCAGCTGTCTATGATCATTTTCGTGGGATTTCCGCTTATTGTCTATCCCATTATCTTTTTGGCACGGCGTGTGAAACGCATCTCGAAGCAAATTCAGAAGAATCAAGAATCTTTTGCGTCTGTGCTTATTGATTTCTTAGCAGGAATTCAGACAGTCAAAGTGTTTGCGATGGAGGATTTTTCGCTGCAAAAATATCGCGAGCAAAATGCGAAGATGGCGGCTTTGGAGCAAAAAAGCGCACGTTATGATCTCTCTTCACGTCCTATTGTGCATACGATTGCCATGTTTTTTCTCGCTACCGCTCTTTTATATGGATTGTATATCTTGCAGATGAATGTCTCAGAAGTTTTAGTGTATTGTGGGTTGCTTTATGTCTTCTACGAACCCATCAAAAAATTTGCAGAAGAAAATACGCACATTCAACGAGGAATTGCTGCTGCAGAACGCATGCAAGAAGTTTTAAATTTGCGTCCCACGATTCAAGACAATCCGGATGCTGTTAATTTAGATACCTTACAAGATGTCTTAGAATTTGATCATGTGTGGTTTCGTTATGAAGAGCAATGGATTCTCAAAGGCGTGAGCTTTACCGTCAATAAAGGGGAAACAGTAGCGCTGGTGGGCCCGACAGGATCAGGAAAATCGACGTTAGCTCTTTTGCTTCCGCGTTTATACGAGGTCCAGAAGGGGGAAATTCGCATTAATGGACGTCCCTTGCATGCTTATACGCAAAGATCTTTGCGCGAAAATATTGCGTTTGTGCCGCAGAAGCCTTTCCTCTTTTTGGACACGATTGCCAAAAATATTGCGTTTGGGCGTCCCTTTTCGGAGCAAGACATTCAAGAAGCAGCACGCTTGGCGCATGCTGATGAATTTATTCAACATTTGCCGCAGGGCTATCAAACAGAATTATGTGAAGCGGGTAAAAACTTATCGGGTGGTCAACAACAGCGCTTAGCGATTGCGCGAGCCCTGGTGAAGAAAGCACCTATCCTCGTCTTAGACGAAGCGACTTCTTCTTTAGATGCAGTGAGTGAAAATCGCATTAAGCAAGCTTTGAAACAGTTGCGTGGACAAATGACGCAGTTGATTATAGCGCATCGTTTGTCGACCATTGAAGATGCCGATAAAATTATTTATCTGGAAAAAGGTGAAAAAATAGCCGAAGGCACTAAAGACGAATTGCTACAAATCTGCCCAGGTTTCCGTCGCATGTGGGAATTGATGCACAACCCTCAGCCTTCTGAAGAAGAAGTCATTTATGCATAAATCCAACTAAGAGTTGGGGACATAATGAAAATGATTTAACTAGCTGATTGAATAGTTTTCACAAAGTTTTATGTCTACGTTGTCTACGAAGTCCACGATGTTCACAACTCTTAGCCTTGGATGGATGCAATAACATCGTTTTGAATTATGGATGAATAAGTAACTGCTCAGCCAGTCGTAATTTGACTTGAAAATTAACTACTCACCGCCTTCTAAAATCTCAAACGCAGAGGCGCAAGAGACGCGATGACGCA
>JASBUW010000178.1 GCA_030147755.1 Parachlamydiaceae bacterium
CGCGCTCGGTCTGGGCTAATGCAGTGATAGTGCTACCGCACAGATAAAACCAGTCTTTTTAAGCACGCTCTGATCAATTACTAAAAAACACTTTAAAAGAGCGAGCTAATAACAATGTTTAGTTACTCAGGAGTGCGAAGGACCTCTTACGCTTTCATATGAGGCGTCTTTTTTGAAAGCGAAGGAGGACCTTCGTACTCCCAACGCTTCGCGATTTACCTGTTATGATTGGACTGTATTATGGTGATTAATCCGGAAAATATTTCAACTAACCGCCTATGGCACAGGCTACCTAAAAAAATCATAGGTGTACGATTTTCCGCCATCCTAGAAGTGTTAGCCTTTTTGAGCGTGCTTGTATTATTTGATCATTTATTTGGAGATGGCAAACGCTTTATTGACTATAAAATTCATCCTTTTTGGGTGATTATTTTGTTAGTCACGGTTCAATATGGCTCTTTAGAAGGGATTATGGCGACAGTGCTGTCGACCTTATTTTTATACGTAGGGAATGTACCGATTCAAAAACCAGAAGAAACGCATTTTGATTATGAATTAAAACTGGCTCTTGTGCCGACGCTATGGTTTATTACCGCCTTCATTTTGGGAGAAATGCGTACGCGTCAAGAGCGTGACAAGCAAGCGGTACAGAAAGAGTTGGATTTAGCTTTAATCGAAACAAAAACCATTACAGAATCTTATGAAAGTCTCAGGCAAGTCAAAGAAAGCTTAGAAATCATTTTAGCCGGGCAATTACGCACATCCACTCTGATATACAAAACACTTAAATCTTTAAGTACTCTCAATCCCAATTTGATTATTTTAAATTTGGAAAAAGTGGTGCAACCCATTTTAAATCCTAGGAAATTTTCTATCTATACATTAGGAGTGGATGGTCTCCAGCCGGTGACCTGCTATGGATGGGGTGATGAAGAAAAATATGTGCGTCGTTTTCCCGTGGACACAGCTCTCTATCGCGCTATTGTAGGTAAACAGCATTTGTTGTGTGTGATTAACCCGGAGGATGAAAAAATTTTAGGAAAAGAAGGGATTGTGGCGGCTCCTTTGATTGATCCGGAGACGGGAGAAATTTTTGGTATGATCAAAGTGGAAGAAATGGACTTTTTTGAACTCAATATCATTAATTTGGAAACATTTAAAACGCTTTGCGAATTAATTGGATTAGCTTATGCCCATGCACGCGAATATCAAAAAACAGAAAGTCGTTGCCTCTATAGCTTCACAGACCTCCTTTTTTCTTATTCTTTTTATTTAATTCAAATAGATTACCTGAAAAGACTTGCACAAATGAATCATTTTCCTTTAACGCAAATGGTGATAGAAGAGAAAAAAACCGAACCGGATACTGAAGAAGCATTATTTTGTTTATTGTTACAAGAAATTTTACCTAAAACGATCCAACTCTTTCATGGTAAGAAACGTGTGGGAGAGTTTATCGTCATTTTTCCGGGTTTAACAGCTGAACAAGTTGAACCTTATACTTCTTTGATTTTAAACGCTTTGAAAGATAATGAGATATTAGCTCATAAACAGCTTTCTTTTCACATTCAACCGCTGTATGTGCCGCTCTAGATAAAAACTCGCCATTATTATAAAAGATGGACCTAATAGACCTAATGGACAATATGAATATGGGATAACGTGTCACCATGCTAATAATCGTCAAAAGTTCATCGCAGAGGCGCAAGATGGGAAATGAAAAACAATAAAAAACTTAATTTTTCTGTTGTGAAATCTATCCTGTCTTTCTTTGCGCCTCTTGCGCCTCTGCGTTGAACTTTTGACGATTATTAGCATGGTGACACGTTATCCCATATTCATATTGTCCATGGATGCGAGGAAATCATGAGACACGAACTTGCAACAAGTACGGAAGAACATCTTCCTGAGAAGAAGAGCTATATTTTTCTACTTTTTACAAGTATTTTCTTTCTAGACATTTTATTGTTCTTCTTAGATTTACCCGTTGCGGTTGTTGTGATCATACATATGATTTTAGTCGCCGTTTCCATTGGTATTGTGAAATGGTTTGCACATTTAGGATGGGATCAACGTTTTTCTTTTTTATTTGCTGTTTTGTTCACGACTATGGGGGCGTTTGGAGCAGCAGTCTGTTTACTGACATTAGCTATTTATTCAGTTTATAAGCATTTTATTTCTCCCATGGCAGAATTGTGGGAGATGTTATATCCTAAAATTAGATTAGAAAAGCAAGATATTGTGTATGAACGGTTAATATATGGAATAGAAGATGCTTCTAAAGAAGGAGCCAAAGTGGCTTTTCAGGATGTGATGATTTGTGGCACTGAACAACAAAAACGGACTGTGATTGAAAAAATTTTAAAACATTTTCATCCCCAATTCTTTTCAACTCTTTTTTTGGCTTTAAATGATCCCGCTAATAGTATACGCGTTTATGCAGCCAATGCCATTGCGAGTTTAGATGCGCGTTTTTTTGAAGATTATTTACTATTAAAGAAACAGTTTAAAGAGCATCCACATAATCCAGAAGTACTTTTAGCTTTAGCCCAACAGTGCGCAGCCTATATAAATTCGCAAATTTTGGACGTAGATCGTGAAAAAAAAATACGTAAAGAAGCGATAGAGACGTATAAAATGTATTTGCAATTAGTGCCTGACGATATACAAGCTCGCTTAACATTGGCAAAACTCTATTTAAGTTCTCAACAGCCCCTACACGCAAAAACTACTCTAGAGAAAGTGATTCAGTCCGGCAATCGAGATCCGGCAGTGTATCTCGCTTGGATGAATATTTTATTTGAATTGCAAGATTATGTTGCTTTACGCCAATTCAGTACTGAATTTGTTCCTGATAAAAAAATTAATCTCACTGAAGATCTTAAATTGACAACATTAAAAGAGTTTGTGAGCCTTTGGGGCGTATCCGAAAATTTAGCGTATAAAAATGACAAAACAACCGGTTAAAGCAGATGTCTGCCTTTTTTTAGAAGGAACCTATCCTTATATTTCAGGAGGTGTTTCTACGTGGACGCATGAATTAATTAAAGCACAGCCGCAATTCACTTTTTATTTAGTCTGTATTCTTGCGCCGCATGCCTCGACTCAAAAACGTTTTGATATTCCTTCTAATGTAGTCGGCATGCACAATGTGTTCTTGCAAAAACTGCCTAGATTGGCTTTACCTGCTACAACATTGATCAAACAACAGTTTTTTACCGCTCTAGAAGTTCCTCTTTTAAATCTGCAACATCGGGCCACTCTAAAAGAGCTTAAAACAATCCTTGATCTTGTGGCTCAATTTAAACCCTATTTAGGAGAGCATTTTCTTCTTGATTCAGAAGAAGCGTGGAATATGCTACAGCGTATGTACCTCTCTACAATGGGAGAAACAAGTTTCTTGCACTATTTTTGGTCTTGGCGCAGTTTGTTAGGATCTTTTTACTCCGTGGTACTTGCAGATTTACCGGCTGCTTCCATTTATCACACTTTCAGTACAGGTTATGCAGGCCTTTTTTTGGCGCGCGCCTATATAGAAACAGGACGACCCTGTTTGATTACAGAGCATGGCATTTATACGAATGAGCGGCGTATTGAAGTGGCAGCCGCAGATTGGTTAGCAGATATTAAAGCGTTGAATTTAAATATTGAACGCAGCCGCTTTGATCGAGATCTGAAGGATTATTGGATTGATTCTTTTGCCGGCTATTCCAAGCTTTGTTATGCTGCCTGCGCTAAAATTTTGACCATTTATGAAGGTAATAAAGAAGTTCAACAAACAGATGGTGCAGACCCTCAAAAAATGGAGGTCATTCCTAATGGAATAGATGAAGAGTATTATGCCCATATCCCGAAAATTCCTCATGCACAGCCTATAGTGGCGTTGATTGGACGTGTCGTGCCTATCAAAGATGTGAAAACTTTCATTCGTGCCATTGCCATTTTAAAGCAACGCTTGCCTTCTATTCAGGCATGGATTATAGGTCCAACAGATGAAGATAAAGAATATTATTGCGAATGTGTAGAACTTGTCCAGGCAAACCATTTAGAAGAAACGCTCACTTTTACAGGTAAAGTGAATCTTGAAAAGTATTTGGGACAAATTGATGTGCTTGTGTTAACAAGTATCAGCGAAGCGCAACCCTTGGTTCTCTTAGAAGCAGGGGCGGTAGGAATTCCTTGCGTGGCGACCGATGTAGGCGCATGCCGGGAAATCCTTCAAGGTAGAAAAGATGAAATGCCTCCTATTGGAGCGTCCGGTTCTATCTCCAAGCTAGCCAATCCTGAATCAGTAGCAGATCATATTTATGAGCTTTTAGTGAACCCTGTTCTTTATCAGGCATGTAGCCGGAATGCGAGAGAACGTGTGAAAAAGTATTATAATAAAGCCGATTGGCAACGCGCTTATCAAAATGTGTATACTTCTCTTCTCAAGGAATAAACAATGGCTGGCATTGGATTTGTCTTACGCAAACTCATGAAAAAAGGAGATTTGACAAGTGTTTTGACAGCTTATTTTCATGCTGTACTGGCTTCTTCCGGTACCTGGTTATTTACTGTAATGGCTTTGGGAAGCTTTTTTTTGGTTTTTAATAATTGGAAACCTATCGAAGATGTTGAAAATTTTCGTGCCATTATTCTCTATAATTTTTCCTTTTCTTTAGAGTTGTCTGCTCCTGTTGTATTGTTAACAACGCGCTATTTAGCAGATTGTTTGTATGCAAGAAAACTGACTGAAGTGCCTAGTTTGATGCTAGGTTCTTTAATCGTTTTATTTGCGATTGGGCTGCCCATTTCGAGCGCTTTTTATTTTCTGTATGCGACTCTTCCTTTGGCGACAGCGTGGATGGCTGTAATTAATTATTTAGTTGTTTCCGCCACTTGGCTTCTTTTAGTGTTTATTTCAGCGACTCAATATTACAAAACAGTGACCTTTTCTTATTTAGTGGGTTTGATCATTTCTGTTTTTGCTGCAGTTTCTTTAGGAACCTACTACTCTATTACAGGAATGTTATTGGGATTCAATATGGGGCTAGGAGTCATCATCGCGACTTTGTTAGGGGCTATTTATGCGCAATATCCTCAAAAATATGGACATTTGTTTAAGTTTTTGAAGTATATCAATGAATATTGGGAAGTAGGATTGATTGGTGTGATGTATAATTTGGCTATTTGGATAGATAAATGGATGATGTGGTTGTCTCCGCATGGAGTCAAACTCTCAAGCGGTTTGTATATTTATCCCAATTATGATATGGCGATGTTTTTAGCCTATTTGACTATTGTACCCGGAATGGCCATGTTTTTATTGACGCAAGAAACCACTTTCTTTGAAGTCTATGTTAAATTTTATCGAGATATTCAAGAACATGCGAGCTTAAGTAAAATTAAAGCCAATCATCGCTTAATGATAGACACCTTTATGTTGATGGGACGCAATATTCTTCTTCTGCAAATGTGTATTTGTATTTCTGTGATTTTATTATCCTCTGAAATTTTTTCTTATTTTGGCATTAATTTCATTAAGCTAGGGATATTTCGTTATGGCGTGTTAGGAGCGACTTTTCAAGTTCCCATTATTTATCTAGGCGTTCTTTTATCTTATTTTGATTGCCGCAAAGGGGTGGTATGGATTGAATGCATTTTCTTCGGGACGAATGCTTTGTTTACGTGGATTACGCTTCACATGGGATTTTCTTTTTATGGCTATGGTTTTTTTCTCTCTACCCTTGTGACATTTATTGCTGCGGCTATTATCGCAGAGAGATATGTGAGTAAATTACCTTATCATGCATTTATTACAAGTAATCCCTCAGTTAGAGACCATTAATCATATAGGGCTTAATTCATGGACACTCATACTTCTGAAATAACAAGAGTTCAGCAACTAGAAGAGCTATTGCGAAAATCAGAGATGATTTTAGATGTGATGACAAGTTGCCAAAAAGATTTTATTCCTCAGCGCGATGAAAAAGTTATGCCTTCTATCATTCAACGTTTTTTACGCACACTTTTGCATGTCACAAACGCTCAACAGGGACTTATTAGTGTTTATCCAATTCCTCCTCAACCACAATTGATCATATGGGGAACAACCGATCCTTTGCTTTTTTCTTACATCCAATCCCTCTGTCAACAAGTGATTCACACGAAGCGACAAGTGACCTTAGAAATTCCAAATAATAATAACTCGCTTCATATCAAATATTTTTGGGGAATTCCTTTATTAATGCAAAATCAAGTAGAAGGGGTGGTGGCCTTATGCCATTCTCAACCTTTTCAATATGATGAAGATATCTTAATTATGATTCTTCCTATTCTACAAAATCTCATCATGATGTTAGAAGCTTTAAAAGTGGAATACGAAAGAAAAATACAGGATATGAAATTAAGAGAACAAGATGAAGCCATGAATACTTGCTTAAAAGTTTTAGAGATGCAAAACCATGAATTAGAAGCAGCTCGAGACGAAGCTTTAAAAGCGAATCAGGCTAAAAGTAGTTTTTTAGCTGATATCAGCCATGAGATTCGGACGCCTTTGAATGGGATTATGGGAATGTCAGAACTCTTGCTAAATACAGAATTAAATCCTCGGCAAACAAAATATGCGCATGCCCTTTATCAATCAGGAGAAAATCTTTTGGCATTAGTTAATGACGTTTTAGATATTTCTAAAATAGAGGCCGGAGAGTTAAAGTTAGAAATTATTCCGATCAATTTGACCACGATTTTGCAAGAAGTCGCTTCTCTTTTAAGCCTAAAGGCATTTGAAAAAGGACTTGAATTTTTTATTTATTATGATCCTACACTTCCTACTCAATTTATGGGAGATCCCACGCGGTTGCGAGAAATTCTTATCAACTTGTTAGGAAATGCCGTTAAATTTACCGACCAAGGGTATGTCTATTTAAGAGTAGCGTTAAAAGATAAATTAGATCCCCGTATTCTTCTTTTACGGCTAGAAATACAAGATACGGGAATTGGAATATCACAAGACAAGCAAAAATTGCTTTTTACTAAATTCTCTCAAGCTGATTCCTCAACGACGCGCAAATATGGAGGAACAGGGCTTGGCTTAGCGATTAGTAAACAGCTCGTCGAGAAAATGGGAGGGGCTATTGGAGTGTGTAGCGAAGAAGGAAATGGTTCTACATTCTTTGTTGAATTACCATTGACAGTAGTGTCAGAAGAACCTTATCTTAGCACTCCCAAAGCACTCATGAACCAAAAAATTTTGCTTATTAATAAATGTGCGATGAGTCAAAAAATTTTAACATCTTATTTTAAGCATTGGGATGTCATTGCTGCCGTGTGTGAATCCTGGGAGCAAGCGCATGAGCTTTTAAAGCTAGATCAATCTTATTTTGCTATTATTTGGAATACTCTACCTAATGATACGTCAAATGGTCTTCTTTTTTCGAAGTATGTAGGATCAATGAAAATCATCAAATTAGGATGGGGAAAAGACGAGGATATCAGGTATCCTTTGTATACCTTTTTGAGTAAACCTATTTTTCCTTTAGATTTACAAACCGCCTTATTACAAAAAGATTAGAAGTTGTCTTAAAATTTTCTATAGCGCATATTAGAAATTTTATGCTTACTTTTAGAGAGAAAGTTATGGAAAAAGTCACTGCAAAATTTAATGCTTCTATTCTCGTTGTGGATGACTATCTCATTAATCAAGAAATGACAAAAGAAATGCTTGAAATGATGGGCTGTCAAGTCGATGTAGCAGAAGATGGACAAGAAGCTTTAGATTTGTGCAAAAATCATTCCTATGATCTTATTTTTATGGATATTCAAATGCCAAAGTTAGATGGAGTCGCTGCGACGCATGCTATTCGTCAGCAAGAAGGTAATCGTAAACACACTCCTATCATTGCTTTAACAGCGAATGCTCTGACTGGTGATCGTGAGAAGTATCTAGAAGCAGGTTTAGATGATTATCTAAGCAAGCCCATTCGTATGAAAGATCTCGAAAATATGCTTAAAAAGCACCTCGCTGTTAAAAATTAGGAATATGTCTATGAAATGGATTCTTTTCTTTTGTTTGCTATGTCAAGGAATGCTGATGGCTATTTCACAAGAAAAATTTGAAGATCTCAAACAAATGATGCAATATCCTCCTTTTGCTCATCCGGTAAAGTATTTGACTAGTTCTGAAAAAGAAGCATCCGTGATGCTTTGCTTTCATGGATTTGGAGGGGATCTTCATATCATCGATTCTTTAGCACCCGTTGCGTTAGCAAAAAATCATCTCGTGAGCTTTAATCTACCGGACGCCGACATTTCTGCTAAAAATGGTGATTTATCTCGGACAACTTGGGGAACCTATTTCGAATTATTACCGGCATGTTATCTCTTACACAAATTAATTATAGAAGGAAACCTAGATTCAATCGATTTGTATGGCTTTTCAGCAGGAGGAGGAGCGATTATCAATATTTTAACCATTCTCAATAGTGATAAACATGAAAATATTTTTCGAGGAATAGGTATATTGGCTCAAGATAGGAAGAGAATGTTAGAAGTGATTCAAAAAGGGTTAATCATCTTAGATTGTCCCTTAAAATCATGGGATGAAGTGGTAGAGATGCGAAAAGATTTTTCCGAACTTAAAATTCTTGCTAAACGACATCGAGATGAACAATTACGTCCTATTGATTCTTTAAACCATTTGAAAGGATTATCGTTGCATGTTCTTCTTCACTTTCAAAATCCGGATGAAATTCTCTCTAATCGAGATGATGAATTATTCATTCAGCGTATGCAAGCTGTCAATGCCTTAGGGCAAACATGGGTTGTCATAGGTCATGAAGGGGGACATAATGCTTTCCATCGATCACTATGGAAAGCTCGCGACAAAATTGGTAAATGATTAGCGTATAAAATACTTTTCTCTCTGTGTTCTCTGTGCACTCTGTGGTAAAATAATAAAATTAACCACAGAGTGCACAGAGAACACAGAGAGAAAAGTTTTCGCTTGCTTGAGATGTACAACAAAACAAGCTTATATGTTATTCAATGGTGATTTCTTTTTCCAAAAGAGGAATCATGCCATAGCAATAATGATAGGCAGCTGCTTTACTCAAAATTTTTGGTCTTTGCCAACGGAGTTGAAGTCCTATCCTCAATAAATTCACAGGTTCAGCATAAAGCTGTCGCTGCTTGATATGATAAAGGGTAATGAAAATTCCTGTTCTTCCTACACCTCCTAAACAATGAACCAAAATAGGGGCGTTTGAATGAAGTTGCTGTTTGTCGTTTGACACCATTTGAATAAGCGTTAAAAGCGTTTTGGGTTGATCGGGAATCGTATGATCTATCCACCCATGATACCAGTAATGATTGACAATACGCTGTTGATCTTCATAGATCACAAGAAATTTGCGCTTTTGAATACTGGTTTTCGCCTCGGTGAAAAACCAAGAGTCTTCAAGAAGTTCAATCTTCATACCATTTTGCAGAACGAGTGATTCTTGTTCATTTTCTGGCCAATAAGATGCGGATGATTCTTGATCTGGAGTATCCGCGAGTTCAGTTAACATGACCACTTGGTCAACCTGATTTTCCCATATCATTTTCCAAAAATAGTGAATAGTTTCTTTGAAAGGTGCTTGAGAGGCAATAAAACGATGATAACGATTATCTTCTAGCTGTGTGAATTGAATATAAGAAGCACTCATTTCCGTGTTATCTTGCAAAGCTACTTTATTCTCTTGATAAGGAGTCCACCTTTCATCGCGATCCATACCAAAAATGCTTGGGCGTTGTCGCGCAAGCTGTAAATTTGCAAACTCTTCAATCAATAGAAATTCTTTGTCCAAAAAAGCTTTACCCTGATCTTGTGTTGTGCCTGGCATAGGATGTTCCTCTAAGAAAGCTTGTAATTCAGTTTCAAAATTTAATAAATTCAAAACCTCTGCCGCATGACAAAAACAAGCAATTAATAAAAAATAAAATATTAATGCTTTTGATAATAAATCATTCATAATTAATTCCTTTTTTAAATTTGTATGTTAAGTGAATGATTGATATTTTTCAATAATTAAATTAATTTATTGAAATTAATAATAAGCAAACTGATTATTTGTTAAAATTTAACAAATAAAAAATAATATTAACACCTAGTAATCCAGTGGTTCTAAATTAAAGGATGTAAATATGAAAGTTAATAGATTTATAGATGGTAATCCATTACTGTTTTATACTTCTAATTCAAAATCCAATTCTTGTTCTTGTATTCCTACAACAACTAAACAGACAAAGACTGAAGTGAATAGTCTTAAAGGGACTGAAAAGACGATTGCATTATTGAAAGCAAAACCTTTTAAGCTTTTTCTATCAAAATGGGTATTGGATGATCATTATGTAGTGGTACCGGTTGCTGGGAGAACAAGGCCCCTTTATATTTCGGTTAAGATGTTAAGTGAGATGACAGGGATTGAACGTCCTGCATTACAGTCATTTAATGAGCAAACACTTGTGCAGGTTATGCATGCTCTTTCTGCTTGTCGTTCTTTTCACCAAGCTAAAGGAGATCCTTCTCAGCTTAAAGGTCAGCTATTAGATCTTTTTTGTGCTCTCCCAGTAGGAAAGCAGCGTACATTTCTTGATTGGTTAAAGGATCCGGGAAATCGATGGCTAATTGATCAAATCCATCAGGCGATCGAAGATAAAACGATCTTGCCTTGGAATGAGATTCTTGAAGATCCAGAATTGATGGAATTTTTAGATGTAGTGCTTCAATCAGACGGTGAGCATTTGATTCTGCAGAATGACGATTTACAGAATTTAGTGCGCACATTACCGGTTAGACAGCAAAGTCTTTTAATTGATCAGTTAAAGCAAAATCCTGAGTTTACTTCTGATTTTATTACTCAATTGGTTGAATGGGACCAAATTCCTTGTCCACGTTTTCAAATGCAGCAATCGTCGGGAAATACAGGACTTGATCAAAAGGTACAAACATTAGCTGATTTCCTCTATAAAGAAGAAATTCCTCCTCACATCGGTGGGCCGATTTTACTCTCTCTTTTATGCGAGCCGGATCTCAATTTAGAGGCTCAATTTCCCTTATTAAAGGGGATCAAAGGGAATATATACATCAATTTTGCGGATCTATTTGGTTTAATTGATCTGGTCAGCATAGAACCAAGGGTGACAACGCAGTTGATGGATGCGCACTTTTTACCTCTATTGAAAGCACACACTCATATTCTTGTGGATACATTTCGACTCCTTCAACAAAATGGGTTGCTTGAAGCTTTCTGTGCACGTCCTGCAGAAAAGGCATTCTCATTTCTCAGATGGTTACAAGATCCGAGAAATCAGGTGGTTATTAATCAAATCCATCAGGCCATTGAAGATAAAACGGCTTTACCTTGGGATGAGATTCTTCAGAACCAAGAATTGATCGAATTTTTAGATGCGGTGCCCTCCTTATCGAATGCGGATCGTTGGATTCTACAAAATAAGGATGTGCATGATTTGATGGGTACGCTACCACCTAAACAGCAAAGTCTTTTAGCTGATCGACTGAAGAAGGATTTTACTTTTACATCGGATTTTCTCGTTCAATTGACTCAATGGATGCAAAACCCTAGTGCTCGGTTTCAAGTGCGGCAGCCGTCAGAAAATGCGGAGTTTAATCAAAAATTACGACGATTAACAGATCTTTTTGATCAAGAAAAAATGCCTCCTCAGATTGCGACTTTGATTTTATTATCTTTTGTGTGCCAACCGGATCAAGATTTAGAGGTTCTATTTCCCTTATTAAAGAGTCTTAAAGAAAATATATATATGCGAGCCGAGGATATTTTTAATCTCGTGGATTTAGTCCATATAGAGCCGAGAATCAAAGTACAATTGAAAGATTCTCATTTTTTGAATGCACTGCAAATAGACCCTGCTCGTTTGCTTATTAATCTCCTGTTCATTGAAAGAAATGGATTATTAGATATTTTCTGCGCACTTCATGCAGAAAAAGTGCCTTCATTTCTCTATTGGTTAAGTTTTATAAAAAATCAAGCGCTTATAGGGGAAATTCGTCAAGCGATCCAAGATAAACAACCATTGCCTTGGGGAAGAATTGATAAGGATAACAAGTTAGTTGGGTTTTTAGAGGAAGCACTTCCATCAGAAAGTGAGCGATGGATGCTAAAAAATAAAAGTGTACGAGATTTTGTGCGCGTATTGCCCAATAAACAACAAAATCTTGTAGCTGAGCAATTGAGACAGAATTTTAAGTTTACGTCTGATTTTCTCGTTCAACTGGTTCAGTGGAAGCAAGATCCTAGTGTTCGTTTGCAAGTGCAGCCATCAGGAAATGCAGAATTCGACCAAAAGGTGCAAGCATTAGCTGATTTTTTTGATCAAGAAAAAATACCTGCTAACATTGCTTTACCCCTTCTGATATCTGTTCTGTGCCGGCCAAATCTAGATCTAGAGGCTTTATATCCCTTATTAAAGAGCATCAAAACAAGCAAAGAAAACATTAATGCTGATCATCTTCTCTATCTAGTCCATGCAGAACCACAAGTCAAAGCGCAATTGAATCGGCCGCATTTTCTAAACTTACTGCAACAAGGAAAAGTGAATGTAAATATGCTTGTGGGCGCTCTTAAGAAAGTAGATGAAAAGCTCAAGAGATTACCTTCGGGTGAGCGGCACTATGAAAAAAAGAAGTCCAATAAACATTATGGATTTACCATTGATGAGAAAGGGAATTATTTTATTCGCACCTATCCCTTAGGAAGGGGAAATTTTAAAAAAGCAGCTAAAGCCGTTTCAAATATTGAGCAAGATATCATTGTTTTAAGTTTTACTGCGAAACGATGTCATCAATCTCAGCCAATAAAAGAATTAGAAAAAGAAGAGAAAATTTTAAATCGTAGACTCCAAAATAGCATGCCGCCTTTTATTTCTACTCAAGTGGCGTCTAATCAGGCACAGCCCCAACCGTTGGATAAATTTTTTGCGGTTCAGGTAGAAATGTCAGGGGATGGTGAGCGTTTAATCAAGGGGCCCCCTAAGCAAATTCTATATGTGATGACAGATATTGTACAAGCTTTGGTAGCTCTGCATCAATCAGGATCCTTTCACTCTGATGTTAAACCCGGCAATTTCCTTTTCAAAGGAGATCCTACTAATCCTAATCAACCGATTAAAGGTTATTTGCATGATTTTGGTCTTGCCAATGATGTGAAGAATCCTCAAACAGGAGGAAGCTTGAATTATGTTCCTCCTGAAACTATGACTTTTCTGGGTCAAGCGGACTCAAGAAAAGCGGATGTGTATGCTGTAGGCGTATCCTTAATAAAAATGTTAATGGATGTCGAAGATTTAAATGGAGTCAATTCTTTTTACAAGGCTTATGATCAACGGGAGCTAAATTTTTTCATCGAAAGTCAATTTGCCAATTTGAATATGAGTCAATTTTCTGATGAGGAAAAAAATATTGTGGCAGATCTTGTAAAGGTGGCTAAGCAATTAACTACGCTTGATCATACCAATCGTCCTTCTTGTCAGGAAGCTTTAGCAAAATTGGAAGAATTAAAAGGCAAATATCCTTTTCCAATTCCAAGCGTGCCTTCCGAAAGGGTATAACTGTTAAGATAAAGGACAAACGACTAAAACGACATTAACGACAAAAAGGATTAAGTGGACAAGATTTGTCCTTTTTGTCGTTTAACGTTGTCGTTTGTCTTTTTTAATTTTTAACTTTTGCAGCTTGAATCAAGGCTTGCTTGAAAGGACCAAGCGATAAATCGCCATCATAGCGCTCACCATTGATAAAGAAGCAAGGAGTTCCATTCACACCACTACGTACGCCTGATAGGAAAATTCCTTGAATTTTTTCAGCCAGTTGAGGATTTTCCCAATCTTTTTGAAAGTTGGCTAGGTCTAAGGGCAATTTTTGCGCGATTTCCAAAATAGCTTCAGGACTTAACTGTGTTTGCAACTGGTAGAGGGCATCATGCATTTCCCAAAATTGATTTTGCAATCCCGCCGCTTCTGCTGCCGTTGCAGCCAGTACAGCTTGTGGATGCGATTCTTTTAAAGGGAAATGGCGAAAAACAAAGCATAAATGAGGATCTAATTCTTTTTGAAATTGCTTCATGACTGAAAAAGCACGTTTGCATGTCAGACATTGATAGTCTCCATACTCGACTAAATTCGTAGGAGCCTGCAAAGGGCCGAGAAAGTGGTCTTTTTCATTCACTGGAATTACTAAACGAGGCATAGATTACCTTTTCACGCGCTGTAAACTCTCTAATGTACTTAAAATACCCTCAGCACCAGGATTTACGCCTAAGGGTGAAAGATGGCTCCATTTAATATAACCTTCTTCATCAATCACAAAAAGCGCGCGGTCTGATGTTCCTTCGTGTTCGCGATAAACACCATATTCTCGTGAAACTTTACCTTTAGGTTCAAAATCAGACAAAAGAGGAAAGTGGAGCTTACGGTGATTTTCAAAAGCTAAATGACACCATACACCATCCACAGAAATGCCTAGTATTGCAGCCTGATAATTACGAAACTCTGAAAGAAGTTCGTTATAAAGCGATAATTGATCACTGCAAACAGGACTCCAATCAGCTGGATAAAAAGCCAAAATCACGGGATGCCCTTTAAGATCTGCTAAAGAGATCATTTGATCAGGAGTTGCATATAAATTAAAGAGAGGGGCTTTAGTTCCAGCCGTTAAAATAGCCATATGTATGATCCTTGCTTTCTTAGGAATTTATTTAAATTATACATAAAACTTTAAGGATTAATTTGATAGCTTTTTTTTACTTTTAATAAAGAGTTTCTTCATAAGATTCGGGTAAATCTGGTAAGAATCCGCCCGCTTGCATATCCCACATTTGCGCATAATGTTCTTGAGCTTGAAGGAGTTCCTCATGGGTTCCATCTTCTACAATTTTACCATCTTTAAACACTAAAATACGATTCATACCGGATAAAGTAGATAAGCGATGAGCAATGACTAAGGTGGTGTGGTCTTGCATGAGGATGTCAAGACCTTCTTGAATTTCTCTTTCTGTCACTGAATCAAGAGCAGATGTAGCCTCATCTAAAATTAAAATAGGGGCATTTTTGAGAATAGCACGTGCAATGGCGATACGTTGACGTTGTCCTCCAGATAGTTTCACACCGCGTTCTCCGACAAGGGCGTCATATTTTTCCGGCATTTTTTGAATAAATTCATGGCAGTGCGCTTTTTTAGAGGCTTCAATGACTTCTTCATCAGTGGCATCCAAACGTCCATAGCGAATATTTTCCATGAGGGTGCGATGAAAAAGGGTGGGATCTTGGGGAATCATCGAAATTTGTTCTCTCAAGGAATCTTGCGTAACGCGAGAAATATCTTGTCCATCAATCAAGATGCGTCCCCCTTGAAGGTCATAATAACGCAAAATTAAATTGGCAAAAGTGGTTTTTCCGGAACCTGAAAAACCGACTAATCCGACTTTATCGCCAGCTTCTATGATAATGTTTTTATCTTGAAACAAATTTTGGTGATGGAGATAGCGAAAGGTCACGCGATCAAACACAATTTCACCTTTCGTCACTTGCAGAGGCTTAGCATGGGGAGCATCGCTAATATCATGCGGATCTTGAATAATTGTGAGCGCTTGGCGACAGATGCCAATTTCTTTAAATAAGTTAGGCAATTCCAATCCTGCCAACCAAGCCATCATCGTAATATTCCACGTTGTATTGAAAATGAATACCACCTCTCCGGCTGATAAATGGCCTTGTTGCCAGCTATAGAGCATGTACCAGTTGAGAGCCACTCCGGCACCTAAAAAAGAGGCAATACCCAAGGCAATTTTCATTTTTTCAATATACCACAAGGATTGTTCCTGTTTCTTTAATTCATCTTTTTGAAAAGAGGAAAGATAACGAGACTCAAAACGGTTGCGTGCAAATAAACGCACATTGGCGTTATTCGTCAAACTATCGACAATTTTGCCAGCTAAAGTGCTACGTGATTCAGCATGAATATTCGCGTATTGATCGCATTTTTTTGAAAAGGACAAGCAAATTCCCATGTGAATGGCGACCCAACCGAATAAAATCAAGGCAAAAAAAGGACTAATCCGTGCAAATAAAATGGTGGAAATTAACAAAGCTAAAGCAGTAGGCAAAAAGAGCTGCATAATAAGATGTAGAAGGCGCGTCATGCTTTGCGGCATATCGGAAATTTTATTGGCGACAGAACCTGCCATTTTATTGCCAAAATATTGATGCGAATGATGCAGCACATATTTAAACATGCTCATGCGTGTATCGGCTTCAAGACGTGGAAACACAAAAGAGCTTAAAATACCCCCTAAACGAAAGCTGATTTCTACGGTTATCCATAAAACGAGTCCCATTAAAATAGGCGTTTTTAGGACATGCCAAACGTCTGCTTTATCACCTGTAAAATTCGTAATAGTATCAATTAAAGTCATGATCACATAAGGCCATAGCGTGTGATCAAGAGACCAAGCAAAATTGAAAATTTGAATCAAAAGCAACCAATGCCATTCTTTTTTCAAAAAATGCCAGAAAAACGCAAAAAGGGTTTTAGGTAGATGTGAAGTCTGCATAATCGTTTATCTCGTTAGACCTTTCACTGTCATGACGGATTTTAAATGCATCTTATGCAAAGAATGATTTTCAAGCTTGTAAAATCTGATGAGATAGAGAAATAAAGAAACTTTGAATCTTAGATAAATGAGTAATACGCGAAGCGTTTGGAGTGCGAAAGTCCTCTTTCGCTTTGATTTAAGACGCCTCATATGAAAGCGAAAGTGGACTTTAGCACTCCAAACGCTTCGCGTATTAATAAAAAACCC
>JASBUW010000171.1 GCA_030147755.1 Parachlamydiaceae bacterium
GCGCGTTTAGCGCTCGTTCTGGGATTTAACGCACAATATATTGCACTGCTAACCGCAGTGCTCGTGAAATGACGTTTTTCCCAGAACGAGCGCTAAACGCGCTCGGTCTGGGCTAATGCAGTGATAGTGCTACCGCATAAATGGCAAACAGTTTATGTACACAGTGAACCTATACATTTTTTAGACTTCTTCAACGTGTATTTCAACTTCTGCATTTTCTAGTTTTTTCTCAGGTTCAATTCTCTCTGGTTCAATGACATCATCCTCTTCTTCTTCTTTAGGAGGGGGATTAACCGGAGGAGCTGGATTAGGTGGAGGAACTGGATTAACTGGATTAGGGGGATTATTAACTGGATTTGGATTTTCGACATCACCAATAATGATATTTTCTTCATCGGGAGGATCTACTGGTAATCCATCTTTGTCAATTTGCTTATGTGCAGCTAAATAGTTTTGCAAACCTTCCAAATGTGCAAGAAAAGCTTCTTTCATATCTTTGAAAGTTGGATTTTTAGAAGCTTTAATTAATTCCTCTATTTGTAGAGTTAATCCAGTAATATATGTGCGTAAAATAGCATTTTGTAATTGATTAAGGGAAACCTTTTTATCTTGAAGTTTAGTTATGTCCTCATCTTTTGTGCCAATATGATCAACTTCCGTTTCTAAAGCTTTCAAAATGTCTTTATCTGCTTGCGGAATAGCAGGAACTGCATTCATTGCTGTCAATTGGGCTTTGACAGCAGTCAGTTGATCTTGCATTTGAGGTGTTCTAGCTGCTTTTTCAAACTTTTTCTGTTCGGTATCCAACATTTTGAGTCGATCTTCTAAATGTCCAAACTCCGGATTATTCAAAAGAATTCGATACCGAGCCATTTTGCCAAAGTGATGCTTACCGGTTGTGGTGGCATGCACAAAACGACGAATATTGTCCACATGATCCCAAGCAATCACGTCAAAATGCTTCTGTAAACGATAGTGAGAATAATAGATAGCCCCGCCTACTATGAGGGTTCCGATGCCTGCTGCCAAAGGTAAAATGCCTCTTCCAAATATTTTTAAGGCCAGCTTCATGACAAGGACCGCTAGAATAATGGAGGCACTGATGGTGATCAGGTCTGTACGATCTAAAGGTTTAATTTTGCGGTCATAAAAAGGTTTTCCGATTTGAATCCAGAAAGAACTTGTCACAAAGTTATCGTGTATAGATTGAAAGGTTTCGACAATCCAATCGGCAGCTCGATGACTCGTGCGGTCTACGTACTGACAGGCATTATCTAGGTAATCAGGAATTTGTCTAAAAATTTGTGGAATATCCATATCTAATGACTCAAGATTGTATTTAAATATTCAAAAAGCGATAAATAGACTTCCTATGCTCTATTTAAAGTAAATCACTATGACACACACTTTTTGGGCTTCTTTCAAAGAAACTCTCTCGCTTATCGGTCTCAATTGGAAAGTGAAATTTCGCAATTTCGCTGAATTCATGCGTGTTATCTTTCATTACTACCCTAATACGCAATTTTTAAAAATAGATATTTCACTTTTACTTTCTTATCTATTCTCTAATCCCTTCGGAGTTAGCAAACAGTTTCTCATGCATAAAGGGGAAGAGAATGTTTACACCTATGGAGAAACCCCTTTAACAACTTTAGCTGTCATTGCAAAACACTGTCAATTAACGCCTCACGATGTTGTCTTCGAGTTGGGTTGTGGACGTGGCAGAACTTGTTTTTGGCTCCATCAATTTATCGGTTGTCAAGTCGTCGGTGTTGAGTATGTGCCCACCTTTATTCACAAAGCGCAACACATCAAAGAACGCTTTCAGGTACAAGGTGTTTCCTTTCGCCTTGACGATCTCTTTCAGACCGATCTTCAAGGAGCCACCGTCATCTATCTCTATGGCACATGCTTTTCAGATGATGAAATTAGGCGTTTAATTCAGCGTTTTAGTCAGTTGCCGGTAGGAACCAAAATCATTACTGTTAGCTATGCCTTAAGGGATATTCAGCCTGAGGCGCCTTTTTCCATTCTTAAGCAATTTGCTGTTCCCTTTACATGGGGAACAGCTGATGTGTACCTACAAGTCAAACAGTAAGCATTCTTCTTATAAGCATTCTTCTTAGCTGTTAAACCATCCTTCTATCATACGTTGGACGTCTTGCATGACGCGCTGCATGGTTTGTGTGTCTTCTTTATAGTCTTGGTCATTTTCTTGGATGAAGCGCGATTCTTCTTGAAGGATAGTGCCTGTTGATTGATAAACGTGATCAATAGTGGTAATTTTAGATTGTTTCACTTGATCTGCATGGTCGCCTGCTTTACGAGCTCCTATTCCCAATGCCGAGAAAATACCACCTGGGCCTGCCTGTGGGCCTCCAAGAAAGCCAGAAATCATGGTAAAGGTCACTTCCGCAGTAGACCATGTTAAACTAGCAGTGCTTAAATAAGCTGCCGCTTTTTCAATGCTTTGCCGCGTGTGTCCTAAACGTTCTAAAGCACGAGTATCAATGAGAACCCATTTGCGTCTTTGTTGACCATCGCGGTCTCTTGCACATACTTCTAATATAATGTCTTCAATATCGCGCTTTTGAACTTCTTGTTTAACAGGTTGTGGATGTTCTTCCACAATAATTTTATCGGCTATTTTTATGTCACCCATAATGAGCTCCTTTTTATTTTTTTATCATCATACTATTCATTTTTCTTAATCTTTTAATTAAACGTATTAAATGATCTTTAAAAGAATGATCATTTTCTGCGATGGTGGCTAAGCGTTGACGCGCTTCCTGACTGAGATCTGACAAAGCCTTTCCTTCATGTTCAAATGTCGCTTGTTCTGCCCTATCTTCTTCTGTACGTCTTTTAAAATAAGCAGATGTTCCAGATGTCAAAGCGGTTAATCCAGCGGTAAAAGCTAAACTCATCGTTGTGGCCATAGGACCTAAAAATCCTCCGAAAAAATGATTGGCGAGCGCTGCGAACTCACAAATACATGTCGCCGCCAACGTGATATTCTGCGCTGTTTTCAAATAACCCGCGACACGTTGATCTTTGACCAATCTGTCTTTTACTTCTTGCAGCATCTCGACATGCATGTTTTTCAACTTTTGATAGTGCTCAAACGTTTTTTCGGCAGTTTCAGCCGTATTTTTTTCTAATTCAAATTCGTGATGCAGAATAATTTGTATAATATCAGCAATCGTATCATCTCCCATGAGAGAAAGCGTTTGCTCTAATTGTGGTACAGTTAAGGCAGTACTCCTATTTCGTGGGTTGGAAGGTGCTGATTGAATAGGAGGAATTGCAGCTTCCGGCTTATCCAAAACTGGAATAGGCGAAAGGGGTTTAGGTTGTGTCTCTATTTGCTGAGCAGAGACAACTAAGGAAGCATCTGTTTCTTCAATCTCATCCTTTTCTGTAGGATGAGAAGTGGCTTTATTCCAAAATTTGCTGATGCTTGCTGTGGCAACAAAACTCTCATCCTGAAATAAATCATGCCGAGTGAAACTTTTAGAGGGTTTAACACTCCAGTCTGCTGCTTCATTTGTAGACTCCAGAGGCCTTACATGAGAAATGACATCTATGCGATCTGTCATATGACACCTATTAATAAAATTATTTTAACCACACACTGCGCATAAATTCCACATGGCTTAAGATATAGTGATCTTGCCGTTGTGCAGCATGTTCAAGCGCTTTTTCTAACGCTTTTAAACCTTTCTCTGCTTGATGCATGGTAAAATAGCAATCTGCTATGTATACATCCAAATAAGGATCAGGATGATCACGATTCAAGCATTGGGCTGTTTGGTAGCATTCTATGGCTTGATCATAAGCTTTTAACTGCTGTAAACAAGCTCCAAAAGCTTTCTGGTATTTGACAACCCTAGGTCGAGCGAGAGTGAGGAGTCGAAAAAGATGATTCGCTTCTTGATATTCCTTATGGTTATAAAGAGCGTAAGCAAGCGCATACATTTCTTGAATTTTCGCATCTGCTACCTGTGCCAAGGGATTTTCTCCCTCGGCCATTTGTTGCATACAGGCCAAAATTTGGCTTTTTGCATGCTGATCCATTAAAGGGGAGGTAGAAGTCATTCTACTTAGCCTCCTTTCATTCCTGCATTTGCCGCACTGCCTATCGTCCGATTATTCTTGGCTGCTTCTTTCGCTAACATCAAGATACGATCTAAAGCTTTTAAGTAGATTTCAAGGGTCTGCACTTTGTTACGGTTATCTTTTGTCCAATTATCCACGGCTAAGTGCAAGTTTTCCAGTAAACGATCTCTTTCCAAACTATCAAACTCTAATTTCTCTTTTTCGGGAAGCTTCACACCTAATTGACGGGCCTTTTCTAGCATTTCTTGTAAGTTCTGGTGATTAGCCAGATTTAAACCATTCGTTTTCTGATCTGTACAGTTATTCATTTCACTGATGATATCATTAATAAAACTGATGTGCTCTTGTTGTTCTTTGATGGTTGCACCCAAAACCTGCGCTTTTGCATTGAGTTCCTCTGCTTGGCGCATGTAAAGCAACCAGGAGGCATTCACATAAGTTGTGTCTGGCAAATCGACAGGGTCAACGACTTGTGTATTGGTGGCAGAATGAATTAGATCGTTTGTTTCGTTAAAATCTCCCATAATTTTTCTCCTGCTTATTACTATAAATTAATGATAATTAATCGCAATTATAGCAAACAAAATGGATTGTGTAAACAATTTTGATCATAACAAAAAAATTGTTTTGTTCAAGGCTTCAGATAGTCTCTTAAAGCTTAGAAATGAGAGTTTTAAGTGAAAACTATTAGTTAATTTTGTTGTTTAATTTATTAAATAATGTAATTAATTAATGTGATTTGTTTTTGTGTTTATTTGAATTGTGTGTGATTGTTTATTAAATTGAAAAAACAGAATAGGTCGTGCCTATCTTGATAGAAAGGTGGACAGGGGGTGGACATCGTGGACTTCGTGGACATAATGCAATGATTTAACTCACTGAATTTATAAAATTTGAATAGCTTTCACAAAGCTTTATGTCCACGTCGTCCACGAAGTCCACTCCTGTCCACCCCTTAATGCGATTGCGTTTATTTTATCACTTTTGCCTTGAGTGTTGTTCTGAGTATGCCGAAACCCTGGTCTGTTATTTGAGTGCCGTTTATGTTTAATTTTTGCAAAGAGGTCAAAGCTTGAAGGGATGGAATACCTGCATCCGTAATTTTTTTACAGCCACTCAAATCTAATACCTGTAAAGAAATGAAGGCATCAAAATAGCGAAGGGCTGTATCACTAATTTCACATCTTGCTAATTTTAAAAAGTGTAATGAAGAGAGTTCTTCGAGGTATTGAAAGCCTGCATCCGTGATCTCTTTGCAGTGACTCAAGTCTAAATATTTTAGATAAGAGAGTTTTTGTAAATGTTTAATGCCTTCATCTTTGATGTTGCATCCACTTAGAATGAGGCGTTGCAAAGAAAGTAAGGAGGACAGATGTTCTAGTCCTGCATCGCTAATTTGACAATTATTTAAATTCAAATCTTTCAAAGATTTAAAAGATTGGAGATGTTTAAACCCTGTATCAGTCAGATTCGAGCAACCTGATAAGCTTAAAGCTTGCAAAGCAATAAGCGTTTTTAGATGTTCAAGGCCTACGTCTGTTATTTTATTGCAATTTGCTAATCCTAAATTTTGTAAGGTGACAAGAGTTTTTAAGTGCTCAAGACCTTCATCCGTCACTTCTATGCAGCCTTCTAAGTTTAGGGTTTGCAAAGAGCGAAAATCTTTTAAGTACTCAAGGCCTTTGTTAGAAATTTGCTTACATCCTTGCAAGCCTAAAGATTGCAAAGAGCTAAGCGTTTTCAAATGCTCAAGACCTGTATCTGTGATTTGGTGACAGCCATTTAAACCTAAATATTGCAAAGAAACGAGTGTTTTAAGGTGTTTAAGGCCTATATGTGTAATTTGAGTGCAATTTCCCAATTTTAAAGTTTGTAAAGAGCTTAGCAGGTGAAGATAAGCCAAACCTGCATTAGTGATTTTATTGCAACCACTTAAATCCAAAGATTTCAAAGAGGTTAGGCTTTGAATTTGAATAAGAGCTTGATTATCGATAAGAGGACAACGAGCCAAGCTTAAAAATTGTAAAGAGGAAGCTAAAGCTTTCAAGTGCTCAATACCTGCGACAGAAATGAACTTGCAATCTTGTAAATTCAGATGTTGTAAAGCAACAAGCCCTTTCAAATACGCTAGACCTGCATTTGTGATTTGCGTACATCCTTGTAAATTGAGATGTTCTAAAGTCACAAGTCCTTGCAAATACTTAAGGCCTGCATCACCCACATTATCGCAACCACTTAAGTTTAGATATTTCAAAGAAGAAAAGGCTTGCAAATACACAAAACCTGTACTTGTAATTTTATGGCAATCTCTTAAATTCAAGTATTGCAAAGGAAGGTCTTTTAAAAACTCAAGACTTATATCCCTGATGCTACAACCCCTTAAATTTAAGCGTTGTAAAGTAGATAGGTTTTTCAAGTGCATAAAGCCGGCACTACTGATATTATAACAATCTTTCAAGCTTAGAGATTGTAAAGAAGAAAGCGTTCCCACATGCTGTAGGCCTGCATCCGTGACATGGCGATTTAAAATGAGTTCTTCTAATTTGGGACATTGAGTGGCAATCATTTTAAGATCGCTATCTTTTAAATGATCGAACTGACTTAAATCTAGCTTTTTAGCGTCTTGTCCCCCTTGTTTGGCAATATAGTTTTCGATATTCAACGGAGCCTGATTAAGCGCGGGAACCGGGATCTGAGCAGGAGGAGGTACAAAAGGAACATCAACAGGGATATTAGGATTTACACGATCCGGAATAGATTCAGGCTCAGATTCAAGCTCAGGAAGCGTATCAATCGCATCCACTTGATGATCAAGCTGATCTTGAATTTGTTTAACTTGCTTGGGATTTGCTTTAAAAAAATAAACCCAAACGAAATAGCTAGCAGCGATGAGGCCAAAAGCAATCGCAGCAATAGTTAAAATTTTTTGTCTTTGTTCTATTAAAAAAGGAACAACTTTTTCTTTAAAAGCAACTGCATAACTGCAAAAGAATTGAGAATTATTAATAGGTAACATACTATTCCTTAATTGAGATTTTAATGAGATAATACTTTAGGAGTGATTTGATTGTTTGTCAAGTGAGCAACAAGATACTGATTAAAAACGTGTTTCGTCCTTTTCTTCTGGAGATTGGAGTTGCACGTTTAAATCTTTGAGTTTGCTAGCGGCTAAATTGAGGTCGTTTAAGGTGCGATTAAACTGTTCGGTTGATTCTACGGATTCTTCGCTTTTAAAAGGAGTGGGTTCTAAGGAACGAGGGGCAATGTGAAGATCCCTATCAGGTGTTTTGAGATTGGAATGAATAAAAGGGGATAAAATACGTAATTCGTTAGCGGCATTGTTCAATTCTTGAATAGTGCGATGGAATTGATGGATAGAAGCGCTGGTTTGTTGAGCGGTTTGGCTGAGTTGGGCAATGGCTTCGTTAATTTGCTCGGCGCCTGTCGATTGGGCTTGCATGCCTTGATTGACTAGCTCAAAACGAGCAGTAAACGCTTGGACTTGTTCAATAATGGTGGTGAGCTGTCCACTCACTGTACGCACTTGTTCGACACCATTGCGAATTTCTTGGGTAAAGTCATCGACGCCCATGACGCTAGAAGACACGGCCGCCATGATTTCATTGACCATTTTCTCAATGTCTAAAGTGGCGACAGCTGTCTGATCTGCTAAGCGGCGAATTTCGCGTGCGATGACAGCAAAACTGCGGCCATATTCTCCCGCTTTTTCCGCTTCAATAGACGCATTGAGAGAAAGCAAATTGGTTTGATCAGCCACTTTGGTAATTGTGGTGATGACGCTGGTGATATTGCCTGCTTTTTCATTGAGGACAGCGAGTTTGGAGGCAATATTCCCGGAGGCATCTACCATTTGGCTCATGATGTTTTCCATGTTCATCAAAGAGCCTTTGCCCTTGAGAGCCAAAGTGGACGTTTGTTCAGCGGTTTGGCTGACATCATTCATTGTGCTGGCAAATTCTTTTGCCGTAGAAGAAATTTCATTAGCTGCCACAGCAATTTCACGGGTAGTGGCTTCTTGCTCTACAATAATGGTTTCTTGCTCTCTAGAAGCAGCTGCAATTTCTGTGGCAGACGTGGTGAGGGTAATTCCCAATTGCTGCAAACGTTTAATAATGGTTTCAAATGTTTGCGCCATAGAATTAAAGGATTGGGCCACGCGATCAAATTCTGTATTATTATGACGAACCTGAATACGTGCTGATAAATCTCCCTTAGATAAGGCTGTAGTCGCTTGTAAGAGCTCGTAGAGATGATTAATCAATTCTTCTAATTTTTGAGCCATTTGATTAAAAGCTTGCGCTTGTCGACCAATTTCATCCGTATACTTGACAGGGACGCGTACAGATAAGTTGCCATTTGTAAAACTGTTAGTGGCTGTGGTCAACTCTCTGAGGCGTTTGGTAGCAGTATAAGTGAAAGATATGCCCGTAAAAAAGGCGAATCCCAATAAGAATAAAGTTAATCCTAAAATCGACCACAGCTCTCGTTGGATGGATTTTTTTTCTTGTAAAAACAGGTTTTGAAGATCTTCTAGGCCCATATTCCACAGCTGATAACCAATTTTTAAAGCTCCTTCGCCTTTTGAATAGAGTTGAGAAAGGGGAGTATCTTTTTTCTGATCATTTAACAAGGAATCACGTACAAAATGAATAAGTTCTGCGATAGCAACACTATATTGTTTAACGCTTTGTAACAAATCTTGATGTCCGTGAATTTCTGGGTAGTAAGAAAGATGTAAATCAATACTTTGTCTAAAGTAATTGAGATCGGATTCCACAAAATTGACCAGAGTTTTAAGGCGCTCATGACTGCTTGGATCGGGATTTAAAAGAAATTTTTCACTGATTAAGAGAAGTTGGGAGAGATTTTCTTGCAAAAAAGGGAGGCGTAAGAAAACCGTTTCGACCATGGCATAATTCGCCACTTGATGCGTGAATTCAATCCCGATTCTATCACTTAAATAGCCAAATTGCAGGAGAATATCATTGATTAAACTGGTATGCAGAAGCTCGCTTTGATCCACAGAAAGATGTGAAAACTGTTGAATAAGTGAAGTCCATTTCGTTTCAATTTGGTGCATATCTATGCGTTGCCAAATAGAATTTTGTTTTTTCAATTTAGCGTCGCTAATTTGAATTTCTGTATTGATTTGCTGAAGGGCTAGGCGTATTTGAGATTGGACATTATCGAGCTCTAATTGAGTTTTTGCATCGCCGGACAGGAAACGTTGAGAGAGCAGCCTGTGCTGTTGAAATAAAGCAAATAACTGTTTGAGAAGATCTTCTTGTTTAATTTCTTCCAGCTGAGACTCAACAAGTTGAATTCGATCAAGATGGCTTTTAATCCAATAATACCCAATGGGCAGCAAAGAAAGAGAAAAAATGGCACACACGAGAATATACGCTTGAATATAAGAGAGTCTATTGATCAACCATGTATAAGGATTCGTGCGTCCCATGCTTTATCCCTATTATCTCAGAAAAGTTATAGAAATGAATGTTGGTATTCATTTGTTCTATAGCAGTCAACTAAATTTTTTAGCTAACTTTATTTTGAATGCCTATTTTTTGCTTCCGAGGACTTTGCTTTAATTTAGTTAATTTTGTATTCTAGTTATGCAATCTTTGATTGTTTTTTAGATTTTAAAGGGATACGATGGCTACAAATTTTATTGAATCTTCGCTTGTCAAACAAGATTTACCTTTTGAGGTGCCTTTACGTCCCCAATGTTTAACCGATTTTATTGGACAAGATTCCATTCGTGAGCGTTTAGAGGTTTTAATTGGGGCGGCCCAGCAAAGAGGAGAAACCCTTGGACACTGTCTTTTTAGTGGACCTCCGGGTCTAGGTAAAACCACGTTGGCGAATATTCTGGCTAAAGCCATGGGGACGAACCTAGTGGTGACTTCAGGTCCTGTCATTGAAAAAGCAGGCGATTTGGCTGGCATTCTGACAAGTTTGAAAACGGGCGATATTTTGTTTATTGATGAAATTCATCGCTTAAACCGCGCTGTAGAAGAATATCTTTATCAAGCGATGGAAGATTTTGCTCTTGATCTTATGATTGATAGTGGTCCTAATGCGAGAAGCATCCAAGTTAAACTCAATAAATTCACTCTAGCTGGAGCCACCACGCGTTTGGGATTATTATCAGAGCCTTTACGTACACGTTTTGCTTTTACTTGTCGTTTAGATTATTATGATCCTCTTATTTTGAAGCAGATTGTGACAAGGACCTCTCGTATTCTGAATATGCATGTGGATGAAGAGACAGCGCTTGAAATTGCGCGGCGTTCACGAGGCACACCTCGTGTAGCCAATCATTTATTGCGTTGGGTACGAGATTATGCGCAAATGCGCAACAATAATCAAATTGACCGTGCAGCGGCAGATCGCGCGCTCTGTATGTTGTCAATTGATGAGAAAGGATTAGATGAAATGGATAAAAGACTACTGGAAGTGATGATTGAACATTATCAGGGTGGGCCGGTGGGTCTTAATGCCATTGCAGCTGCTATTGGAGAGGAGCCTTCTACGATTGAAGAGGTGTATGAGCCGTATTTGATTTTACAAGGACTGCTTAAACGTACACCACGTGGACGTGAAGTCACGATGCTAGGTTATCAACATTTAGGAAAACAAATTCCGCAATAATTTTAAATTCAAACAAGGAGAAAGAAAATGATGACGAGAATTCTGCTGCTGTTTCTAGCTCTTTTGCCCTTTAATTCTTCCTTGCAAGCCAGTTGGTGGAGTGATGTGACAGGTTATTTTAAAGGGCAAACGCGTCCAACTCCTCCTACTATTCGCATTCTTGTTTTGCATGACTTGGAAGGAGTCAATTTAGAGGTGCGAGGGAAATATAGTTTATATGATCCTTATACCAACTCTTATATTAGTTCACGCTTTGTAGGAAAAAGCCGCTATGTGCAAGCTTTAAATGATGGTTTAAAGTGGGGAGAAGCTTTTCCTGGACTTTATCAAATTAAGATTAAACCGGAAGATGCTCAGACGACAACGGTGATTAATGGTCATGAATATGATGGATCCATTTATATTTATGATATTGGGGGAACAATTAGTATTGTGAACCAAATTCCAATTGAAGAGTATGTGGAAGCTGTTTTGATGCATTACCAAGACCGTAACTTAGCTCCGGAGGCTTTAGCTGCCTTAGCTATTGTGGCGCGTACCAATGCTTATTTTCAAGCGGTTAATCCGAAAAATACTTATTGGGCAGTCGATGCACAAAAAGTAGGTTTTCAAGGCAGAGCGCCTGTTTCCTCAGCTGTTGAAGAGGCTGTTAAACTCACGCGTTATATGATTATGAGTCGCACAGGTGTTTATGAAGGCATGGTCACACCATTTCCTGCGCAATTTGATGCTTTATCGCCTGGTCAAATGAAGGACTTGCAAGTCTCTAAATTGAGTTTAGATGAGGCGAATGAAAAAGCGCAGAACGGAGAGCATGCGGCACAGATTTTGGGTAAAGCATTCCCTGGATCGACGATCATGATGATGGAATATTCAACAGGTGCTGCAGAATAAATCTGGGTATAGGTTCACTGTGTACATAATGCGTGCATAGACTGTTTGCCATTTGTGCGGTAGCTATAACTGCATTAGCCCAGATCGAGCGCTAAACGCGCCCTGGGCTAATGCAGTTATAGCTACCGCACAAATGGCAAACAGTCTATGTATAAAGTGAACGGTTACGTGCTTGTATGCGCTCTTTACTAGTAATTAGTAAGATTTGCTCATTCAGATGAGAATCAATTATGAGGCATAATGGGTTTAGGGGATTTATCATTGCAAAGAGCGTATATAAAAAGTCCTGTTATGATTACGGCATAAATGGCGAAACCCACAACGACAAGCCCTGCCATCCCGGCTATGAAAGCTGCAGGTTTACGGAAATCAACACCGCTATATTGCAAAGCTTTAAGTGCTACGGTAGCAACAAGAGCTAAACCAGCTACAATAGCAGTACCAGCTAAGCCAATGCCAATCATTTCATTACAAGAAAAAGTTGGTGCATTTTTTACATTATCAATAGCCATGAAAAAACTCCTTTTGTTTTAATTTGAAGCTATTAAAGCGTTTATTATAATTAAATTATTATTTTTTTTGTCTATTTTTTTTGTTTTTTTTAATTAAAAATTAATGGCAATATACAAAAAATAATGACTAACTAAACGTTAAACATCGTATTCTTGGACGCAAGATTAAACAGCTTCTAGTAGGATTGCCGTATAGGCTGGAATACGCTGATGGTAAGCAATCAACGGAGGACGTTGCTCTTCATCAAAAAAATCATCAGGGGGTGGATTGTGCGTATTGACAACCCATCGCCAACTTTTTCCGTGTCCGGCTGGTGGAATATCTATTGTTTGCGAGTGATGGGCTGCGTTGAATGCAATATAGAGGGCAGGTCCTTGCTGATCAGGATAATTGAGTGTAAAAGCCACAAAACGATTGTCGTTACCCCAATCCGGATTAGAGGGTGCGACACCATGCCACGTAATATCCTGGTCATCCAAAAAAGAAGTACGCCCTAATAAGGGATGATTTTTACGAAAGTTAATCAAAGAGCGAAAGAAGCGATAAAAACCGGGTCGTGTTTCTAGGTGATCCCACAAAAACCAATTGAGTTCATTGTCTTGACACCACGTGTTGTTGTTGCCATGGCGTGTGTGGGCATATTCGTCTCCCATCAAAATCATGGGGATGCCTTGAGAGATCATCAGAGCTAAGTGAAAATTACGAATTTGACGTTCGCGTAAATACACAATTTTTTTGTTGCTGGAGTGTCCTTCAATTCCACAATTCCAGCTGTCATTGTGGTCAAAACCATCTCGATTGTTTTCTCCATTTTCTTCATTGTGTTTGTCATTATAAGTCACTAAATCAGCCAAGCTAAATCCGTCGTGCGCTGTGACAAAGTTCACGCTACAGATGGGTTCACGTCCCCACCCGTATAAATCTTGAGACCCGCATAAAGCGGTTGCAAAAGCTGTTTTATGATCTGCTGTGCCTTTAATAAAACGTCTGACGACGTCACGATAACGGCCATTCCATTCACTCCAGCGGTTGCCAGGATAGAATCCGCCGACTTGATACAGTCCACCTGCATCCCAGGCTTCGGCAATTAATTTTGTTTGAGATAAAATGGGATCTAAGGAAATGGCTTCTACAAGAGGAGGATTACCTAAGGGAGCTCCATTTTCTGCACGTGTTAAAATGGAAGCGAGATCAAACCGAAATCCATCCACATGCATCTCTGTAACCCAATAACGCAAAGAATTTAAAATGAGTTCACGCGTGACAGGATGATTGGCATTAAAGGTGTTTCCGCATCCGGAGAAATTGAGATAATTGCCTTGGGCATCGATCATGTAATAGGCATGCCGGTCTAGACCGCGAAAAGAACTGATGGGTCCCTCGTGATTACCTTCAAAGGTGTGGTTGTAAACCACATCCAAAATCACTTCAATGCCTGCTTTATGGAGTTCGCGTACCATGGTTTTAAATTCTATCACAGCCTGATCTTGAATCGACTGACTGGCATAACGATTCATAGGAGCAAAAAAATTGACGGTCGAATAGCCAAAATAGTTGACCATTTTTTGTTTAGTTTTAGGATGTACTTGCATCGCTTCTTTTTCATTAAACTCATGAATAGGCAGCAATTCAAGAGCATTCACCCCTAATTCCTTTAAATAGGGAATTTTCTCGACGATCCCCAAATAAGTCCCGGGATGCTTCACTTCGCTTGACTCGTCTTTTGTAAAACCGCGTACGTGCATTTCATACAAAACCAAATCTTTAGCGGGAATTTGCGGCAATTTATCCCCTTGCCAATCAAAAGAGGATCCTTCTATCACTTTACCTAAAGGACGATAAGGCTCAGTGGGACGACTATTCCAAATAGGATCACTCGCTACGGCTTTAGCGTAGGGATCTAATAGTAAATAAGAGGTGTTTTCAGGTTGAGTAGGGGTTACGCGATAATTATACACCATAAAAGGAGCAAGACCTTTTAAGTGTATGTGCCACACATTCCCTGTTCTATTCTCGTGAGGATCAAGTTCAATTTCTTTCACAGGATTAGTCTGGTTGTTTTCATCAAATAAGCAAAGCGCAACTTTTTGGGCATCTTTCACATAAATTGCAAAATTGATCCCTTCTTGTAATGCTGTGGTTCCAAAGGGATAAGGAACACCCTTTGAAATTTGAAGGTCATTTGATGGTTGTTTTTTCATGCTTAATCCTTTAGGGGAAGAGCTTTCTTTCATCATATCCGAGTTGATTCCCTTCATAACCAGAAACTTACTTTTCTTCAATGACTATCATTTTTTTTATAGATCAATTATTTAGAGAAAAATCTTGTGTTTGTATTTGTAAAAATATTAAAATTATATATGAGTAACTAGTAGTTGTTGATTCAAATTTAAATTATAAGTATAATTATATACAGGTAACTAAAATAATTAATAGTTATTGAATAATGAAAGGGGTATCTGTAGATTGATTCGCCAATTGAGAGGAAAATATATTTACTTTTAAACGATATTTTAGCATCTTAAATTCGATTCAATCTTAACCTTAAATAGAGCTTCTAATCGAAGTTTAAGGGAAAAAGTTAATAACATCTTTAGGTGATAAGCAAATTCATGCGATCATCTAATTTTTAGGAGGTCAATTATGTCGTTTGAAAATGCTAAGGAAAATCTTAAAGAGTTTGGGAAGGAGCTAGGTCTTGAGGGACTAGAATTTGACGAAAATAATACGTGTATTCTAGGGATAGATGATGAATTTTCCCTTCACTTGACTTATGAACCCAATTCTAAGCGTCTTTATTTATATTCTCCTTTGCTAGATGGTCTCCCACGCGATGATAAGACGAGACTTAAGCTCTATGAGCGCTTGTTAGAAGGATCCATGCTAGGCGGTCAAATGGCTGGCGGTGGTGTGGGTGTTGCTGTTAAAGAAGAACTCATTTTGATGCACTGTACGCTCGATATGGAGCATGCGGTTTCTTCTGCTTTACGAGCTTTTGCTCCGCTTTATGTCGAAACGGTAGAAAAATGGCGTAAAATTTGCAGTGAGATTTCCGAAGGGCGTGATGAGGCGAGCACAGCAGCCAATAAGCCTCCTATGCAGCAAGCGCTGCCAGGTAATAAACCAGGCCAAGGCTTTATTAAAATTTAAGCCTACTTTTTCTGTTATTAAGAGGACTTTTCTGTGGAAAAGTCCTTTTTTTGTGGCTTTAATTTTCCTTCTTTAAAATTTAATATTTCATTCGTTTTCTTCTCTCTGAATAAATCTTTTTGTGCTATTCTATGAGAGTTATACACAAACAACTTCAAAAATCG
>JASBUW010000180.1 GCA_030147755.1 Parachlamydiaceae bacterium
TAAAAAGGATGCTCTCAAAGAATTCAATCGTGAATAAACAGAAAAAGAGGACAAAACGAACCTCAAATTCTGTCCAATCTTTGGGGTCCACCATAGTCCACTTTGTCCTTAAGGTCCTTATTGTCCTTGGTGTCGTTTGTCGTTTTATATTAAGAAAAGCTAGTAATTATTTTTAGAAGAAGATAATCCCACACTTTTTATCTAGTTATCGTTCAAAAACTTATGATTAAATAATTCTCAGTGCAAATAAAGTTTCATTCTTATATGCTTATTCTGTCACTTTCATTTAACGTGTTATTTCCATGGAAAAACTTTATATCTTAGATGCCTCGGGTTATCTTTATCGTTCTTATTTTGCGATTCGACAAATGACGAATGCAAAAGGGGAATCGACGAATGCTTTATTTGGATTTATTCGTTCCGTTCTCAAACTCATTAAAGATTTTCAACCCACTCATCTCGTCACAGTCTTTGATGGTCCCCACAATGCACGTGCACGCATTAATCTTTATGCCGATTATAAAGCACATCGTCGTCAGATGCCTAAAGATTTACTTTATCAAATTGCGTGGGCACAAGAGTTTTGTCAATTGATTGGACTGCCCGAGCTCATGGTACCGGAAGTGGAAGCAGACGATACGATGGGAAGCGTCGCTGTCTGGGCCGCTCAACAAGGAGCTACTGCCTATTTATGTACCAGCGACAAAGATATGTGTCAGCTTGTGAATGAACGCATATTGGTTTTGAATCCCTTTAAAGAAAATCAAATCTTGGACGCAACAGAAGTTGAAAATCAATTTGGAGTGCGTCCTGAACAAATGATCGATTTTCTTGCCATCATGGGAGACGCTTCAGATAATGTACCGGGCTTAAGCGGATTTGGCTCTAAAACAGCGGCAGATCTGCTACGACAATTTGGAACGCTTGATTACCTCTTAGATCACCCTACTGAAGTATCGGGACGCAAAAAACAAGAGACATTAGTTCAGGAGCGTGACAAAGTTTTATTAAGTCGCCGTTTAGTCACAGTGGATACAAATGTGCATTTTCCTCAGAATGAGGCATTTTTTTTGATCGGTAAACCTGCTCTTAGTCCCCTCCGTGAATTCTATGCTAAAATGAATTTTGCTTCTTTGCAACGTGAATTGGAAATCACACATGCACACGATCAACCACAACCTACCCATGTAGAACAACCCGTGCATTACGAACTCGTCGATGATTTAACGAGTTTACAGGCTTTAGTAGAAAAATTATCTTCACAAAAAGCCATTTGCGTAGATACGGAGACAACCAGCGTGTCTGCATTACGCGCAGAACTTGTAGGAATTGGATTAGGTATAGAAGCGGGACAAGCGTGGTATATTCCGGTGAATGGTCAGTTAGGACTCGAGCCGGTAATCAACGCTTTAAAGCCTTTATTTGCGAATCCTAACATTGGTTTTTATGGGCATAATCTAAAATATGATTACCATGTGTTGCGCAATCATGGTCTCCCCATTGCTCATATTGCTTTCGACACCATTTTAGCTTCTTATCTTCTCAATACACATAGCCGTCAACATTCCTTGGATCATTTGTCTTTAGAATTGTTCAATAAAGTCAAAATTTCCATTCAAGATTTGATCGGTAAAGGCAAGCATCAAATCAGCATGCGCGAGGTGCCTATCGATAAAGTGTGCACTTATTGTTGTGAGGATGTCGATTATACTATTCGTCTGAAAGATGTGTTAGCTCCGCAATTAGAAGAACGTCGCCTGAATACATTATTATTTGATTTGGAGCTTCCTCTCTTACCTGTATTGGCTCACATTGAACGTCAAGGCATTTTCGTGGACGTTCCTTACTTGCAACAATTGTCGGAAGAATTACGAACTGAAATTGCGCTGTTAGCAGATGCCATCTATGACATGGCCGGCGAAACATTTAATCTCAATTCCCCCAAACAATTGAGCCAAGTGTTATTTGATAAACTGGGTATTAAACCGCCCAAAAAGACAGCTACAGGGCATTCAACCAATGCGGAAGTGCTGGAAAGCCTCAAAGTCGATTATCCGATTGCAGCAAAATTATTAGAATACCGCACTTTAGAGAAATTACGCTCAACGTACGTCGAAGCACTACCACAAGAGGTCAATCCGCAGACACAACGGATTCACTGCACCTTTAATCAGTCACTCACAGCAACAGGAAGACTTTCTTGCCAAGATCCTAATTTACAAAACATTCCAGTGCGCACAGAAATAGGACGTCGCATGCGTGCTGCTTTTCGCCCTCAATTGCCCGGTTGGAGCTATTTAGCGGCTGATTATTCGCAAATTGAATTGCGTCTTTTAGCTCATTTGAGTGAAGATCCCATTTTGATGAGTGCTTTTTTAGCGAATGAAGACATTCACACCTTCACCGCTTCACAAATTTTCAATGTGACGCTAGAAGAAGTGACAAAAGAGCAACGTCACCAAGCGAAAACGGTGAATTTTGGCATTATGTATGGCCAGCAAGCTTATGGATTGTCGCAAGAGTTGGGAATAGATCCCAAGACAGCAGCAGAATTCATTCGCATGTATTTTGAACGCTATCACAAAGTCAAAGCCTTTTTAGATGAATGCAAGAAATTGGCACGTGCAACAGGCAAAGCTGTCACGTTAAGCGGACGAGAACGCTTGATTCCGGAAATTACCAGTTCGAATGCCGTGATTCGCACAATGGCAGAACGTTTAGCGGTCAATACACCGATTCAAGGCACACAAGCCGATTTGATTAAGATGGCAATGATCGAAATTGATCGCCAGCTTGCAAAAAGAGAATTAAAAGCCTATATGGTATTACAGATCCATGATGAATTGCTGTTTGAAGTTCCGGACGAAGAGCTAGAAGAAGTTCAGAAGCTTGTCCATGAAGTCATGGTAGGTGTCATGCCGCTTAAAGTTCCGTTAGTTGTAGATATCAATATTGGCAAAAATTGGAAAGAATGTTAAAATTAAAGAAAGTGGCCGTCACAGGCGGTCTTTCTTGTGGCAAATCCTCGGTTTGTCGTATCTTAAAGGAATTGGGAGCTTACGTCGTAAGCGCCGACAAAATCGTTCATCAACTATTGTCCTCCGATACAAACCTTGGCCAAGAGGTCGTAAAACTTCTGGGATCTGACATTTTAGTAAATCAGCAATTGGATCGAGTGCGCATAGCTCAGATTGTTTTTAAAGATTTAAATTTACTGCAAGCCTTAGAAAAACTCTTGCACCCGGCAGTATATAGGGAGCTAGACCAAGATTATCAGAGACAAAAAAGTTTGACAAATCCTCCCCCTCTTTTTGTGGCGGAGATTCCTCTTCTTTTTGAAAGTGGAGGAAAAAAAGATTATGATGTTGTCATTGCTGTTCTAGCAGATCCTGAGATTTGCTATCAGCGCTTTGAACTAGCCACAGGTTATGATCAAAAGGAATTTAATCAGCGTATGGCCCGACAACTTTCTTTACACGATAAGGCTAGGCAAGCTGATTATGTGATTATGAATAACGGCACTTTAGCGGATCTTCAACAAATTACAAAACAAATATATCAAAAGCTTATAGAGAGCTAACTAATCCATGTCTTCTTTCTTCTAGAAGAAGACCAATACTAACCCCCTTACAATTGGAGTCTTGTTTTTAATGGACCCAGAGAACTCACATTTAGATAACTCGATGACATTTGAAGATAATGCATCTGAAAAGCAAAGCCCTGATCAGGGTCATGCACACCAAGACCGATCTCATCAACCAGAGGTCATCACTAAAATCGCTGATATCCAACGCATGAATATTGATCAGCTCAATCAATATGGCAAAAAAATTGGTCTTAAACATCTTGGCTCTTTAACAAAGTCGCAGATGGTGTTTGAAATTGTCAAGGCGATCTCCGAGAATCCTAATGAGATCCTCTACGGAGAAGGTGTTTTAGAAATTTTACCCGATGGATTCGGTTTCTTACGTTCTCCTAACTATAACTACCTTCCCTCTGCCGAAGATATTTATGTATCCCCCGCACAAATTCGTCGCTTTGATCTCAAAAAAGGGGATACTCTTTGCGGAACGATTCGCCCCCCTAAAGATAAAGAGAAGTATTTTGCCCTCTTAAAAGTGGATAAAATCAATGGTCGTCCTCCCGAAAAAGCAAAAGAACGCATTCTGTTTGAAAACCTCACTCCGCTTTATCCGGAAGAACGCCTCGTCATGGAAACGACAAAGGATCGTCTTTCCACTCGTGTGCTTGACCTCGCCGCTCCTATCGGTAAAGGGCAACGCGCCCTCATTGTAGCGCCTCCACGCACGGGAAAAACGATTCTCTTACAAAACATTGCCAATGCCATCGCTTGCAATAATCCTGAAATCGTCCTGATCGTTCTCCTCATTGATGAGCGTCCTGAAGAAGTCACGGATATGCAACGTATCGTCAGAGGAGAAGTCATTTCTTCTACTTTCGACGAACCCCCTGAAAGACACGTGCAAGTGGCAGAAATGGCGATTGAAAAAGCACGTCGCCTCGTGGAACATGGTAATGATGTCGTCATTTTGTTGGATTCCATTACCCGCTTAGCACGCGCTTATAACACCATCCAGCCACATTCAGGCAAGATTTTAACGGGTGGTATTGATGCCAATGCCCTGCACAAGCCTAAACGCTTTTTCGGTGCAGCCCGTAATATTGATCAAGGTGGCTCGCTTACAATTATTGCGACAGCCCTGATTGATACAGGCTCACGCATGGATGAGGTAATCTTCGAAGAGTTCAAGGGAACAGGTAACATGGAACTTGTGCTCGATCGACGTTTATCCGATCGACGCATTTATCCTGCCATTGACTTGATCAAGAGCGGAACACGTAAAGAAGAACTCTTGTACCATCCTAATGAATTGGAAAAGATTTATTTATTGCGTCAAGCCGTCGCTGACTTAGCACCTGGAGATGCAATGAACCTCTTATTAGGCCGTTTGAGAAAAACCAATAGCAACGTCGAATTCCTACTTTCCATGAAAGATTAAGGCTAGCCTTTTTCTCTTCAAAAGGATAAAATCCAGCCTTTGGATTTTATCCTTTTTAGTTGCCTGAAATTTAAATTTTAAAGAGTGTAAAAAGGCTATTTTGGTTTTACGCGTAAGCATTTGGAGCCCCCAAGCAACTTCGTTGCTAATATCAAAAAGCAACAGTGACCTTTTTAGTAGTTGGTCAAAGTATACTTAAAAAGACTGGTTTTATCTGTGCGGTAGCACTATTACTGCATTAGCCCAGACCGAGCGCGTTTAGCGCTCGTTCTGGGATTTAATGCACAACCTATTGCACTGC
>JASBUW010000181.1 GCA_030147755.1 Parachlamydiaceae bacterium
CCCTACTACACGCGATCTCAAATCAATAAAGGCGTCATTGCCGATAAAGCCCCGGTACTCCTTTGGGTAAATAGCCATGTTGATCGGCTTTTCTTAGAGATTCAAGGATCAGGCACAGTTGAGCTGGATGATGGTTCACGAATCCACATAGGGTATGCGGGTGAAAATGGTGCTCCTTATACTTCTGTTGCACGCGTCCTTATCGATCAAGGGATTATGACAAAAGATAATGCTTCCATGCAGCGTATAAAGCGCTACCTGGAAAAAAATCCGAGCGAAATGCATAAGGTCCTTAATCGAAATAAGTCATTTGTGTTTTTTCACTATCTAAAAGATGAGGCTGCTCTCGGTTCACAGGGCGTTGCTTTAACTCCAGGATATTCTTTAGCAATTGATAAAAAATATATCCCCTTAGGGGCGCCGCTGTGGTTGAATACTTCAAGACCTGCTGAACTGAACCCGGACCAAGAGAAAGCTTTTCAGCGCCTAATGATTGCCCAAGATACCGGTGGTGCTATCAAAGGTTTGGTGCGCGGCGATGTTTATTGGGGTGCTGGCGAAAAAGCAACTTTCATTGCCGGTCATATGAAAAACCCCGGGCATTATTGGTTGTTGTTGCCTAACCATACCATTAGCAGCTTACACAAGAAAATTGCCTGATCATAATTCGAATTAGTGACTTCCATTTCTCCATAATTAGTTGCTTCCGCGAAGTCTTTTTGTTTTTATAAATTTGCTTTCGCGGACCATACCACCCCCTTTGAATAGTGCTTATCTCGTTCAAAGTAATGAATTTTATAGCCCATCGTATTTTCAATTTGCAATATCTCGGTACCTTTCTTAAGTTGATAAGCCGTCGCTGGAGAGCATTCTATTTTTACCCCATGATGGACAAGACTGTAATCACCATGGACATGGCCAGTAATGATTAATTTGGTTTTAGAGTGAGAAATGATGTCCCATAAATCGTCCTGATTATTTAAAATATATCGATCAATTAATGGCGTATTAACAGGGATTGGATGGTGATGCATGATTAAAGCAATATTCTTTTTACTGGTATTGACCTGGGTCTTAATCTCATTTAATTCACGTGGGTTAAGATAACCGTTTCCCGAATTTTCAAGTTTTGAATTAATAAACAACAAACTCCAATGTTTCAGCTTAAGCAATCTTTTGCGGTTGAATAGCGAAGATTGAGTAAAAATTGTCTCCATAATTTGTTCATCATCATGATTACCGGGAATCCAAAATACAGGTTTTTTGCAGGTTTTAAATGATTCCAATAAATATTGATAAGCAGCGGGGGTTTCATCTTGCGATAAATCGCCGGTTAATAGAATAAAATCCGTATCTGGATGCTCCTTTTTGAAGAAGACTTTTATCACTTCATCAAAATTTTTATTAGGATTAACACCAAACAAACGCGAGTCATCAGAGAAAAGGTGTGAATCGGTGATTTGGATAATTTTCAAACTGTCTTTGGTGGCAAAATCATTTAGCATAGCGTAGGGTAACAAAGGCCATAGTACCCTTTGAAGAGGAGTCATAGTTGAGAAACAATCTTTAGGTTAACCCCAATGAAAGTAAACTTAAGGAGAATCCAACTATGACAATCAATTTTAACAACGCTCAAGGCGTTGCGCTAGTTGCTATCGATGTTGCCAAGGCTAAAAATGATGTGCTAGTGCAACTACCTAATGGCACAAGGAAAAAATTTAAAGTAGCTAATAAAATGAAAGATTACAGAGAGTTTATTAACTACCTTAGTTCTCTTGGATGTCAATGCCATATTGGATTGGAGGCAACTTCTAATTATCATCGCCCGATTGCCTATCACCTTCAGATGGCAGGCTTTACCGTGTATTTTGTTTCCTCATTGGCTGCGGCCAGAACTCGCGAAGCTCTTCATAACTCATGGGATAAAAATGATCCGAAAGATGCACAAGTGATTTTACACTTACTCAGAACGGGTGTGGTACAAATATATCATGACCCTTTAATTAATAAATATAACGATATTCAAGAGCTTGCTAAAACCTACCAACAAATATCGCTAAGAAAAGTTAGGGTACAACACAGTATTATGAACCACTATCTGCCCCTTTATTTTCCTGAGGTCGAAATGTTTTTTCACAGTTCACGCGCATTATGGTTTACTCACTTCATATCCCATTTTCCGACCCCATCGAGTGTATTAAAGTACACTCAAGATGAGTTTATTAAAGTTGCTTGGAAAGTGGTAGGTCGCAAAGTAGACAAGCGAAATTGGTTAATTAACTTTTATCAAACTGCTCAAGAAAGTATAGGCCTTCCATTAGAAGAAAGCTCCCAGGCAATTGATATGTTCCGCGTAATCCTCCATGAACATCAAGGGTTATGTAAGCGATTAAAAGAAATTGAAGAAACGGCAGATTCATTTCTTCAGGGGAATAATGATTACAAGAAATTGCTTTCTATTCCTGGAATAGGACCAATTTTAGCACTTATGATTTTAGCAGAAGTTGGTGATTTAAGGCGCTTTAAACACTATCGCCAATTCCTTAAATTCTGTGGTTTTGATTTGAGTACGCATCAATCTGGGTATTTTCGTGGTACCAGCAAAATATCTAAATATGGCAATAGTAAATTACGTTATGCTTTCTGGCTTGCTGCAACTGTGGCTATTAGAATGCGCGAAAATACATTTAGGAAAAAATTTGAGAATTACATTAAGCAGGATCCAAATAACGATGATTTAAAGCGTAAAGGATACACTGCTGTTGCTGCCAAAATGGCTCGTGTAGTCTTTGGTATCATTAAAAATGAAACGAATTATCGATGTTATTTTGAATCGGTAATACCCAGTGGAAGAATCCCCTCTGTAGGGCCGTAGAGGCTATTGACCTCGTAGATAATGTTTGGATCTTCCATTGGGATTTTATTTTGTTTTAAGTACAGTAAAGGCCTGGCATTTTGCTCTGGACCTTATGTCACTATGGTTAAAAAATATTCCTATAAAAATGGAAAACCA
>JASBUW010000183.1 GCA_030147755.1 Parachlamydiaceae bacterium
CATTTTATTATGGATTGATTCCCCACGTTCCGCTACAGGCCTAACCGGCCTTTCGCTTCACGCGGGGCTTCCCACTTTTGATCGCTGCCGCGATTAGCTACAATTGTCCAAACTTCAGTTTGCGTAAGGTGAGTTAATAAAACATGAAAAATAATATATTATTTCAAAATTATAAATTTTTAATTATGGAGCTTGTTATGCAAGTTGATATGTCTTTCCTTCGTTCTTTAATGCCTTCCATTAATCAAGCAGGTTCATATGTGTTTGAAGAGGAAAAGGTCGCCAGAATAAAAGAATTAAATGAAGAGAATACCATCCGGCTGGCAGTTGAGTCTATCAAGGCGGGAGCAAAAGGACTTTACTTTACAACCGGGCATATCAATCAATACGCACCTTTTAAATACCAAATAAAAGACCGGGTTGTGCAACAACTTCAACTCCAAGACTATATTATAGAGCAACAAGAAATGAGAAGTGATACTTCTTCTGTCTATGGACACGGATATGAAAGTTGGCTTGAAGGTGTCTGTTTATCTATTAAAAGTGAAGGCTCATCAATATCTAAACGTTAATTTTAAGCTTCGCTACTGTCAAACTCTACAAGTTCTGAATGATAGTAGCGACGCTCATCTAGTTCACCTTCTTGCTTCGCAATAAAGACTGTGACGGCTGCGTCCCCTAAAATGTTGAGAGTGGTTGTCACCATTTCTCTTAGGCGATCGATTCCAGCCATTAAGGCAAGCCCTTCTAAGGGCAAGCCAACAGAAGTTAAAACGGCTGACAGCATAATGAATCCTCCTCCTGGCACACCGGCAGTCCCAATCGCAGATAAGGCGGCTGTTAAAGTGAGTGTCACATAATTACTCAAATCAAGTGGAATTCCGTATGCTTTAGCAATAAAAACAGCGCTCATAGTTTGATAAATGGCTGTCCCATTCATATTCATGGTAATGCCTAATGGCAGCACGAAGTTGGAAATATTTTTAGAAACACCCAAATTTTCCTGTGCACAGTGCATTGCAACAGGCAAAGTAGCTGCACTACTACAAGTCGAGAAAGCCATCATGGTGGCGTCCCCCATCCCTCTAAAAAAGGGCCAGAGTTGCAGACGAGCAATCCCTTTGAGAAGCCCTCCATAAATGACTATCAAATGTAAGGCACAAGCAAAGTAATAAACGGCTAAAAATTTTAAAAGCGGGAAGAGAAGCGTTAAACCAAATGTTCCCGCTACCCAGGCCATAATTCCAAATACTCCAATAGGTGAAAATTCCATGATCAGAGAGGTAAGACGATACATGACATCAGCCAAAGATTCTAAAACATGGAGCAGCGGTTTTCCTTTGGGTCCTGAAAAATTAATGGCGAGTCCCAAGAAAACAGCAAATACAATCACTTGTAAAATGTGACCATTGACCATAGAGGCAATAGGATTGCTAGGGAAAATGTCCATGACAATGTCCCCAAGAGAAGGTGTTTTAGTCGTAACCGGTTCAACTGCTTGCAATGTTAAACTACTTCCTAAATCAAATACATTTCCAAGCGTTAAACCGACAAGAATGGCAATAAATGTGGTCATTAAATAAATGCCCATTGTTTTGCCGCCTACACGACTTAATTTTTTTGGATCATGAATGCTCGTGATTCCTACTGTCATAGAAGAGAGAATCAGTAAAACAATAATCATATTGATTAAGTTCAAGAAGATCGTTCCTAAAGGCTTTAAATAAATAGCCTTTTCTCCCAAGACGAAGCCTGTCAGTGCTCCAAGGATTAGTCCTATAAAAATTTTGACCCACAGCTTCATATTGATCCTATTTTCAGTGATGTTTCATAGAAATACATGAGTTTACCATTTTAATATAAAATTATTAATTAACGTTAAAGATAAGTTAAATTTAATCCATCTTAGCTTCTGCTTGTTTTAAGAACGTTTCCCATTCTTCCTTCCCCACTACTACCTGTAAGTCCATTTGCACCCATGCAACGGGTAAAGCAATCGCGAGTTCAGGAACAAGCTTCACGCGATCTTTTTCTGTACAAATCAACGAGGCTGCCCCTTTTTTTAAGCTTTTCTGTGCAAATTGCTCTAAATCTTTCTCTCGGATCGGATCATGGTCAGGCAAAATATATTCTGAGACAACAGTGAATCCCAGTTGTTCTAACGTACGTCGAAAATATTCAGGATGCGCAATCGCGCAAAACATGCCCACCGGCTGCTCTTTGGGAATGTCGACGATTTGGTCATGTAAATTGCGAATCGCACTGATATGTCCTTGCGTTCCAATCAAAGGAGCAGACGTATAAGGCTTCAATTGCTCTTTCACTGCTTGAAACTGCTCTAAATCCTGAACATGATTCAATACAATCAAATGGGCGCGCTGTAAGGAACAACGATCTTCACGCAAAAATCCACGGGGCAGAAAATGATCTTGTCCAAAGGGATCATTGATATCCACCACTACTACATCAAAATCACGCGCTAAACGGCGGTGCTGCATAGCATCATCTAACAAAATAATTTGTGCTCCAGCTTTGGCAGCTAGAAAAGAGGCTTTTTTGCGATCGCCCCCTACAATAACTGTCGCTTTAGGCAAGCGCTGAGCTAGCAAATAAGGCTCATCGCCACAATAACTTGCCGGAAAAGCGGGTCCATGCCCTTCACACAGTAAAATCGGATTTTCTAACTTTTCAGCTTGAGAACGATAACCTCGTGATAAAATAGCGACAGCAAATTGTTCATAAAAAGCCTGAGCTAATAGAAGCGTCACAGGCGTCTTTCCTGTCCCTCCTGCTACAATATTGCCTACACTAATCACTAAAGGGATGGGAGGAACATAACGACGCATCCACCCTTGATCATACAACCAGTTGCGAAAAGCCATTCCTCCTTTATAAAACCAACTCAAAGGCAGTAAAAAAGCTTTAATCAAATAAGCAAAAAAGCCTCTTCGACGTCCCCGAATGACATCCTTTACATAAAGTTCGATTTTTCTCATGATCATAAAATCACTGGATCAAATGAAGCTTAACGACTGATTGTCGTCAATTGGTCAATAGAATTTATAGCTAAGCTCGCAGGACTAGTCGGAAAGAGAAGATACTCTACTTGCTCAATGATCAAATGCATCGCGGCCATATGCGCTTCTTGTATGCGGTCCGATGTAGCAAAACCCTCTATAATCAGCTCGAAATCTGCCGCTCCTTTGAGCTTTCCGCCTCCTTTTCCAAGAAAGGCTACTGTCTGTAACTGTCTGCGTTGTGCTTCTTGAAAAGCGTGTACGATATTGGGAGAGTTTCCACTTGTGGTTAATCCAATAAAGATATCTCCCGGTTGACCATAAGCTTCTACTCCTCGTGCAAATACTCTTTCGAATCCCAAGTCATTCGCCGTACAAGTCAAATGACCGGCATCCGTTAAAGCAATAGCGGGTAAAGCACGACGTACCTGACGAAACACACCGGTGAGCTCTTCTGCAAAGTGATTGGCGTCGCATAAACTGCCTCCATTACCCGCTATCAGAACTTTATTGCCTTTGGCAAAACAATTGGCTAACGCTTGCGAGACCTCTTGCATAAAAGATAAAGCGGCGGGTTGCTTGAGTTGTTCGATGACATGTACGCAATCTTGCACTGCATCTAATAATTTTTTTTGCATAAAGTATAGACCTCTAGTGGACAATATTTTTATCTTCCTCTAGCTTAAGAAGCAAGCTTATTTTTCTATAAAATAACACAAGACTCATTAAACCTTAAGGATAGCTGCATGAATACAAAACCTTTTACTCTCCCTTTAGGAGCAAATCCCCCTAATTTTCGCTTACTCGGTACAGACGGAAAATATTACGCTTTAAACGACTTTGCCACCGCGGAGATTCTTGTTATCTTTTTTACTTGCAATCACTGCCCTTATGTTACTGGATCTGATGAAATTACGCGCAAAACAGCCGAAAAATACCAATCTAAAGGCGTCGTGTTTGTGGGAATCAACTCCAATAATGCCATGAGTTATCCCGATGATTCTTATGAAAAAATGGTAGAACGCATGAAAGAGCACCAGTTTCCCTGGGTTTATTTACACGATGAAACTCAAGAAGTCGCTCTCGCTTATGGCGCCTTGCGCACCCCTCACTTCTTCGTGTTCGATAAAAAGCACCACTTGATTTATACAGGACGCGCTATTGATTCTCCTAAAGATCCGACTAAAATGACAGTGAATGATTTAGAAAACGCTTTGGAAGATTATTTTCATCACAAGCAGGTTCGAAAACCTTTAACGAATCCTATTGGCTGCAATATCAAATGGATAGGCAAAGACAAACATTGGATGCCTGACCATGCATGCGATTTAATTTAAGAATGCATCAATAAATTCTCTAATTTATTGATTATCAAGAATATCCCATTTTTATGTTTGCTGATTATTGAAAGCTTCCTTAAAATAGGAATGAACTCATACTAAATTAATTAGAGAGGTAAAATCATGAGAATGGCCAAATTAACTACCCTTATTCTTTTTTCGTTCATAATGATGTGGGTTTTCATGCCTTCGTTAAGTGCGAAACATCATCATAAATATAGAGTTTATAAAAGTCGTTCTACATCAACAGCTTTTGGATTGAATTTAAACTTTGATGCGAGACCACGCTATGTGGAATATAACAACTATATGGTGCCAGCTCCCGCTCCCGTTCTTGTTCCTGCCCCAGCTCCCTGTTATGAACCCGTCGTAGTAGCTCCGCCTTACCGTCCTGTGGTGCAAGAGCGCGTATATTATCCAGCGCCTGTATATCGCCAGCAGGTTATTGTGGAACGTCCTGGACCACAAGTGTATATCCAACCTCAGTTTAGCTATTGGCGTTATTAAATCGATTTGAACTTTGTGGTTATTGTGATGAATAACCACAGAGTTCACAGAGCAAAACAATCACCGTTCGTTTTCAGTAAAATTAACAACTTCTGTTGATTCTATTATTTCGTATTTTATTTTCCGCTTTAAAGTGGAGGGACTATTCGCTTCCCTTTCACGGAATTGTTGGTTAAGTTGATACGTTTTTCTTAAGGTTTCTCTATATTGTTGATCAGATGGATCCGAAGTTTGATGGAATTGATTTGTAAGAGATTGTAACTCTTTCATGCTTTTTTCATCTGGAACACAACTGCACGCACTTAACAATGTGGTAATTAAATCTAACATTTTTTACCTCCATCTAAAGATTTTATCTCTTACGCACATACAATTTCAATTCTCTTCCTATTTAATTATCCATAGCATGAATAAACAATAATTGTTTAATTTTATTCAACTCTCTTAATTACAACACATTATAAAACAAATTCGATAAAATATTTATTATTCAATTTTCTCTTATACTATTTTACTCTTTAGAGAATTTTATTTTTAGAGCATATGAGATGACTTATCTGCATTGCAAGGTTAAAGCATTTTAGTGGACAAACGACACAAAAGACATAAACGACCTTAACGACAAAGTGGACTATAATGAGACAATTGCATAAGTGACAATGAATTTCTTTAAAAAAGTTAATTTATTGCTTCTTTCTACAAAACACGAATTGAGGACAAAACGAACCTTAAATTCTGTCCAATCTTTGGGGTCCACCATATCTACCCTAGTCCACTTTGTCGTTAAAGTCGTTTATGTCCTTTGTGTCGTTTGTCCACTAAAATGCGTTAATCCTGATCTACATCGCGTAATATTTGCTAATAAAGCAAGCGTTCCCTAATCTACGAATAAAAGATTTAAAGAGGAAAAATTTATGCTTATTACAATCTGTGCAATCATCATTGCGGTCTTAATGGAATTATTTACTCCCACTGCGTTAACTTTTCACCCTCTTTACCTTATCGCGCTGATGTTGACAGGTGGAACTTTGATTTTTCTCGGCACGATTTTTATTAATACTTCTATTTTAAGTCCGTTAGGTCGATTGGAGCAAAAGCTAATTCCTAACCTCATGAATCTTCTGCGACATAATATTCCCTTACGGCTGGCACGTTTTTTCTTATTTTTATTTCCTTTGCTTTCCTTTATTGGAGTAGCGATTCTCCTCGCAGTCGATATTCCGTATCAAAAGTGGTTATTTTTGGGATGGATTATCGCTTTTGGTTTAGCACTCGATTTGTTACGCGATACGTGGTTGCGTTTAGTAAATTTTCTCAATCCTTCTTATTTAGTGGATCATTTTGCTCAAGAAGCAAAAACAGCCATCCAGAATGACAAAGATCAAGTGTTGTGGCAGAGTTTAGATGGACTTGCTGAAATCAGTTTACGTGCAGTGGAGAAAAGCAAATTAGCGTTAAGTGCACAAGCTCTGCAAACTTTTCCCCCGATTATTCATGCTTTCTTTGCTTCGTCCAAAAGTATTGCTCACGTGAACGTCGACCAAACTGTCGAAAAAGAAACAGGTCGAGATGAAGCGAGTTACACGATCTTTTATCTTTTACAACGCTTAGAATTGATCAATGATAAAGCCCTGCATAACCGATTAGAGACCATCTGCAGACAAATGGTGATGACGATGGGCAAAATCATTGTCTATGGAGCGCAGTACGATCTATCTATGGTGAGTTTTCCCACGCATTTTCTAACCAAATTTGGTTTAAAAGCCCAGCAGCATCATTTTGATGAAGTGGCAGTTCTCACCACAAGTACATTGCTAGAGATTGCCAAAACCATTACCCAGGATATTGATCTGACATATGCAGATTTGCAAGAACCTTTTAGAGCCATTATCAATGGATTAGCAGCCATTGCAAGAAATACTTTTAAAAAAGATAAACAAACTAACATTAAAGTGCTTACCCAACCTTTAATTGATCTCAAGAAGATGTTTGAAACTGAAAAAATGACTAAACATCGCGATACACCTGTCATTATTCAAGAGATTAATGGTGTGTTAGACGAATTTCAAGTGCTGGAGCAAATGATGCACAGTATTCCGACGATTTCTGATTTAACAGAAACGCCTCCGCTGCCATAATAAAGATTTGACAATCAATAAACCTTTCTTATCCTGCCGCTTGCGACGTATAAAGTGTTTTTAACCAGCAAGTCTTGACTTTGTTTACAATTCTTGAATTAATACAACACTTTTGAATTCAAACTCAATAATCTTTTAAATCATTATAAGTTATGTTTGCTCTCATAAAATATTAAATTTTTTATAAAAACATAATTTATATTGACTCAATATTTAATTATTGTTAATAATTTTATCAAATAACATAAAAACTAAAACAATTAATAATTTTAGGAGAAATAATTATGCAAAATATGACATTAGCCGCTTTACCACATTTCATTAACGACCAACAGGTAATGTGGGGACAACCACCCTTATTTCATGGTAGAAATTGCGTAAAACAAATACAGTGCATAGTCCACGATCAAGCCATCACAATATTGATTCAAGATCATGTACATAGGGATGCTTTAAATCAACTTAAGCATGGAATGGTCAATATTTCTTCAAGAGCTGTAAGTATACAAACTGCATGCGCAAATTTAGCAGAAAGATATACATTAAGATTTTTTGAAGACTCTATATCAATGGAGCAAGCAGTATTAGCAGATGAAGGAGTACGGCATGCTTTGGAGGCAAACATGCCTCCTGAGGTGGTAGCACAATTAAATAGCTTCCGACAAAATACGAGAAACATAGTGGCTGAAACTACTGCACAAATGCAACAAATAGAAAATCAACATGTTCAAGCACAAGCCGCTCAAATAAATCTAGCATTAAGGTAGTGGTGAAAAGTTTTCTATCATTAGTGAATCAATTTAATTGCATGAGTTTCAAATTCTGTAATTGGTAGCATTCACTACCTAACCTCATTTTTTCTCTCTGTACTCTCTGTGTCCTCTGTGGTAAAATTTAACAAATTACCACAGAGGACACAGAGAGTACAGAGAGAAAAATAATGAGTAATACGCGCTGTATAGGTTCACTGTGTATATAGACTGTTTGCCATTTGTGCGGTAGCACTATCACTGC
>JASBUW010000196.1 GCA_030147755.1 Parachlamydiaceae bacterium
TGCTAACCGCAGTGCTAATCAAATGGCATTATTTACCCAGAACGAGCGCTAAACGCGCTCGGTCTGGGCTAATGCAGTGATAGTGCTACCGCACAGATAAAACCAGTCTTTTTAAGCACGCTCTGATCAATTACTAAAAAAACACTTTAAAAGAGCGAGCTAATAACAATGTTTAGTTACTCAGGAGTGCGAAGGTCCTCCTTCGCTTTCATATGAAGCGTCTTTAATGAAAGCGAAGGAGGACCTTCGCACTCCAAACGCTTCGCGTAAATCTAACATTGTCTATAAGAGAACATGTTTTCAATGGCAAGCACAAAATTAAGCGCTCTTAGGTAAAGAGATAATGAATGTGCTCCCTTTTCCTTTCTCACTTTGGATGATAATCTTGCCCCCATGCATATCAACGATTTTCTTAGAAATGACTAATCCTAAGCCTGTACCGCCATATTTGCGTGTGATAGAACTATCCGCTTGAGTAAAAGGTTGAAAAATCTTAGACATTTCTTCGGATGTCAATCCAATACCGGTATCTTGAATATGGATTTCAATATGAGAGGCGTCATCTAACAAGGATACCGTAATAGAGCCCGTTTCTGTAAATTTCACGGCATTACTTAATAAATTCAATAAGACTTGACGCATACGTATAGGGTCTATTTCAATGAAAACAGGAGATGAGGGGAGGTTTTGCAACAGACTTAAATTTTTCTTTTGAATCAAAGGTTGAAGTTCCTCCAAGCAAGACAAAATGAGCTCCACAATATTTTGTAGTGAGATTTCTAATTCTACCTTATTGGCTTCAATTTTAGCTAAATCTAAAACATCATTAATCAGATTTAATAAGTGAAAAGAAGATTTTTCGATTTTCTTTAAGCTCTCTTGTTGTTGCGTGTTAACTACGCCATCCATTTCCATCAACAAACATTGATTAAAACCAATAATGGCATTAAGAGGCGTACGCAGTTCATGAGAAATAGTAGCTAAAAATTCACTTTTAGCTTCATTAGCGGCTTTTGCTTCGCGCATCGCACGAATTAAACGTTTTTCATTTTCTTTTCTTTCAGTAATATCACGCACAATGATTGTATCAAAATAAGAGTCCCCACTTTTCCACCGCGTATGAGAGACTTCAACCGGAAAAATATGTCCATCACGACGTTTTCCCTTTAATTCAATGGGTTTTGCTGCAGCTTCGCTTTGATGTAAATTATCCTGCAAAATCACAGTATGAAGAGGTTTACCAATGATTTCAAATTCTGTATAGCCAAACATTTGTTCGGCACCATAGTTCCAAGAAGTAATTTCCCCTTTATCTGTGACGGAAAGAATGCCATCAATGGCTTTCTGCGTAATAAAGCGCAGCCGTTCTTCACTTTCTTGTAAGGCCTTTTCTGTTTTGCGTCTGGCAGACTGTTCAATCATGATGGCAATAATTTCAGCAATGGTTTTTCCAAAGTGAAGATCTTCTAATTCCCACTCTTTTTGATGACGCGTTTCTTCACAGCAAAGAACACCCAGTAATTGACCTTCAAATACAATGGGAATATCAAGCTTTGAAATAATATGAAATGTGGTGAGATAGGGAGAAAGTTCTTGATTCAATTTGATATCTGAGGGATCGGGAATAATCAGCTGAGAATGCATTTTCAGGCATTTAAAATAATAAGGAAAATCTCGAGAAGATAATTCGAGATGGTTAGAAAATGAACGCGTAGACAACGTATAAAGCCCTATACATGAAATGACCGGTCGATGATCTAACTCTTCGTAGAACCACACACTCACGCGATTAATTTGCATGACTGTAGCAGTACGTGAGATGACTTCTCGTATAGCTTCGCGTAATTCTGTGGTGGTAAATTTAGTCAAATATTCTAAAGCCTCATGCCGTTTTTCTAGATAGTGTTGTTTTTTTGACAGATCTTCCTCAATAATCTGACGTTCATAAATTTCTTGTTGTAAAATTTGATTAATTGTTCCTAGTTCATTCGTCCGTTCTTGTACTTCTTTTTCAATTAACATCCGCCGATTAACAAGAACTAAAAAATAAAAAGAAGTAAGACCGGAAATTAAAATGCCAATAATAGGAACCTCTAGATGCTGCCATTGCTCATGCTGATGAATAAAGCCTAGAGTGGGTGTAGCTTTAATTTGCCAAAGACGATTGCCAATATGCATGGTGTGACTGTGCGACCATTGTTCTTGTATAGCCTTGTTTTGAGGTGAAATATAAGAAGGGTCCTTTAAAATAAGAGCGGGACTCCAATAGAGTAAATGTATTTTTTCGCTTGAAATATCATAGAGACTAATATTAATCCCGATAGGTTCAATATGCGTCCTGATTCTTTCTACAATATCTTCAAAATTAGAAAACCCTATGGCAATCCCTCTCAAAGTTCTAGAAGCTTGCCCACGTGTATTAGATTTAGAAAATAGAGGATTGAATATAAAAAATCCTTGTTTCTTAGTCTCATGCAAATAAGGAACATTGTAAGAAACACTCATGTCGGAAAAATTTTCTGTGCGTTTTAATAGCTCTAAAAAAATAGAGTAAACTTGGCTGTCGAAATCAATAGAGCCGACTTGCGGATTCCATGCTAAGTAAGTGAGAGGAAAAAAATATTGACTCTCTGTATCTTGTGGATTGGCGAAATCGATAAAGGTGAATCCGGGAGCTTGCTCTGGAATAAGATGAAAAGGTTTTTGTTTTAATAAGCTGATTGTTAATAAATTGGGATAAAGATGAAAAGAATTGTGAGTAAATACTAAAAATTCTTTTTCTGAAATATTCGGATTCACTTCATAAAGTTTTTGAATCATCTTAAGCTGATCAATTGTTTCTTTGAGCTTCTCTTTAATAAAAAAAAGGCGTAAATCAGCTAGGCGATTAAACTCTACATGTATCCGCTTTAAATCTTGTTTGCGATACAAATGAAAGGCTGTAAGAGAGATGAGAGTCCCCACAATAAAAATTAAGATGGCAAATCCATAATGGTGCAAATGAGCAAAGTAAGTTTGCCAAGAAAGAGGAAAAAGATGAAAACGAGGGATTTTCATGTACATAGCTCTGTTAGACCTTAACAGCCTTTGTTTATCTAATGAATTTGATTTAGTCAATAATTTAAAATATTAATTTTTATTGACTTGCAATTTTTATGTTAATATACTTCGTTTTTAATTTAATAATTTAAATCTGCAACTATTGTAATTATGAGAAAAATAGATGGCAAAATCAATTGTATTTAGATTCATTAATGATGTGAGCGATTTGACATTGCCTGCTGTTATCATGGGAGGTATCGGTTATTTAAGTGGACGTCTTATTAGGCAAATCGATCCGCGTGCGAATGCTATCTGTTTTGCTGTTGCAGGAGCGGCTTGGAATTTAATTTTTCATGAAAAAACGAATGAAGCGAGTGGTTATCTTTGCATGATGGCGTTGGTCGTGGTTCCGTATCAAATTTGCGAATCTATACAAATTCCTTTAAGTTTTCAGATGAGTCTCATTGCAACAGCGGTGGGAAGTGTGCTTTATATAGGCGGTCTTTTATTAAGAAGGCAGATAAAGGATATGTGTGATGATGATTGAATTTCTTTATTTTAGAAAATAAGATGCTTATATACAAACAATTCATCAAAGCGGATGGCTATTGCTTTTAAATTTTTATTTTTTATAATCAGAATTTTTTAACTAAATTGTACATTAGGAGGTATAAAATGAAAGTAGAATATCCTGTTATCAGTGTGATTAATGATCTTTGTAGTATGGCTGGTCCGTCGGTAGTGATGGGAGGAGTAGGGTATTTATTAGGGAGAATGATAAAACAGCTAGATCCATATGTGAATGCGACATGTTTTGCAATTGTAGGTCTTGCAGGGCATATATTGACTCACCGGGAATCAGATGATTGGACAATAGCTGCGGCTTTAGTCGCTCTTGTAGTGGCACCTTATAAAGCTTGTCAAGCATTAGGCTATCCTATCAGCTGGAAAACAAGTCTCATTACATCGGTGGCGGGTGCTATTTTATTTGTATTTGGTCTCAAAGTGATTGAAGCTATAAAAGAAGATTAAGGTTAGGTTGCTTTAGGAATATAAAGAAACGATGAGCTCTAAGTGATGCACTCTGAACGCTAACTAAAAAGCGTTCAGAGTGCATCACTTAGAGCTCATCGTTTCTTTATTCTTTTCCTTTTTCAATTGTTGTAATTTTTATTTTAGG
>JASBUW010000011.1 GCA_030147755.1 Parachlamydiaceae bacterium
GCGGTTAGCAGTGCAACTATTCAGAGTCCGTGTAGCACTGCTAACCGCAGTGCAATATATTGTGCGTTAAATCCCAGAACGAGCGCTAAACGCGCTCGGTCTGGGCTAATGCAGTTAGAGTGCTACCGCACAAATGGCAAATAGTCCATGTACAGAGTGAACCTATACATTATGCACGTGCAATGCAGTGGCAACTATTCACAAGAGAACTAGCTAGCCATTGATGATGCAGCTGTTGGGCACCCCATTGAATAAGTTGAGCTGTAGAGCGCCAATCTAAGCAAGCGTCTGTAATCGAGATGCCATATTGCAATTGTGAGGGATCATGAGTGAGCATTTGATGACCGGCATGTAAATGACTTTCTAGCATCATGCCTCGAATGGCCTGATTGCCTTCTATCATTTGATGCAGCACAGATTGGAATACTTCTGATTGGCGATCATACCGCTTACCTGAATTTTGATGAGAGCAATCGACTAAGAGCCGTGGTGTCAATTGCAGTTGTTCAAGGCGCCTTAATGTCTCTGCGATAGATGCAGGATGATAATTGGGACCTGATTCACCGCCTCTTAAAACCACATGTCCATCCAGATTGCCGAACGTTTTAGTGACTAGAGGACGTCCATTTTCACTCATACGCATATAAGTATGGGGACGAGAGGCTGTCAAAACACCGTCGATGGCAGCTCCAATATTGCCTGCAATACCGTTTTTAAATCCGATGGGCATCTCTAGAGCGGATGCTAATTGACGATGAGGTTGAGAGGAAGAGGTACGGGCGCCAATTGATCCCCACGTGATCAAGTCATCATAGTAGAAAGCAGTTAAAGGATCTAAGAATTCAGCAGCAGCCGGGACTTCAAGAGAAGCAAGTTCTAAAAGAAGTTGACGTGTCCATTCAAGGCCCACTGATAGGGCATGTGAACCATCTAAAAAAGGATCATATAAAAATCCTTTCCATCCAGAAGCAGAGCGTGGTTTTTCACAATACACGCGCATGACTAAAAAAAATTGAGAAGAGACTTCAGCAGAGAGTGTGCGTAATTGAAGGGCGAATTCTTTAGCCGAAGCTTGATCATGAATTGAACAAGGTCCCACAATTAACAGAAGACGTGGGTCAGTGCCATTTAAAATCGCACGTACTGTTTGGCGGCTTTGCTCAATAAAAAGTTGTTGCGGTTGAGGAAGCGGAAATTGTGTTTTCAATTCTTTATAAGAGGGCAAAAAATCCATGCTGACCTATATGAAGCATTCTCAATTGAATTTGGGATTCTAGCATAGAAAAACATTTCATGCATATACTCATTCCACTTCAAGGCAAATGTATATACTCCTTCCAGTTGAATCCTGGAATTTTGGGCTAGCGTGAAAGCTCCCGCGATTGAAAAATCGCGTCGAGGGTAATATTAAATCAATATAACCCTCGACGCGATTTTTCAATCCCGGGGCTTTGACGCAGCCCAAAATTCCAGGATTCAGCTGGAAGAAGTATATACAAACAACTTCAAAAATCGGTTTTAAAAATTTTTTTTGCAATTTATTTGTTTAAAGAGATTGCAGTTTCTGTTGAATAGCCTCTAATTCTTTTTCTCCTTGTGCGAGCTGTTGTTGCTGTTTTTCAATTAATTGAGGAGGAGCTTTACTAGTAAATTCGGTATTAGCGAGTTGAGCACGTAATTTTTCCAATGACACCGTTAGTTTGTCTTTTTCTTTGTTTAAACGTACCATCTCTTGTTTAAGTAGCTCTTGCGGAAGAGGTAACATGATTTTCAAAGAGCGGCAAACTCCTGTACAAGTGAATCCCAAAGAGAGCTCTTGGGTCAACACCTCTATTTTTTGCGTGCGTACAAGTGCATTAATCATGAGCGTATTTTCTTGCGCTGTTTGCCAATCAGGATCAGTCGCTTGGCCCATAATGTAAACATCAGTAGCCGTGCCGGGTGAAAGTTTCATCTCGCCGCGGATATTGCGGATCGTGTAAATGATTTGCTCCATCAACGCAAACGTTTGCTCAACTTGAGGATTGACATCCGTTGAGCGGATGACTTGTGGAAAAGGCGCCACAATACAAGCAGGAGATTGCAAAGCGTGGATGCACTCTAATGTATAAGGATCAGGTGTGCCATTGTTTAATGCCAGCTCTTGGAATTGTTCTTTCAAAATATGAAAGAGTTCTTCTGTAATAAAGGGTGCCATGGGATGCATCAGGCGCAGTGCTTGACAGAGAATAATCACAAGTAATTTCTGTTTATTCAGGCGATCAGCTGGAGTGCCTGCTTTACCAAACAGCGTGGGTTTGGCAATTTCTACATAATAGGCACAAAATTCTTTCCAAAAGAAATCATAAGCTTTGAGTGCAGCTTGATCAAATTCATAGCGTGCCAAGTGAGTATTTACACTTTGCACCGTACGTGCGAGAGTGGATAGAATCCAGCGATCTTCTAGTGTGAAGAGCGATTCATCTAATCCTTGCACAAATTCTGTGGGACCAAGTGCTAATGTCCCTTGCAATTCATTGCCTTGTAGATTGAGAAGCACAAAGCGCGCTCCGTTCCAAATTTTATTCGCAAAATTTTTGAATTCTTCGAAGCGACGGCGATCGAGGTCGATCTGACGCGCTTGCGTCGCACTGGCGCAGAGTGCCATCCGGATGGCATCTGTTCCATATTGATCAATCATTTCCAAAGGATCAATAATATTGCCTTTTGATTTAGACATTTTCTCCCATTTAGATAAAACGTCTTGTGGAATCGGTTGTTTGCCTAAATCGTACTCTAAGCGTTCTTCTTCCGTGACATAGGTGATTCCACCATCAGGACGATTGCGCCAGTAAGATTTGCCGTAAATTAAGCCATGTAAAAAGCTTTCCGGAAAAGGCACTTGTCCCATGGCGTAATCTCCCATGGCTAGCATGCGGGCAACCCAAAAGAATAAAATATCGTGACCTGTGATCAAAGTGGCATTAGGGTAAAACTTCGCTAAATCAGGCGTTTGATCGGGCCAGCCTAATGTGGCAAAAGGCCATAAACTGGATGAAAACCAAGTATCGAGAACATCGGAGTCTTGAATCCATTGATCAGGTTGAGCTTTCACTTCTTCAGGTACATCCGGACCATCATAGCAGATGAGACGTGTCGAATCATCGCGATGGTACCAAATAGGAATGCGATGTCCCCACCACAATTGGCGACTAATACACCAATCACGTAAGTTATCAATCCAGTGAAAATAGGTGTTATCCCAATGAGGAGGAATCAAACGTGTTTGTCCTTGCTGCACAATTTCGCGCAGGCGTTTGGCAAAGCCATCCATGCGTACAAACCACTGTTTGGACAAATAAGGTTCAATAATGGCTTTAGAGCGATAAGACACTCCGATGCGATTGACGTGGGGTTCAATTTTTTCTAACCAGCCTTCTTCCTTTAACTGAGCGACAACAGCTTCGCGTGCTTGAGCCATGGTGAGACCTTCGAAACGCCCTCCATTGGCATTGATGCGTCCATCAGGTGTCATGATATTCATCAAAGGGAGGTTATGGCGGAGTCCTATTTGATAGTCATTGTGATCATGAGCAGGTGTGATTTTGACAACACCTGTTCCGAAAGCAGGGTCCACATAGTGATCGGCAATCAGAGGCACTAAACGACCTGTTAAAGGCAGTTTAATTTGTTTACCTATGAGGTGTGCATAGCGCTCATCGCTAGGCGCAACCGCCACAGCTGTATCACCCAGCATGGTTTCAGGACGGGTCGTAGCAATATGCACAAAGCCTGAGCCATCAGCAAACGGATATTTAATGTGCCACAAGAAAGATTGACGGTCTTCATGTTCCACTTCATCATCGGCGATCGCTGTTTGGGTAACGGGATCCCAGTTCACCAGATAATCACCGCGGTAGATGAGTCCTTGCTCAAACAGTTTCTTAAACATCGTCCGTACAGCACGATTATTGCCCTCATCCATGGTGAAGCGCAGACGCGACCAATCGCATGAGCAGCCTAAGCGTTTGAGTTGTTCGAGAATGCGCGTTTCACTTTTTTGTTTCCAGTCCCACACATGCTCTAGAAAAGCTTCTCGTGTGTAATCTTGACGTTTTTTGCCTTCCGTACGCAAGAGATGGCGTTCTACGACTGTTTGAGTGGAAATTCCTGCATGATCTGTTCCAGGTACCCAAAGAGCCTCGAATCCGAGCATACGTTTCCAGCGAATGAGCACATCTTGTAAGGTATTGACGAGGGCATGCCCCATATGCAAGACGCCTGTGACATTAGGAGGAGGAATGACAATGCAATAAGCAGTTTTAGAAGAAGCAGGGTTGGCTTTAAAAAAATCGCGTACTTGCCAAAATTGATACCATTTGGCATCGATTGATTTTGCTTCATAAGCTTTAGGGAATTCAGTCATAACTTTCCTCTTGCGGGCTTCAGGTAATAAAAATTGTCAATACTTTAACATAGATGAGGGAGTGAATGCAATTCTGTTCTAATTAACAGGGGCAGGATGAAGCATGCGACGAAATTGACGAAGAGCAAAATGTAAGATAGTTAATGTGGTGGCAAAAACAAGGCCCACGGTGCGCATTTGTTTGAAAGAAAAGGTATAACCGGCCAGTTGGCAAATGACTTTGGTGAAAAGAACAGAAAGTGTGAGGTGAAGGGCTTGTCCTAGGAGAGGAACGAGAGTAATCTCCTGATAAGGGCGAATGAGTTTTCCTACTAAAGGAGTGGTGAATTGGTCGATGCTATACATGAGCACAGCAAGAGCGGTACCTTGAAGAGGCGGCATAGAAGTGAAACAACGTGTGCCTATATAGGCTAAGCTAGCAACTAAGCTGATCTGTACGGGGTAATAATAAGGATGGGTAGGCTTAGTGATGTCTTTTAGGTAACGAGAAAAAGCTAGGCAATCCATGAAGTCCTCGGTATGTGAAGTTAAATGATAAATGGCAAGTCGGTGCGATGATTGTTGGGTGGACTAAGTGGATGGAATGGACATAGCAAAGCGTTTGTAGTGTAGACTTTAGTCTGCGCTCGTTTCCGCGGGCTTTAGAGGTGATGCCGAAATTATTTCCTGTTTTTGTAGCTATTCCCCGGAGGGGAAAAAGTGGGTAGCCCCGGATTTTAATCCGGGGAATTAACAGAAAAAAATCGCGCCCCGGTAGGGTCGCAAGATAATTATCGCATTGCTTGCGACCCTACCGGGGCGCAATATGTGTTTAACACTCTCCCCGGATTAAAATCCGGGGCTACCCTCTTTTTCCCCTCCGGGGAATAGCTACAAAAACAGGAAATAATTTCGGCATCACCTCTAAAGCCCGCGGAAACGAACGCAGACTAAAGTCTACACTACAAACGCTTTGCTATGTTCACTAGCTCACTATTTCATCATAGACTTGCGTGATACTCAAGCTATCAAGAAAATTTTTTTTTATCGATAAATTTCACATTTAGATTGGAATAGAAAATGAACAGGATGGGCATAAAATTTTTGTCTATTTTTCACATAATAAAAAAGGCTTAGCCAGGAAGCTAAGCCTTAAGACAGCATCAAAAATGTTTTAACAAATTGATTTTTAAATCTTTGTTGTTAAAAAATCTTTTGCTGCAATTAATCGCTCATAATCATTCTTACAACTTGTAAAAATTGTAGGATTAACTGCTGTAAGTTGGGACATGATTTTGCGTGTATCATTCTTTTCTGAAAGATTAGCTAAAATATATCCAGCGGGATTTGCCTGATTTGCATTGATTGAACCTTGCAATTTTTGGACTATTTGCTCACGTCCTAAAGTTAAATTTGTCTTTTTTATAACTTCATCAGGTGTTAGAGTGGTTTCAGCTTTAGCACCGTGTATAGCTTCTTCTTTAGCTACTTCGATTTCTTCTTTAGCTTCTTCTTTAGCGCCTTTTATTTTTTCTTTAGCTTCTTCTTTAGCGCCTTTTATTTCTTCTTTAGCTTCTTCTTTAGCGCCTACGATACCGCCATCTTTAGGAGCTTCTGGCTCAGCTTTTGCTTTAGGGGTAGCAGGCTTAGGAGCTTCTGGCTCAGCTTTTGCTTTAGGAGCGGCAGGCTTAGGAGCTTCTGGTTCAGCTTTTGCTTTAGGGGTAGCAGGCTTAGGAGCTTCTGGTTCAGCTTTTGCTTTAGGAGCGGCAGGCTTAGGAGCTTCTGGTTGACCTTTAGCAGGTGCTGGAGCTGGTTGATCTTTAGCAGGAGAAGGCGCTGGAGCTGGTTGATCTTTAGCAGGAGCAGGTGCTGGAGCTGGTTGAGCTTTAGCAGGAGCAGGTGCTGGAGCTGGTTGAGCTTTAGCAGGAGCAGGTGCTGGAGCTGGCTGATCTTTAGCAGGAGCAGGCGCTGGAGCTGGTTGAGCTTTAGCAGGAGAAGGTGCTGGAGCTGGCTGATCTTTAGCAGCAGCTTTCTTCTTAGCCTCTTCTTCTTCGGCTTTCTTCTTAGCTTCTTCTTGAGCAGCTTTCAACTCTGCATTAGCTTTTGCGTCAGCAGCTTGTTTCTCAACAGTATTATTCTCAGCAGCTGTCAATGCTTTGTTTGCTTTTTCTAATGCATCAGAAGTTGTCTTTGCAACTTTTTTTGCTGCTTCAATTTCTGCTTCAACTTTCTTAATGTTATTTTCAGCAGCTTTTTCATCTTTTAATTTTTTAAGGACGTCTTCTTTGTCTTTAACGGCTTTTTCTGCATCTTTATGCTTCTTATCTGCTTCTACTTGTGCTTTTTTAGCTGCTTCTTCTTCAGTTGCTGCTACTTTAGCGGCAGCGCCAGCATTTAAAGCTTGTTGTTGAAGTTTGTTAATATCTTTTACTGCGTCTTTTTCGACAGGTTCTTTGTTATCTTTTTCTTCTTCAACCGGAGCTGGAGTTTCAGCAGCTGTGCGGAGAAGATAACGTAGTGCAATCGCCGCAGTTGTAATTCCTGCTAATACATAACGATTGAGAGCAAAACCTGTTGCTTTAGAAAGTAATACGTTAAGTGTTAAGTGTGAACCACCTACGAGTAAAGTGTCAAATAAAATGTTTTTGAATTTTTTTGAATTTTCGCTTTGATCTGCTGCGTCAGCCGCTGCGCCTGAGTTTAAATAGTTAGCTAAGCTGTGTACAATTGTGAAACAAATTGCGTTTGCTGTCAAAATCACGCCAATTGCAACGTTGCGATCTTTTTGCATCTGCTGTGAAAGGTTGTTGAAAGCATAGACCACACGGCCTGCCATATCACCTGCCACTTGACGGGCACTTTTAAAGAAATCTGAAGCAGTTGCCGCAAACTGAGGACCAACTGAATAAATATTGTTCATATTTAAGCTCCTTTCAAGGTTTAAGATAAACTACAATAAAGTATGTGGACTAATTATTAAAATCAAGAGGAATTTTGTTTGTTTTACTGCTTAAAATCCTTTTGAATTGCAAAACTACCACCATTTAATTATTGCTAATAACTAGTCAAATAATAAAATTCAATTTATCAGCAATCCTATAAAACATATTTTAATAGGTTAGTAAATAGATAAATTAGAATATCTTTGTAACAGAAGTAGCTATTCATGGGCAAGTAAAAAATTAAGGAGTCGTTAATTTTTTAATAAACGTTGATAAAAAAACAAAGCCGTGCAAAGAGTTCCATCTAAATGAGTTCCAGATTGTATCGCTTGATTTAAAGTAGCGGGAGTAAAAAGTTTGTTTTGGATAATCTCAGAAACCTCTAATTGAGGTTGAGCAACCTGATGAGCTTTTTGAGCATGGACATAAAGAGTTTTTTGACAGCTAAAGCCGGCATAAGGATAGGCTTCGCCCATGAGAGTAAAGGATTGAGCCTGAAAGCCTGTTTCTTCTAAAAGTTCACGCTTGGCGGCTTCCAGGGGATCTTCTCCTGCATCAATATAGCCGCCCGGGCAACTGAGGAGAATATGTCCGGTGGGATGACGATATTCTTCTGTCAGCAAATAAGTGCCTTCTTCTGTTGTCGCCAAAATGACGACCGCACAAGGGGGTGTGACAAGTGTATAATAAGTGTAAGGAGTTTGTTGATCAATTTGTAATTGATCACGTTGAATTTTAACTAAAGATTCTTCAAACACTAAGGTGCGTTGAAGTAATTGAGGAATTTTAAAAGGTTTAGTTGGTGTCGACATGTAGAAATTGTTGTTGGTAAAGTTGAAAATAGTGTTGGCTTTGTTGATCGTCGTTTGCACAATCATAATAAAGAGCTAATTGATGGTAAAGATGTCTTCTTTCCCAAAGAAAAGATTTATTGAGCCACGACCCTTGCTGTGAAAGATCTCCAATTAGTTCATGACTAGCTAATGTCCAAGAACGGGGATAAGTCACATGTAAAAGTCCTGTAAAGTGAATGTGAGCCATCTCACGTCCTTCAGTGCCTTGCAGCCAACATCCATAGAGAAAATGTAAAGGAGTCGTGCCTTTATTCAACAATTCTAAAGGATAAGAATAAAAGACTTTCCCGGCTTGTTGCCAATTTTTTTCTAAAAGATAAGCCCAAATGTGTTTAACGTTCAAACGTAAACGTGTTTCAAGCGATAATTCACATTTTTCCAATGCATTTATTGCTTGGTGAATGAGTGCTGGTTGTTGTTGACGCAAGGCTTGATCGCAGGCGTAAAGCAAAGTGCGGATATGCGAAAAATCTAATTGTGAAAAACAACGCGTAAAAAGAGTTTGAAAGACATGGGAAAGAGGCTGCTGGTGACAAGCTAGCATTCCTTCAAAATCTTGCCAGGGCAAAATAGATTGAGGAGGCAACAGGGCTTTCATCATTTCTAACTTTTGCGCGGCGAGTTCCCAGGCACCTAATTCCATTAAGCTGATCCATGCGTTACTGATTTCTGCTGTAGCAGAAGGATCTTGTTTGCATAAATCATCTAAAATTTCGCCTAGCATATGAGGTTGAGCCAACCAAAAGGCAAGGGGAATGGCAAAGCGCAGCATTTGCTGGGAGTGAGGTTTAGGGATATGCTCTTCGATAAAAGGCAAGGGTTCCCAATGTTTCTGTAAACTGGCAAAGAGACGGCGTGTATGTGTGTCAATGGCAGATGTAGGAAAATGACGAGCCGCTAAGAGAAGAAAACGGTAAGTGGCAATGCGTTGTTGACGCGAGACCTCATGCATGCGTGATAAAATGTGTTCTTGCAAAACGGGTAACAAAGGATGTTTGGGATAACGTCGATAAGCAATCTCAAAGCATTTAATTTCTTCTTCTTCATCATTGAGTGTTTGGTAGACAAGCGCTTTTCCTAGATATTCTAAAGGACCGCCCGGTGTGCCGTGTAATTTTTCAAACTCTTCCAAAGCACTCTCTAAAAAAGGAGTTTTGTCCTCGGCATTTTTTGCTTGTTCAATAAAGGTCAATCCTGAACGGAAAAGTGCTTGTCGCCCTTCTACGCGATCGGGAAAAGAATACGCAATACGGCGATACTCGCTCAAAGCTTGTGCAAAATCGCGATGGGCTAAGAAAGCGTCGGGAACAGCTAAACAGTTAACCGTTAAATTCAAACTTCCTACAGACACACTTAAAGGATGCAGTTCAAAATCAGCATCACGTGAAAGAAATCCAATGTGTGTGCCAATCAAAGGCAAATGAGCGATATAAGAAAATTGCAAGATATCATTGAGGTAAAAATGAATCGTTTTGTCAATTTTTTCAATGCGCACACGTGTCCATTGATGACGCTTTAAAAAGATGTCGGGTGCATGCATCACTTCCACATTAGAACGTAACAGCTTGGTGGAACGATGCAAATCAGAGCCTAACCACAAACAATAACCATCATTAATATAAGTGCGTTCACTCGCTTCGGGAATACTCAAAAGAATCCCAATGCCATGCCCTTCTTCTTTTAAACAGACAGTTGTTTCAATACGTGTATTGCCTGTGAAGGATTGCTGAGAAATCATTAAATTTACCCATTCCGCTTCTTCTGTCACGCGCGTAATGGCCACGTGTTCAGCAATTAAAATATGCTCTTGGAATTCCCAATCTGCTTTGCGTTTGATGTCTAACTCAGCAATTTGAAACCACTCGGAGCGACCTTCTAAATAATTTTCCAACTCATAGATTAAGTCATCGACTGAGTTAAAGCGCTCTTGCACATCGCGTGCTAAACATTTTTCTGTGACACGCGCCAGCATGCGAGGGACATCTCGATAAGGAGCAGCTAACACAGGGTCTATTAATTCCTCTTGCGCCATGTTTTTACGAAATTCTTCTAAATTTCTTCGTCTAAAAGGGTTTTTTAAAGTCAGCAATTGATAGAGAATTACACCCAATGCATAAATATCTGTTTGAATGGTCGCTGGTTGTCCTAAAGCACGCTCAGGTGCCATATACGCCACAGTTCCCACGACTTTGCCAAGACGGGTAATTTCTGTATGACTAGGTCTAGGAAGGATATTTTGAATAGAAGATAAATCTTCCTCTTCTGCTACTTCGCTATTTAGATATTTTGCTAATCCCCAATCCAAAATGAGGACCTCGCCATAAGTTCCGACGATGATATTTTCGGGTTTGAGGTCGCGGTGAAGAACACCTTTGGAGTGGGCATAGGCAACAGCTTGGCAAATGGTCGTAAAAATGCGCATGAGGGCAGGGATAGAGCCGCCGATATGATCTAATTTTTCTCCTTTTCTTTCTTGCTGACATGTTTTACGAATGATTTGTTTTAAAGTTTCTCCTTCTACAAAGGGCATAGTGTAGTAAGCATTCAGTTGATCGGCTTGAATGGAGTAAATGGGGATAATCGCAGGGTGTGTGAGCTGGCAGGTAACGTGGGCTTCTTTTAAGAAGCGATGACGGATTTGAGGATGTTCTAATAAATCGGAGCGAATTTGTTTGAGAGCAATGCGTCGACCGCAGATGGTATCAAAAGCTAAAAAGACTTCTCCCATGCCCCCTCTGCCAATTTTTTCAAGAAGTTGATAGCGATTAGAGAGGACTTCTTGCTGGGTGGGAAGCTCAATAGCTAAAGAGTATCCACAAAAGGGACAAAAGCGAGGACGTTCCTGAGCAGACAAGCTAAACTGTTGCTGGCAAGAAGGACAAGAAGTAGAAAGCGTTTGTTCTGACATAGGTAATTATAGGGTGATATTTACGGGCAGTCTGGCTTTTTGGAGAAAATAAAAAAAGAAAAATTTTGCTTTTATAAAACGACAAACGACCTTAACGACACCAACGACTTTAACGACAACGACAAACGACAATAAGAATTAAGTCGTTATTGTCGTTTGTCGTTGTCGTTAAGGTCGTTTGTCGTTTTTTTGTTAGCTGCTTAACTTTGCGTATTGCTTTGCGGCTGACCAAAGCCTTTCCAGTTAGAGACAAAAGAAGAGATGGGATTAGATTGCCCAGACTGTTTAGTAAATTGCTTCCATTGACGATGAAGCATCACATCTTCATTACCGGGTTGAGCTAGGGTGGGATCTCTATAAGTGGGATCCAATTTTGGAGGACGAGGTTCTATTACTGGTGCTGGTGTTGGAACAATAGGTAGAGTTGTTGTAGCTGGAGAAGAAGCCGGTTTTGGGGCTTTTGTAGGGGTATTAGGAGTAGGATTAGGACGAGGAAAAGATTTAGATTGAAACTTTCTTTGCTGTTCATCCAAAGACTTAAACGGATCTTTTATGGGTTCGAATGAATTTCTGCCAAAAGCATTTCTATCAAAGAGACCATCTGGCGTAGGTTTTTGATTGTGAAGCCAATTAAATTTACTCCAATCGAAACCGGTAGAACGTCGCTGTTTTAAATCAGTGGTTAGTAAATCTGATACCTCTGATTCATTTTCTGCTATAACTGGTTGTTCTGAACGAGCTGTAACAACTGATTGTTCATCTTTTGGAACAGATTGTTCTGTTTGTTCTGTTTTTGCTTCTTCTCGAGTTTGAGGAGCAGCCGTTAAAGTTAAAGGCTGATGACGTGCTACAGATAACGCTGCTCGAGTAGCAGGATTAAGGAAAACGCCATTCATACCCAGGACTCTTTCTGCGGCCCATTGCATTCTCATCTGCGGAGGTAAAAGTAAGTAAGCAGGATGATAAGAGGGCATTTGCGCTGCAGAAGGAATAGGACGAGGAATAGGTACGATAGCTGATGATTGAGGATCTAAGGGACGTGTTGGTTCTTTTTCTTGAATAGCTTCAGCTTCTTCTGTGACTTCTTCAATTAGAAGACGTTGTTCTTGCCGCTGTTGCAAACGTCTTCTCTCTTCAGCTTCTGCTTCCCACCCTTCAACGATCACACGAAGCACATTAGGATCTATAAATATTTCTGCGTCTTTTTCTTGTTCAGCAAGCAACTGTTGTTGCCCATTCATTAAAGCAAGTCTTTGACCATTTCTTGGTATAAGATCAAAACGAGAATCTAAAAAGGGATTCCTATCGTTTTTGATATAGGCAGCTAATTGGGGATGAACAGCGATATAATGAGGAGGAACTTGTGAGTGTGGATGTTCATGAATCACTAAATCAAGATTGGCTTCATGAGCTGCTGCCTCTGCTTCCGGTTCCTCTATTTCTGCATCAGGTTGCGGCAGGGGAGCAGTTAAATAATTCGCCAGAGCATCGTAATCAGGTTGTGTATTTTTACTGTCATCAGCATCTGTATGTTGAATGGGGTGATGAGGATCATTTTGAAGCGTCATGCCTTGTCGATTAATTTTCAGATCGAGTGGTTCAGCTTGTGGCTGTTGTTGCAATAGTTCTTTTTTCAGAAGCATGACAGCCACTTTACTTGCTGTGACTTTCATTTGTTCTTCTGTAGGTGCAATGACTCCGCCCGCTCCGGGTTGATTTAAAATGCTTACTTTAAAGCGTCGCTGATTAAAAATAATCACTCCTACAGGAGCAGCTGGGTTAACTTGATCAATTTCAATCTCTACGTGATGAGTGGTTAAAAGATGATGGTCAATTTGTGTCAGAGGATTATTAAGCGGATTCATTTTATACCTATTAAATATTTTACTTTATTATTTATTTATAATTATATCGAAAATTAATTTATAATACAATTATAAAACAAAATTATAAAATTTAATTTTAATTAATGTTAAATTTATATAAATAAAATAAAAAATTTAATAATAAAATGGACGACGTGGACCAAGTCCACTACTTGCAGTGCAGGCTTTATTGAAAACGTTTAGTCAACTGGCGCGCTTCCAACGAAGCATTTTGAACGAAGCAGTTAGAGCCTAACTCTTCATCAAAATAGACACCGGTCATAGAGGCGTAGGAAGCGGCCATTTGATGAAAAAGGGCATTTGTGCCCACTTCATCGCGCTCAGGTAATGTGTAGCGGAAGCCGCAGTTGAGCGTGTGAAATTCTTGTTGCTTCCACGCTTTGCGTGCAGCTAATAGGGCTTCTTCTGAGGTAATACCTCCAATAGGAGTCTCTTTTTCTTGTCCTGGAGCTTCCTCCATGAACCAGGTATAACGAAGAGAATCGATCTGTCTGAGAAGCAAATAACGTATGCCTTGCTTAGGCAAGCGTATGTAAGCGACATGAATGAGTTTAGGAAGAGAGTGTGCCATTATTCATTAAAATGTTGGGTATTCCAAGAGAAACATTCTTTACCAATGAGATATACGCCTAATCCTATAAAGAGGATAGGAAAAAGTAAAGAAAACATTTGACCGGCTAATGTTAAGACGCCTAAGAGACCGAGCAACATGAGGGTGATAAAAAAATTGACGCGCCGTCCGGTTAAATAATGGCGAATGGCAAGAGATAAACCAATGGCAAATAGGAGACCGGGCCACCATTGTTGCGTATAAAATAGAAGTCCTAATAGAATGAGGAAAACACCATTAGAGATGGCATCGGCTTTGCGCTTGGGGAAAAGCGGAAATCTCATGACAAACCTCAATTTGATCTGTGTGAAGCAAGCAGCATAGCTGGAGAATCCCTGTTTTGTCAATTATCTTATTGAAATAATGTTAAATGTTAATTTTAGATTGGCGTATTGTTAATTTCTCTTAAAGGTATTGATTTTAAACAATTGATTTTGTATAATTAAATCAAAATAATAATTCACAATGGAGTTAATAATGTCTGCTATTCCAGAAATTATAGGTGCGACAATCAAGGTTGATCACCGTATAGAAGGGGCGATTGAAGCTTCTCTTTTCATTATTTCCCAGAAGTCACCTCGTTTAAAAGTTATTAATTTAAGTGCTCTAGCTAATTTAGATGAAGTAGCTTACGCAAATAAGTTGCAAAAATGGAATGCTGCTCATCGTTTTGTGAAAGTGATTGAATTAGCGGACAAAATTTGTATCGAAGCTAACCATAAGTATGCGGAAAGTTTAAAGGATGTTATTGCAAGCAAAGAGGGTGAAGAGAAGACGATTGAAGTGAAATCCCTCACAGACGAAGAATCTGAAGAGTTCTTTAGAAGTATTCAAGATACTTTTAAAGTCACGGTTATTCCTACAGAAGATGCAGAAGCTAAGAAAGTCGTTGCTTCAGCTCGCGCTAAATCACCGACAAATGCTCCAATGAGATTGAATCCAGAAGTTGCTCGTCCGGTTGATCAAGCTCTTGCTAACTTTACTTTAGGTTTTAGCAAGATTGTGAATAAAATCCTCGATAAGATGCAAGAAGCGAATGAAGAAGATCGTGCGCAACAAAAACGTGTAGAAGAGCGTCGTCGTATTGAAAAAGAGGAATTGAATCGAGAAATTGTTAAAGACGATGTGTTGAAGTCTGGCATTAAAGCAGATCTTGTCAAAGCCAAAGAAATTGAGAAAAAAACCATTGCAGCCACTAATGGAGCACCTATTGCGGTCACGACTGCGGCACCTGCTGCTTAGTTTTTTCAAATAAATCCTGTCTTTAAAAACCAATGTTGCGTACAGTGGCATTGGTTTTTTTATTTAAGACAATCTCTAAGGTGAAATGATGTATGAAGATTACGCCTTTGAAGGCTATTATGCCTTTGTTTGTATAGATAGTGAAAATTCGGCTGAAAAAAGACAGCAGGTGCGTGCCCAGCATGTGGCGCGACTGAAGCAATTACGAGCAGAAGGACGGTTATTATTGGCTGGTCCTTTTCTGGATCCCCATCATTTAGGAATTCCCATCGGCGGTTTAATTATCGCACAATTTAATTCTTTTGAAGAAGCCCAGGCCTGGGCACAAGAAGAGCCTTATGTTCAAGCTGGGGCTTATCAACGTGTTGAAATTAAAGCTTACAAAGATATTTTTGGTTATACGCACTAATATGCATATTCTTTCTGAGATTAATGAATCTCTGATTATCTCAATGTGAGGATTAATTTGCGTTAATATAATCATTAACATTTAATCATTAATTGATTATACTAACCTCAAATAGTTAATTTTATATAATATAAAATTTAAATTGTGAGGTTTTTATGGATTTACAAGCGGCTTCAAGTTCAAGCTTTACTCCTGCTGTCTACTCTTCTCAGCAACAGGAAGGTTCTTCCGCTCTCTTTGATTTAGATGTTTTAGCAAGAATTTTTGCTGAGCTAGGTGAACTAGATTTGCAAAATGCAGCCTCCGTCAGTCGGTTGTGGCATAGTACGGCTATAGATGCTACAAGACATCAAGAATTTGTTAAAGTTTTGAGTTTTATTGATTTTTTAATTTACTTTTTACAACTAGATGCATCTAAAGATTATAGACAGCAAATTCGTAAACTTAATGAGCTTAAAGATGAAATTCTAGGGTTAAAGGGTAAGATAGACGAGGATGTTACAACATTGGTCAAGATCAATCGCTTTAATGTGAATGTGCGAGATAGAATAGTGGAAATTTTGATCACAGTACCTGACCGGATGTTAGAGTTGTTTAGAGATGATATCTTTCCTATTATCCCTAAGCCACGTTTCTTTGACATTATTCTTATTATGGTATCTCTTAGAAAAGCTCATCCTGCTACAAGAATCTTAAAGGAAGATGAAGAAAAAATGAAGCAAGAATTAGCAGCTATTAGACTTACTCCTTTACAGCAGCAGCAATTACGAGCAAGAATAGAAGAGGAAAGTCAAAGAATACAAATATTGTTAGAAGGGTTTTATGAAGGATGTCAAGCAGAAAAAGCTATTTGTGGAACAAGGGGGGCAGAAATCATATCGCGTTTATGTGCACCTAGTGGAAGTGAAGATGAACAGCAAGTAATTGCTTCTAGCGGTGAGAGGCAAGATGACAATTGGTACTGGTATAGTGAGAATGGAATGCAATTACTTCCTAGGGGTCAACAAGTTGAAGATGAAAGTTTATATAGGACAATTGAGGACGCAGGAGATTTAATGGGACGGTTTTATACTGATATCTATTATAGAAGACCGCGGATAATAGGACCTTTGTCAGACCTCATAGAATTAGGTTATGTCAAAACTGCCGTTAAAATTGCAAGTGTATTTCCTTCTTCTAGTGGTACTGTGTCTTTTGTGACGAGGAGAATCTTAGAAAAATTTGGATTCGGAATAGAAATAGCTAAGCTTAAGGGTTTTATGGAAAGCGGCAAAGATCAAAGCAATAGAATGTATCACACTCTAATAACAGAGGCTTTATTGCCGCAATCAAAAATTGAGGAAGCTCTTCACTTTGCAAGCAAGATAACGGACGATTTGCAACCTGAAAAATCAAGACTTATCGTTGACATCATAGAAGCAGTTTTTGGAGATTTGTCCGATCAATCTGCCGAAGAAATAATGGAAAAAATAGCTTTTATTTCTCAAAGAGTCATGGGAATGGTTCAACCAGAAAAGTTTGATTCCCTCTGTTTTCACTTGGCATGGGGTCTTTATAAGCAGGCTTATGTGATCTATTACTTAAAGCGTCATAAATTACAAAAAGCGATAGAAGTAGCTCAATCTAATACTAGTATACTATATCGTCCGCTATCATTTGCTAAAATAGACGCGTATCGAAAGCAAATAAAGTTGGCGGTAGAAGTTGACGAAGTGGATCCTCAGCTTATCGATTCCTTTCAACAACTGACTACCCAATTTTTGACGAATTTCGAGGCAAACAATGAAAATGTTGAACTATTGCTTCAACAAGTACTTGGAGAATTTCCTGACAATCCTCTTGCTGTTCATAATTTACAAGCATTTAAGACAAAAGATGGAGCAGCATCTTTAGAAGGGGTAGTCGAGCTTAAGGAGGAAAAACTGGTAGGGCAATCAACAGTTCAAGAAGAAAATCCAACTTCTCCTTCTTCAGGATCACGTCAAGAAGAAAAATTGAAAGAGACCGAAGAAGCTGCTGAAGAGGATGCTGAACCTAAGCCAGAAGCTAAACCGGAGAGGGGATCGCGTCGATGGGAAAAATCGGCAGATTCGGATTCAGATGACGATGAGCCTTTTTGGAAAAGAAGGCGTCCTTCTCCCTCTAACTCATGAACCTTGCTGTGCAAGTATTTGTAGCGTAGACTTTAGTCTGCGCTCGTTTTCGCGGGTTTTAGCCTGCGTGTGGAGAAGTTGTGAATCGTATTTTCTATAGGTTCACTGTGTACATAGACTGTTTGCCATTTGTGCGGTAGCACTATCACTGCATTAGCCCAGACCGAGCGCATTTAGCGCTCGTTCTGGGAA
>JASBUW010000015.1 GCA_030147755.1 Parachlamydiaceae bacterium
GCGTTGGGCTGCCTAACGCCCTTTTTCGCTAACATTTGCGGCGTATATTATCAACCCAAACGCGCACTTACGCACTCCAAACGCTTCGCGTATTATCATAACGTTCTTTAAGTTAACATCATTGTGCTAATTTAGTCCTTATAAAAAATAGCCATCATGCGTTTGTTTTGGTATAAAGCTTCACTTCGAATTCAAAATTCAGTATGCTACTTTCAATTTAAATAAAAGGAGATCTGCTGTGTTGAAAAAAGGGATGTTCTTAATCTTTAGTTGTCTAGCGGTTAATGGGTGGAGCCAGCCTCTTTCTCCTCAAGATGAATTAGCTCAAATAAATGCGCAAATACATGAATTAGAAGGGTATTTGCATAAGGAGCACTTAGAAGAAGCGCATGAAGTTGTTGAAAGTCAAGAATACTTCATTGCTGATTGGGGACGTTATAGTCAAGAGGTACAAGATATTCGTCGAGAACGAGAGGATGTACAGCAACTTCTAGAAAAAATACAAAAATTAAAACAGCGCAAAGCTCAATTGACCCAACAATTGCAAGCAGATAAGGCTTAGTTAAATTTTATGCCGGATGTGTTTACACCTGATATTTATAAGCAATCCCTGGCGCTTTTAACGGATTTTTATCAATTGACCATGTGTTATGGCTATTGGAAAGCGGGATTGGATCGTAAGGAAACCGTCTTCCATCTTTTCTTTCGCAAAACTCCTTTTCGCGGAGGATTTACCATTGCAGCCGGATTAGAAGCTGTTGTGCATTTTCTGCAATCTTTTCGCTTTGAAGAGTCAGATCTTGCTTATTTAGCTCAATTAGTAGGACCTAATGAAACTCCTTATTTTGATCAAGGGTTTCTAGACTATTTAGCGAATCTCAAGTTCACAGGGCATATTGATGCTGTTCCTGAAGGAACAGCGATTTTTCCCTATGAACCACTGTTACGTATCCAGGGGCCTCTAATAGAGTGCCAACTGCTTGAATCGCCTCTTTTGAATTTAATCAATTTTCCTACTTTGGTTGCCACCAAAGCAGCGCGCATGTGTATTGCAGCAGGTGGAGAACCTATTTTAGAATTTGGCCTTAGGAGAGCACAAGGGGTCGATGGTGCTTTGACAGCGAGTCGTGCGGCTTATATTGGAGGTTGTGATGCAACTTCTAACGTGATGGCAGGAAAGCTTTTTGGAATTCCTGTGAAAGGAACGCATTCACATAGTTGGGTAATGGTATTTGACGATGAATTAGAAGCTTTTCAAACTTATGCAGAAAATTTACCTAATAATTGTGTGTTTCTTGTCGATACCTATGATACTTTAGAAGGAGTTAAAAAAGCCATTCAAGTAGGAAAATGGCTCCGACAACAAGGTAAAAAGCTCTTAGGGATTCGCTTAGATTCAGGCGATTTAGCAGATTTAAGTATAAAAAGTCGTACTTTGCTTGATCAAGCAGGATTTCAAGAGACGCAAATTGTCGCCAGTAATGAATTAGATGAGACAATTATTAGTGAACTTAAGCGACAAGGTGCTCAAATCACCATATGGGGAGTAGGCACTAATTTGGTTACAGCTAAGGATCAACCTGCTCTAGATGGCGTCTACAAATTATCCGCCATTCGTGATCCCGAAGGCCCTTGGAAATATAAACTAAAATTATCTGAACAAATGCTCAAGGTATCCAATCCTGGCATTTTGCAAGTGAAGCGTTTTTATATCGATGATGAAAATCTTGCCGATATGATTTATGATCAGGAAATTTCTGCTAAAGAAGATTGCCAAATGGTGGATCCATTGGATCCTACCCGTGTGCGCACGATTAAAAAAGGAATTCCGAGTGTTGATTTGTTAAAACCTATTTTTCGTCATGGACAATGTGTGTATCAATTGCCAAGTTTGCAAGCAATTCGCCAACTCACGCAAGAAGAATTGAACCGTTTTCATGTGGGAATTAAGCGTTTTCTGAATCCTCATGTGTATGTTGTTGGAATGGAAAAAACATTGTATGATTTAAAGATTGATCTCATTCAACAAATTCGTCAATTATCGCCTATTTCACCTAGAGATTAAACATCTTATTCTAATTAAATATGAGGATTGAGTAGTGAAAGCATTATTACTTGTGGATATTCAAAATGATTTTGTTCCAGGTGGAGCTTTAGCTGTTCATCAAGGCGATGAAATTATTCCCATTATTAATGAAATTATTCATTATCCTTTCGATCTAGTGATTGCCACTAAAGATTGGCATCCGCATGATCATGGAAGTTTTGCCACTAATCATGGCAAAAAACCGGGTGAGCATATTAAGCTAGCAGGGTTGGATCAAATTCTTTGGCCTGTGCATTGTGTGCAAGGAACATTAGGATCAGAATTTGCGCATGGTTGGGACCTCACCTGTATTGATAAAGTATTTTACAAAGGGACAGATCCTTTAATTGATAGCTATAGCACGTTTTTTGACAATGGGCATCGTAAATCTACGGGATTAGAAATTTACCTTAGAGATAAAGAAATCAAAGATTTGGTTGTTGCAGGTTTAGCAACAGATTATTGTGTGAAATATTCTGTAATGGATGCCTTACAACTAGGATTTAGACCATTTGTGATGGCAGATGCTTGCCGTGGCGTCAATCTTAAGCCCGAAGATAGCGAAGAAGCTCTTTTTCTCATGCGTAAAGGAGGAGCGGTTATTCTATCTGTGAAGGATTTGAAGGATTTGATGGAGGAAGAGAAGAAGGGAAAGCAGCGAGAGATCTAAAAGACCACGCAGCGAGCAAACCCAAACCGATAAATAAAAAAGCACCTGTCCATCCAGGTAGCACTAAAGAACCGATGCAAACAGGAAGATCCCACAGGACACGGCTTAAATTAGCAATGGCGCCCAAAGTAACTAGTGCAGAAGTTATAAAAAGAGTCGCTTTATCGGACATGCAAAAACCTCTTGTTAAACTCTTATTCATAGCGCATGGATAAATATGTTTCAAATAACAAATCAAGGAATTTGCTTTAAAGTGAAGGTTATCCCTAAAGCTGCTCGTAGTAAAATAGTAGGATGGGAGCAAGATACACTTAAAGTGCGTTTAGCGGCTGTTCCTGAAAAAGGCGAAGCCAATGGAGAACTCATCCGTGTATTAGCGGAAGTTCTTGAAGTGGGAAAATCCAAAGTGCAGCTCATGGGTGGAGAAACAAGTCGTCATAAACGTATTTGTATACGTGATATTTCACTAGAAGAAGTAGAAAAGAAGCTCAAATCAACATGTGAATCATGAGAATATAAAGGATAAATTATGCATAGGTTAAAAAGCTTCGTATATTGCTGTATGATCAGCATGGCATCTTGGGGATGGAGTCAAGAAGAACCCAAAAAACCAGTTGAATCTACTTCAGAAAAAGTTTGCAATGATAAAGAAGAATTTTCTGTCACTCATCATGAAGTCAACATTAATGGGAAACCCGTCGCCTATCAGGCTATAGCAGGTAATTTCATTCTCAAAGATGATAAATGTCAACCTAAAGCTAACTTGTTTTTTATTAGCTATACGAAAGATGGAACAGAGAATCAACGTGATCGTCCCATTACTTTTTGCTTTAATGGGGGTCCTGGATCAGCTTCTGTGTGGCTGCATTTAGGCGTATTAGGACCTAAACGTGTACATTTGGATGACAATGGAGATGCTTTGCCTCCTTTTCACTTGGTTGATAATGAATTCTCTATTTTAGATGTGACAGACTTAGTTTTTATTGATCCTGTTTCCACAGGCTATAGTCGAGCTATTCCACCTGAAGATGCCAAGAAATTTCATGGAGTAGAAGAAGATGTCAAATCTGTAGCTGAGTTTATACGTCTTTATATGACACGCTTTAACCGATGGGAATCTCCCAAATTCATTATTGGAGAAAGCTATGGAACAACGCGTGCAGCAGCTTTAGCGGGTCATTTGCATGACAATGATTTCATCTATGTCAACGGCATCGCTCTTGTTTCAACTGTACTCAATTTTCAATCCATTAAATTTTCAGCAGGTAATGACCTTTCTTATCTTTTATTCCTCCCTAGCTGTACAGCAACAGCTTGGTATCACAAAAAATTAAGTCCTGATTTGCAAGCAAACTTTCAAGGTGCACTACAAGCGGCGCGTGATTTCGTTAACAATGAATATGCGGCGGCTTTATTCAAAGGGGATTTGCTTGCACCGCAAGAAAAACAACGTATCGTTCAACAAGTTGCACGTTTGACAGGTTTGTCACCTGAGTATGTTGAGCGCAGTAATTTACGCATTGACATCATGCGTTACGCTAAAGAACTTTTGCGTGATCAAAAGCGGACAGTAGGACGTTTTGACAGTCGTTTTAAAGGAATTGATGCTAATTCAGTGGGAGAATATTTTGACTATGATCCAAGTGCAGATGCGGTTTTCGGAGCTTTCACAGCAACGATTAATCATTATATTCAGACAGATTTAAAATGGAAAAAAGACACGCAGTATAAAATTTTAGCTAGTGTACAACCCTGGGATTATGGGACAGGTAATCAGTATTTAGATGTGACAGAAACTTTGCGTGGAGTGATGACAAAGAATCCTTTCTTACGTGTATTTGTCGCGAATGGTTATTATGATTTGGCGACACCATTTTTTGCGACAGAATATACTTTCAATCATTTAGGATTGGATGCGAGTTTATTGAATCATGTGACGATGAAGAATTATGAGGCGGGGCATATGATGTACATTTATCGTCCGGCTTTGATTAAACTCAAGGAAGATCTGGCAGAGTTTTATGCACAAACGCTTGTTAATCAGGAAAAAGAGCAGCAAGCGGTGAGTGAAAGCATTAAAAACCCTTGATTAAGCAGGGCCTACTTTGATATATTAGAGTGGCTTAAGGGGCAATAGCTCAGTGGTTAGAGCAGCGGACTCATAACCCGCTGGTCGTAGGTTCAAATCCTACTTGCCCCACTTTTTCAAAACTCATCAGGAGATATGCCAGAGCCTGATTTTGTGACCTACCAGATTTGGTTAAAACGGCGACTCTACTGCCGTGGACCAAATGATCACGGCAAGCCAAAGGAAGCAGCATCAATTTCCTCAAAAGTTTCAGTAGCTGACCCAATTTATTATCACAAAGATAGGGTCATCGATATGAAACAACTTGAAGCAATCAAAAAACGTTTACCTCCTAGGATTGACATACGTATCAGTTCTAAAAATATTCTTACATTTCGAGTGCGTTTTCGAAAGAAAGGATATCCAGATCAAGTTCAGACCTTCCCGGATGAAAAGCTCGCTAAACGGTGGCTTGCTGAACAAGAACGCAATGCCCTTTTAGGAATCCATTTCTCTCAAGTTAGAGCATCAGAACATACCCTTTCTGAAGCCATCGATCGTTACATAGCAGAAGAATTGCCTAGAAAACCGCGTAATGCTCAAAATGTCGAGCATCATCTGAAATGGTTTCGTGAAGAATTGGGTGATTATGCTCTTTCTGCCATTCGACCAAGTTTAATTAATGAAAAACGAGTGATTTTAGAACAAGGTGTAATGAAAACAGGCGAAAAACGTTCACCGACAACAGTTCGTCATTACTTAATCTCCCTCTCTCATCTTTTCACCATTGCCGTTAGAGGTATAGGTTCACTGTGTACATAGAGTGTTTGCCATTTGTGCGGTAGCACTATCACTGCATTAGCCCAGACCGAGCGCGTTTAGCGCTCGTTCTGGGATTTAACGCACAATATATTGCACTGCGGTTAGCAGTGCTACACAAACTCTGAATAGTTGCACTGCTAACCGCAGTGCTCATGAAATGGCTCTTTTTTCCCAGAACGAGCGCTAAACGCGCTCGGTCTGGGGCGTGTCTTAAAATGATAGCGCCCTAGATTCGGAATTCTTTTGCCCTCAGTTGA
>JASBUW010000048.1 GCA_030147755.1 Parachlamydiaceae bacterium
AAGGGCGCCGAATAGTTGCACTGCTAACCGCAGTGCAATAGGTTGTACATTAAATCCCAGAACGAGCGCTAAACGCGCTCGGTCTGGGCTAATGCAGTGATAGTGCTACCGCACAGATAAAACCAGTCTTTTTAAGTATACTTTGACCAACTACCAAGAAGGTGGCTGTTACTTTATTGATATTAGCAACGAAGTTGCTTGGGGGCTCCAAACGCTTCGCGATTTACCAATCATTTACGAAAACTGATTTTCTTATAAATAGAAATGTCGTTCTTGATCAAATCTAATGCCCCTTTCCAGAAAAAGGGTTCGCCCAATTTCACGCCTAAATGCTGCTCTGCAAGGTCTTCTGTGGTTTTGCGTCCCGTATCACGCAAAAGCGCGGCATAGGCTTTCTCTCTATTGTCAACTTGCTGTAGATGTGCATAGGTGCCTAAGCTAAAGAGATAGCCAAATGTGTAGGGAAAGTTGTAAAAGGGAACCTCAGTGAAATAAAAGTGTTGTTTTGAAACCCAAAAATGAGGATTCCATTGTGATAAAGCCTCGCCAAAAGCTTGTTTCTGCGCTTGCTCCATTAAGGTGCTTAATTCATGTGCAGGAACAAATCCTCGTCGTCGCTGTTCATAAAAATTCAATTCAAATATAAAACGTGCCTGAATATTCATCAGAAATAATACTGAACGTTGCAGTTTGTAGTCTAAAAGCACCAATTGTGCATGCGGATCTGTTGATTGCTGAATCAATGAATCAATCACCACCATTTCTGCTAAAGTAGAAGCCGTTTCCGCCACGTTCATCGCATATTGCTGTGCCAATACAGGAAGTCTTCGTACTTCATAGCTGTGATAAGCATGTCCCAGTTCATGTGCCAATGTGAATAAATTCATAATGGTATCACTATATGTCATGAAAATGCGACTTTGCTTAGCTTTTAACAAGGGTGTACAAAAGCCGCCTGGCATTTTGTTAGGACGATCTTCTGCTTCAATCCAACGTTGCTCGAATGCTTGTTGGGCGAAGCTTCCCATGGAAGGACTAAAATCAGAAAAAGTGCGGATAATAAGTTGTGCCGCCTCATCAAATGAATAAGTCGCATTGAGAGTATTAGGCAGAGGTGCTTCGACATCATACCAAGCAAGATGCTTCAATCCTAAGAGGTGCGCTTTGCAAGCCAAGTATTCTTTTAAAACATTCTTATACTCTTCTACTGTTTGCCACATGGTATCCAGCGTTTGCTGTTGCATGCGATTGTAAAACAAAGGCTCTTTTAATACGGATGTCCAGCCACGTGCTGCATAGAGATTTAAACGAAATCCTCCTAGGTGATTCAACATTTGAGCGGCGAGATGTTCGTTTGCTTTCCAGGTTTCTTCCCAGCGCGCAAACCAAGCTTGTCGAATCTGACGATTGGGATCATACAGACGATTCTCGGCTTGTCCCACTGATAGGGCTTCTTCCGCAGGAAAAGGTGAGGGAATGCGTAATTGTCCCATAAAACTGCTATAAAGTTCATGCCAGCCTTGATAGCCATCCATACTCAATTGACGAATGAGTTGCTCTTGTGTAAGAGGAAGTTTATCTTGGATTCTTTGCCGTCTTTCTTGTAAATTAAATGCAAGTGGTTGGATATCAGGATCAATGAGCAAGCGGCGAAAAGTCACATTATCTAAAGAGGCCAAAAGAGTATCAAGCTCGGCTCCAAGGGAATCACAGCTGGTACGTAATTGAGTGGCTTGGCTATGAAGCTGTACAGCTTGTTGGTCACGCACATCTTGAGCGAGCAGGCAAGAAATAAAAGATTCTAAATCATAGCAGTGGCCTTCCAATTCTTGAAATTGCAAGATGCCTTTTTTGAGATCGGAAATTTGTTTGAACTTTTTTTGTAAACGCTGGATGCGATGTTTGGTACGTAATAAAAGGGCTTGCAGCGCAGAAGAATGACTTCCTCCTGAAAAAAGACTATCTAAATTCCATGTTTGTGCATAAGAAAGTGGTTTGCTTGTCATCTTGAACTAGCCAATTTTTTGCATTTAAGATATAGGCTGTATCATAGCAATTAAGGTGTTTGAGGACAAGAATATGCTGGAATGGCTCACGCTTGATTTTGTAAAAGAGGATTTTTCTAAAATAGACATTCTGCTTCAAACGATTCGCTATCTGATGGAAATTATTGGATCGCTGATTATTTTCTTAGGGAGCTTTTCAGTCATTTGTCAATTTATCTATCATCTCTTAAGAAGCGATTATGATCGTATGCTAAATTTTGATCGCGTGCGTTTGAATTTAGCGCGTACTATTGCACTAGGTCTTGAGTTTATTGTAGCAGGTGATGTCATTCAAACGACCACGACTCCTGATTATTATACAGTGGGGCTTTTAGCCGCTATTGTGGCCATTCGTACTGTCCTCAATTATTCCATTAGTAAAGAGATTCAAAAACTCACGACAGAAGAACAACAACAAAGTAAAGTTAGCATTTAATAGATAATGTGTTTTTAGTGCTTAATGAATTGTCTTTTAAAATCTTATATACAACTATACTGACAGCTGCTGCGAAAAAGCACCACACAGAGACAAAGGTATGAGAATAAAAGTAATCAGCGACCAGGTAACTTAAGGTCACGAGAATCCCGCAGATCCACATGTTTTTAAGGCTCGATAAGAAACAAGGGAACAAAACGATGAAAAGATAAATCCAGGCTTGGGAAGGCGCTTGTCCACTATATTGTAATTGATGATTAACAATTTGTACGGAAATGTCTTGATTCAATGCATAAAATAAATTAATCACGGATAACACAAGACCACAGGCTAAATCTAAATACATCAAAGAACGTCGCCATTTCACTTTTTCAATAGTGGCTAAAGCGAGAGGAAACCAAATCGGCAAAATTAAGAAAGAAAGATATAAGGAAATTTGTTGGGATTGAATAAATAAACGACTCGTTCCAATATCTTCATGTAGATAAAGCCATAATAAACCTTCCGCTAACTGCTGAATCGCAAATAAAAAAGGAATCACTGCAAAGAGAATCTGCGTGCGAGAAGAGCAACTTCTGAGTGTCGCTCCGCCCGTTGCGCCCAAAATAATGGCGGCAGTAAAACTTGCTTCTGTGGAAAAACACATAGCGAGGCCTCTTTAAATGTTAGGGGGTGAAACCTTACCTTAATTCATAAAGATATTTATTGAAAAGAATTATTATTTTTATTTTAAAGCATTTATTTTAAACTGATTATGAAATCCAAATAAAGTGAGAGCTCCGCCCGAATGATGAATCAGAACTTGGCCTTGAATATCTTGCTGTGCAAAGATGTGTCGACACTCGATAAAGTGTTTAGCACTATAAATAGGATCTGTCAAAAAACCTTCTGTTTGAGCGAGTTGAGTAATTGTTTGAAAAAGATGGGATTGTATTTGACCAAATTTTCCTGTGAGAGCAGGAAGATAGAGTTTAAAATTTTGTGGAAATTCTAAATCCTTCTTGAGGAGCTGCTTAAATATTTCGTGGCATTGTGTTAAACGGGTGAGAAATGCGGCTTGATCTTCTGCGAGAAGTATGACGTGAACGGTCGCGGGATGTTGCAGCCAGCTTAAGCCTAAAAGGAGTGCGCTCGCCATAAAGCCTGTGCCTGCATCTATCATGATATGATCAAAAGCTAACTGATGATCGTGTTCATTTTGTAACAGATCCAGGACTAAAGACAAGGCGCCCGGTAAAGCAGCTGTGGTAAATCCTCCTTCGGGCAACACAAAAGTGGCATGTTTTTGTTGTTGTGCATAAGCATATGCTTGATTTTCAGCATGCTTCCATTGCTCTTTAGAAAGCCAATGAATAGCAGAAGGGGATACAAAAAACGAAAGAAGTAAAGCATTTCCTTGTGGAGGACGCTGAGGATCGCCGCGCAAGAATAAAGTGGGCTGGATTCCGTTTTCAATGAGAAGTTGGGTGAAGCTTAACACGTGATTGGAATAGGCGCTTCCAATGACGACAACTTCTTGTTGTTGAGTGTGCAAAAGAAAAGGAATCAAGGAACGATATTTACGTATTTTGGATCCGGAGATCCCAAAACCCAATTCATCGTCTCGTTTGACAAAGCAAGTGGTGTGAGGAAAAGAAAAAGAACGAAGGGGATGAATGCGTGAGTGGACAGGATAATCAGCTTGTGGAATGCAGTCTAGACATTCGATGAGTGTATGTAAAAGCTCCGCGTATAACCCGTTATTCATGAGTTTAGGGTTTGTAGTAGATAAGGACTTTTTCAACGCGTCTGCCATCCATTTTGACAATTTTAAAGTGGAATTTTTGCCAAGTAAAGGTATCGCCTACATGAGGAATACTGCCCATTTGCTGCATGCAAAATCCTCCTAGCGTGCGATAAGTGCCTTTGGCTTCTTCAGGCAGTGTTTCAATGTCAAATTGTTCTTTCAATTCATCAATGGGCAGCATGCCGTCAACCAGCCAAGATCCATCTTTGCGTTGAACAACTTGCGTTTCAGGTAGAATAGATGTGGAAGGAAGATCACCGACAATTGATTCCAAGACATCATGTAGAGTGATAAGACCTTGAATGCCTCCATATTCGTCGGTGACGAGTGCAATGTGATCCGGTGTCTTTTTAAAAATTTCCAGTAATTGCACGACGCGCATATTTTCAGGAACATAAATAGGGGGCTTCACAACGGCCTTGAGATCGAGAACACCATTGGAAAGGATATGATTTAAAATATCTTTCGAAGTGACGAGTCCAATGACTTCATCTAATTCTTCATCACATACAGGAAAACGCGTGTGAGGAGAGTTATCGAGTTGTTCACGAAGTTCATCAGGCGGTGTGTGAATGTCAATCCACTCAATTTCCATGCGCGGAATCATGAGAATATTGATGCGGCGGTTGCCTAAACGGAAAATACTCTCTAGCATATCATGCTCAATTTCTTTAATAATCCCGGCTTGGGTCCCTTCTTCAAGGATTTGCTTGATTTCTTCTTCGGTAATTTTTTCGGGTCCTTTGCCTCTTGCTAAAAGGCGTGCAATGTATTCAAAAGAAATGACAAAAGGGTAAGTAATAGTAATGAGAAATTTAACGCTGTAAGCAGTAAAAGGAGCGAGTTTTTTCCAATAAAGAGCACCGATTGTTTTGGGAATCATTTCTGTGATAAATAGCATCGTAAGAGTCAAAAAAATGGAAGCGAAGGCAAGCCAGTGTTCACCATATATTTCGACAACTTTAGCTCCCACACCGGCAGCTCCAAAGGTGTGAGCAGCGGTATTAAGGGTTAAAATGGCAGCTAAAGGGCGATCGATACGTGCTTTAAGATCCGTCAGAATTTGCCCGACGGCAGGTTTTCTTTTCCTGAGTAAAGCAACGTAACCATTGGTACAGCTTAAAAGCACAGCTTCCAAAATGGAGCAAGTGAAGGAAATGAAGTGGGAAAAGAAGTAATAAAAAAGTAGTGCTGCCATAAGTGTAAAAAGGCTAATGGGCCTTTTCTTAGGGTTTAAATGATTCTATCCATCGCGGAAGCGATGTAAGTGGGTAGCCCCGCGTGAAGCGCAAGGCCAGTTAGGCCTGTAGCGGAACGTGGGGATGGGGATTCAAAATAAGCGTAGAGTCGCGGAAGCGACGATAGAATGATTTTACGCATTATCTATCGCTGCTAACCGCAGCTCAATTATTTTGCATTTGCTAACCCCACGTTCCGCTACAGGCTTAACTGGCTTTGCGCTTCATGCGGAGCTACCCACTTACATCGCTTCCGCGATGGATAGAATCATTTAAACATCGGAAAAAGATTAAAAGCCGTTTCTTTTTGCTCCTTGTTGTAGAAGATAAAAAGATTTTATCTTTTTATTTCTTTCTATCATAGAGCGAAAATCTTGAGAAACAAAGAATATCTAGGAGAAAGGATTATGCCTGGAAGTCTGCAAGTTTAAACTTGCTGACTTTCAGGCCACCTTGGTACTCTTATTTATCCCCATTTAGTGCAGCTTGCGCATCTTCATCTGCTAGTTTGCGTGCAAGCTTTTCATTGTTGAAAGCTTCTTCAGCTTCATATGCTGCTAATTTGAGTGCCAACTTTTCATCGTTGAAAACTTCTTCAGCTTCAGCTTCATATTCAGCTTCATATGCTGCTGCTAATTTGAGTGCCAACTTTTCATCGTCGAAAGCTTCTTCAGCTTCATATGCTGCTGCTAATTTGAGAGCTAGCTCTTCATCGTTGCAAGCTTCTTCACATTCTTCTTTACCATCACTATAAACAAGTGTGACTTTCAAGACTTCATATTCTTCGTTAATATGATCTTTTAAATCCGGATCAAAAGTAAGTGATAAAAGCTCTTCATGCATTGAAGTTGGAAATCTGATATGCTGACCCACTAAAATTTCTTGATCATTAGAGAAGCCAAACCAACACACTCCATAAGTATCAATTTTTTGGTGATTAGGGTTTAAAGATCTAATTTCGATCACTTTGTTAGTAAGAATGCGATGTTTAGAAACTGCTTCTGCGTAATTTGTTTTAGCTTCTACAGTAGCTTCTTCCACTTTCTTTTCAGATGATAGAACCACATCTTCTGAATGGTCATCATACAAAGGGTTTGAAATGGGGGGAATTAAATTTGTCTGACTAGAACTTGTTGCATCCATAATTTATTTACCTTCTTTTAAAAAGTTAAAGACAACATAGATTTATATTATATCAAAATATATAACTAATGTCAATAATTAATTTATAAAACCATTTAATTTTTTTAATTTATCATTAGCGACACACTTTTTTACTTAATACATCCCAAGCTGAATCAATGGCTTCCTGGGTTTCAATATCATAAAGCGTGACTGTAAGGCGATAATCTTCATAAGCGTAAAAACGATCAATCCTTGCCGCTTTGGTCAAACGAATTTTACCCAAAAATTCTGGCGCAGTGGCTTGGCCTGTCCTTAGACGCGTTGCATTGTTATATTTGGGATGACAAGCAATTTTGCCCATTAACTCATCTAGTTCTTGTTCGTCACAGGTATTTCCCACCACCACTGTGAAGCGGCCATCATCAATGGCCACACTTTCAATAATGTCACGCATCATGTCTGTCGGGATATATTGATCCGTACAATTATCGATTTCGGTAATGATTAAACGCGGTTTACCTGCTTGGCATTGATAACCTGTTTTTAAATACCAACGATCAAAGATTTGACGCGTAATTTTTGTCGTTTGAATGCGAATGTCTCCTGCACCATAACGCCAATCCAATTTTTCGCATGGATTACCAGGCGTGATATCGATAGCTGTGGGTACGTGCCGATAACAGCTTGTCGTACCAATTAATAAAGTGCTAAGTGTCAATACATGAATGAGCGATTTCATGGGCATTTTCCTTGTTTAATTAAGTAACGGGAAGGAACCAGCACTTGTCTGACTCCAGGATGAATATTAAAAATATGGATGATACACAAATCGTGAGGGGCCAAAGTTAAATTTAAGGTTTTTATATCGAGATATGGGTCGTCATCAATTTGTAATTTTAATTGATGGTGTCCTGGTTCAACGTCAAAACGTGCCACATCAATAAACGCTGGTAGAGTCGTCCAAGAACGCGTATCTGCACGCGTCGTATCGTTGACGATGCACATGGTTAAATCTGCTAGTGCTCCTAAACAAGGATCCTGCCGATCTAAATAACCTACGGCATAACGCCGCATCAAAAGACGGGCGACTCCACGCGCCACAATGACAGGCATTTTCTGTTGCAATTCTTCTCTTGCTGCTTGCGCGACGCTATAAAAGGCGAGTAAAGGTTGTTGGATTCCATCTACTTGTGCATAAGTGGGAACAGGATAGGAACCTGACCAGTCACATAGAGCAGGAACAGGAATCCCGCTTAATGTCGACCACGCAGGATCAATATTTTGCGTGGCGAGTAAAAATTCAAGTGCACACGCAGAGGCCACAGAAGCTGGACTTGTCGCCGACACTTTATGCGGCACATTGCCATTGTGGCACATGACTAGAATCGTCGCTTGTTGAGCTGTTCTGGTAGGTCGACAAGAAATTTCTTGGGCACAAGGAATCAATTGACTCGCTTGTTGATAAAGCAAACGGGCATTTGACAAATCGCCCCGTTTTTCCAATAACAATGCAAACAAATATTTGCTCAAACCATTGTCAGGTAAGCGGTAATCGCATGTAAAGGGGACTTTTGCATAGAAAGAGCGTTTTTCTTGTTGATACTCCTCTGCTTGACGGAGAAGAGCATAAGCATTGCTTTCATCGTTTTGATGCAACAGAGCTAAAGCAAAGTAAACGCGCGCAAGGACTTGCTCGAAATCGCTCGCTTGATAGGCAGCTGTATCATCTTGCAGCAGCAGTTGAGCACACTGCTCTGTAGGCAAGCTTTGATCATAATAGGCGAGAGATTCTATGGCTTGTGCATAGTCCTCAATCGCTGCATTCAATTTTCCTCTAGCAAAGCGTAAAGTGGCGCGATCCAGCAATAACCAGCTAGCTTCTTTAGAACGCTGATAACTGACTTTGGTCTCCGTTTTTTGCATGAGAGAATCCAGATGCGTTTCTGCTTGGCATAGATCGCCTTCGTGATAAGCTTGTAAGTAGAGACCGCGTTGAGCTAAAATAGAAGATGCGCAACCGGTTAGGCAGAATAAAAGCAAAGTCAGTCCAACTAAGCGTAAATGCCTCATGAGCAGTAATGGCATGAGAACTCCATTTAGGTAAGAATGTACATGTATATATGTAGCGCAGACTAAAGTCTACGCTACAAATTACGGAGGTGGAGCTTGATAATAATCAGAATAATAGCAATCTTTTTCGTTCCATTGATTGAAACGCATACCAGATTGACAACTTGTCAGACAAATAAGAGAGACCAAGAAGGGAAAACTTTTCCAGAATGTGAGCATAGAACCTCCTGATAGGAAAATGTAGGCGCAAAGATTAGACAAATAGTATATCTCAGAACTCTTTAATAATCAATATAGTAAAAAAATATTGGAATTTTAGCTTTTATTTAACATTCTTCTTGCCTAGACTGAAAATTTTAAAGGTTTTCTTACTATTAGGATGCTATTGATTATGTCGGAACATCCCCTTTACACCAATCGTTTAGCTCAACAAAAATCGCTTTATCTTCTTCAGCATGCACATAACCCTGTGGACTGGTATCCGTGGGGGGAGGAAGCCTTTCAAGCGGCAAAAAGCCAAAATAAGCCTATCTTCCTTTCGATTGGTTATGCCACCTGTCACTGGTGTCATGTGATGGAAAGAGAATCTTTCGAAAATGTGGAAGTGGCGCAGCTCATGAATAACGTTTTTATCAACATTAAGGTGGATCGCGAAGAATTGCCTGATGTTGATAATTTATATATGGAATTTGCGCAAAGTATGATGGCAGGAGCTGCAGGATGGCCCCTCAACGTGATTTTAACGCCTGAATTACAGCCTTTTTTTGCGGCGACGTATCTGCCTCCCTATAGCAGCCATGGGATGATGGGGCTCATCGATTTAATCCTGCGTATTGGTGAGCTTTGGTCAAGCGAAGATCGCACTAAAATTTTGGTGCAAGCTGAAAAAATTGTCGAAATGTTTTCAGGAAGTGTGCACACCAAAGGGCATGAACTCATTGATTCTAGCCTTATTCCGGCTACTGCTGATTTACTTTATAAAATGGCGGATCCTATTTATGGTGGTATCAAAGGGGCGCCTAAATTCCCTATAGGTTATCAATATAGCTTCATGATGCGTTACTATAAAAGCAGCAAAGATAGTCGTGCGCTTTTTTTAGTAGAACGTACGCTTGATATGATGCATCGAGGCGGCATTTATGATCATTTGGGTGGAGGCTTCTCTCGTTATAGTGTCGATGAACAATGGCTCGTGCCACATTTTGAGAAAATGTTATACGACAACGCGATCTTGGCACAAAGTTATTTGGAAGTGTGGCAATTAACCAAAAATCCGCTCTATCGACAAATCTGCGAAGAAATTTTAAATTACGTTTTACGAGACATGACGCATTTAGAAGGGGGATTTTATTCTGCTGAAGATGCCGATTCAGAAGGGCATGAGGGTTTGTTTTATACCTGGCCTTATGAAGAAGTGATGCAAGTATTGGGTTCAGAAGGTGAACTGTTCTGTGCCTTTTACAACATCACTCCTCATGGTAATTTTGAAGGGCGTAATATTTTGCATACTCTCTTGACTCTGAAAGAATTTGCTTCCCAGCAACACCGCTCAGAAGAAGAATTGCAGGCTTTATTTGAGCAGCAACGCCGCAGGTTATGGGAAGTGCGAGAAAAGCGCGTGCATCCTTTAAAAGATGACAAAATTTTAAGTGCGTGGAATGGATTGATGATTTATTCCCTAGCTGAAGCCGGCAAAGCGTTCCAAAATGACACGTACTTGCATGCTGCTGTTAAAGCGGCGCGCTTTATTAAAAAATATTTGTGGCAGGAACAAAAGCTTCTACGACGCTGGCGTGAAGGTCAAGCGATGTTCCCTGGAAGCTTAGATGAATATGCTTTTATGATTCGTGCCTCTCTTGCTCTGTTTGAAGCGAATGCAGGTGTTGAGTGGTTAGAATGGGCATTAGACATGACGCAGCATTTGAAAGAGAATTATAAAGAAGAAGGAGGAGCTTTTTATCAAACGGATGGATCAGATAAAAACCTTATCTTGCGTCGCTGTCAATTTTCCGATGGCGCTGAACCCTCTGGGAATGCGATTCATGCGGAAAACTTACTGAAACTCTATCAAATTACCTATCGCGAAGAATTCTTACAGCAAGCAGAAGATATTTTTAAAGCCGTTAAAGAATATTTAGAGAATTATCCTCCGGGCTATTGCTATCATGTGATGAATTTGCATCGTTATTATGATAAAAAAGCACCGACGTTGGTGATTGCGCTTAATTCCAAAAAAGAGCACGAGCAAGCGCTTAAGCAAGCTTTAGCGCAGCACTTCATTCCCCATCAAGCTGTGATTTGGCAGACGCAAGATCCCGAATTAGAAGATTGTTTGCCATTCCTCAGAGAACAAAGAGTCCAGAATGACCAAACAACACTGTATATTTGCCATGAGGGTGTTTGTCAAAAACCGCTGCAGGATTTGCCTGCTATGTTAGAGGTGATCGAAAAGTTGTAAATGTAAATCACAAGGAAAAATAATGGAATCTGTAGCAACTTCTACAATCAATCAACCACAAGGAAGAGAATTATTGGTTCAAGCGCTAAACAACTGCGACCAACATGCGATGATTCGAGCACTTATTGAGAGGTATTGGTCATGGCAGAAACAATTTGAAATGCGCTTAAGTGAAGCCGCTCAGACTAAAAATTCTACTCCCTTTTATTGTGTAAAAGAAAGATGTTTGGTCATAAGGGAAGATCAACTCCAGAAAATATATACAGTTTTTAAATCGCACAGATCTGAAAATTCTGAAAATGACGTTAATGCACAACAAGCTTTATATCAACAATACTCTATTCTACCCTTAAGTTCGATGTGGACATTTGAACAAACAGTCAAAATCCGGACGTTACATAATAAACTTTTGAGAGAAGATTTGATTAATGATATGAAGAGAGTTTTTGCAACGGAAGAACAATTATCTGCTGTTAAAAGTTTTTGGCAATATAAAGTAAACAAATGTCAAAAAAGCATAACAAAATTTATAAAAAAATATATGACGCAAAACTATTAAAATTGGAAGATAAGCAAGAAAGATTAGAATTTAAAAAAAGCTTTTTTTATATTTCAAAGTAATTATTATTTATACATAAACAACTTTCAGAAATCGGTTTTTTTGAAGTTGTTTGTGTATAAATAAACGATTCTCTAAAAATAAGCGAACGGATATAATAGGGTTGTTTTAATTAGTAGATGGAAAGTAAATGACATCCATTCGTGAAACTCTGATTGATATTCAAGAGACTCAATCTTTTGACAGATTAGAGCCTTTTAAGCGTCCTCAAATGTGGAAAACCTTGGCGCAAGACGAGCGTACGCTACTCGCACGCTTGTTAGTCATGCAAGGGGCTCAACAATTATCTCAGGGCAATCACCAAGTCCTGGAAAGCTTTGAAATAGCGGCGCAAGTGTCTGCTTACACACCCGAAATTCTCTACCAACAAGGGATGATTTTAGCTTCTCATCGCCATAATCTGCGGTGTTTGCAGCTCGCTTGTCAAGCATTTAAGCATATTCTAAAGCAAGATTCCAATGCCTTTAATGCGTGGTATGCACGCGCACAAGTATTGACCGATATTGGGATATTTGAAGGGGAAGCGCACTATTTAGTGGATGCAAACGAAAATTTTGAGAAGGCTTATGCTCTTTTGGAGACTCCTGCAGCTAAAGAAGCCAATAAAGAAGAGTTTTTTTGGAAGTGGGGATGCTGTTTAGCTTCTTTAGGCAAAGTATCAGGCGAACCTTTAGACTTTCATCGTGCGATGGAAAAATACACGATGGCTTATCAGTTAGGCTTCCAGCAAATCGCCTTCTTGAATGATTATGGACATAGTTTTGCAGACTTAGCGTCACTATTAGACAAACAAGAATATTTTTTAGAGGCACTCAAACTGTTCAACCAAGCTGTTTGCCAAGATTGCAATGACTTTGAGTCTTGGTATAATCAAGCATGCTGTCTGCAGCGTATTCTGGAATTTACATTGCAAGATAAGATTGTTGAACAAGCTGAATACAGCTTTGCTAGAGCCGTGGATTTAAATGCTGATTTTTATCTCTTGTGGTTAAAATGGGGCCAATTAGAAGCGACGGTGGGTAAACTGAAGCATGATAAAATCAAATTAGAAGCCAGTTTAGAAAAATTTACTAAAGCGCATGAATTAGAGCCTGATCATCCGCAAATTTTACATTGTTGGGCCGACGTGGAGCTTTTTTTAGGAGCTCAAGAAGATAATTTAGAGTGGATGCAAGCGGCACGTACGAAAATTTTACACAGTCTAGAGCTGCACTCAGAAGATCCGGACGGATGGTATTTGTATGGATCTTGCTTAAATGAATTAGGTTATTATTTTGCAGATGAAGAATATTACTATCAGGCGATTGAGAAATTTCAATATGGACTCTCCCTTTCTCGACACCATCCTTTACTTTGGTATGGACTTGCACTTTCACACTTTGCTTTAGGCGAATTGTTGGGAGATCAGCAATTTTATGAAAAAGCGGCGCAATACTGTACGCAGGTCATGGAAATTGGGGTGGGTCATTTTCCCCAGTTTTGGAATGATTGGGGAATCATTCTTTTGAAGCTTGCAGACATGACTCAACAGATTTCCTATGTGGAAGCAGCGATTGAAAAATTAGAGCATTCTTTGAAACAGCCTTTAGAAAATCTAGAAGCTGAGCATATCGATTTAGATTGGGTTTATCACTATGGATGTGCCTATGATTTATGGGGAGATTTAGCCGAAGAACCGCGTTATATTGAAAAAGCCGTTCAAATTTTTACTCAAATCCTAGAGTTAGATCCTGATCATCTACAGGCGCGCTATAATTTAGCGCTTTCTCTTTCGCATTTAGGCGAGATCCTTTCCGATATAGAACCTTATCAGAAAGGAATTGAACATTTACACTATTTGCTGACGTTAAATATAGAGGATGAGGTGTTGCACTTGGATGCTGGCGTGATGCTGACAAACTTGGGATTACTCATTCATGATGTTCATCATCCGGAAGTTTCGCAAGCGCTTTATAGTCAGGCAGAGATTCACCTCATGCAAGCGGCGGCATTAGGGCATCTACAAGCTCATTATCAATTGGCGGGTTTATATTCCATTACAGGTTATCCTGAATTGGCGATGCATTACTTAGAGCGTGCCCAATTATTAGGAGTTTTGCCTGGATTGGATGAGTTGCTGCATGATGAATGGCTAGAAAATGTGCGGCAAACAGATGATTTCCGTCAATTAGTCAATGACTTATCAAGCCAGAGTCAACAATCGAGCGACGAAAAGTAAGAAAAATTTTCTTTTTGGATAGTTTATTTTTTATTCAATCTAATGTAAAGGTTGCGGTAAAGATTAAATTTCAAAGGGAGAAGTAAAATGGCTAACGGTCAAAATCAACCACAAGAGTTTGCTATTGTTGGACTGGGTAAGATGGGGGCCAACTTAGCTTCAAATGCCCTAAGTCAAGGAATGAAAGTTGTAGGTTATACGCTTGGAGGAGCTTCGCAAGAGCTTATTCAAGCGGGATTAATCAATGCAAATTCTTATGAAGAGATTAAAAAAAATCTCTCTCAAAAACCACGTAAAATATTTCTCTATATTCCCGCAGGACCTATTGTCGATCAAGTGTTAGATGATTTAGCAGCCGTTTTAGATAAAGGAGATGTGTTGATTGATGGAGGAAACTCCTATTGGGGAGATTCTATTCGTCGTCATGATCGATTGGCTCAAAAAGGCATCCAATTTATTGATTTGGGAACAAGTGGAGGCGTATCTGGAGCGCGAGAAGGAGCTTGCTTCATGGCTGGAGGAGAGAAGGAAACGATTGCTTTAATAGAACCTATTCTTCTTCCTTTGGCAGTAGAAGGAGGATATGTGCATGCGGGTCCTCCCGGTGCTGGACACTTTACTAAATTGGTTCATAATGGAATTGAATTTGGGATGTTGCAAGCGATTGGAGAGGGCATGAATCTTCTCGAAAGCTACTATGATAAATTAAACATTGGAGCTGTCTTACAGTGTTGGCGTCATGGATCTGTCATTCGTTCTTGGTTAATTGATTTAATGGAAGAGGCTTATCGCACTCAAGGAGGCATGCAAAACACGCCCTCTTATATTGAAGATACAGGAGAAGTCAACTGGTTAGTGAGTGATGCTATTCAAATGGAAGTTCCCATTCCTGTTATTTCTTTAGCTGTCATGGAATTATTCGCCTCTAGAGACGATAAAAAAAATTGGGCGCGGGCGATTGCGATGATGCGACATGGATTTGGCGGACATCCTTTCGGTCATGATGCAGGTATTGTCAGAGAAAGAAAGGAAGGGCGTGTGGGCGACATTTATCGCTCGTCTCGTGCGAAAAAGTGATTTCGAAAGACGCTTGAACCAGCATTTGATGGACCTAATGGACATAAAATGTATGACTTATCAGAAATAGCTAAAGCTGATCGTTAAAATAGAGTTTACTTGTTTTGTCCATTAGGTCTGTGTGGTCCACCAGGTCCATTAACACACTTTACTTATTTGCAGGACGCTTACGCTCGTTTTCTGTCAGGTAGCGCTTACGCATACGAATCGCATCAGGCGTGACCTCAATCAATTCATCATCTTGAATGTAATCGATGGCCTGCTCCAACGTAAAACGACGTGGAGGGATCAAAATGATGTTTTCATCACTTCCTGAAGCACGTACGTTTGTCAATTGTTTACCTTTTGTGACATTAACGACCAGGTCATTATCTCGGCTGTTTTCGCCTACAATCATGCCTTCGTAGACTTCGTCACCTGGTTCTGTGAAAAGAACTCCGCGATCTTGCAAGTTAAAGCAGGCATATCCATTGGTTTTGCCCGGTCCATTAGAGATCAATACCCCTCTTGTACGGCCTGGAATAGTGCCACGCCAAGGAGCAAATTCTTCAAAAACAGATGTTAAAATGCCCAGTCCACGTGTCACCGTCAAAAAGTCATTGCGATATCCCATTAAACCACGTGTTGGGATCAAAAAGTCAATCGCAGTAATGCCATGCTCATCTGTGTCTAAGAGCTGCATTTCACCGCGGCGACGAGAAAGCTCCTCAATGACCATACCCGAATACTCTTGCGGGACTTCAATATGCACCCGTTCAATAGGCTCATATTTGACGCCATTTTCTTCTTTCGTAATGACGCGTGGTTTAGAAAGACTGAACTCATAACCTTCACGACGCATCGCTTCAATTAAAACTGCGAGATGCAATTCACCTCGTCCAGAGACGGTAATGTTATCTTGGTCGGCTTGATCTTCAATACGCAAAGAAATGTTTGCTCGTTTCTCACGCTCCAAACGATCACGGATTTTATTCATGGTGACATGTTTTCCGCTTTTACCAACAAAAGGACTGTTATTGACTGTGATATCAATAGACACCGTCGGTTCATCTAACTTAATGCGTGGCAGACGCGTGATTTTATTGGGATCACACAGCGTATCTCCAATCGTGATTTCCGGCATTCCCGATAAAATGACAATATCACCTACACCAGCTTCTTCCATTTCTACTTTTTCTAATCCCAAATGCCCTTCTACACGTGTAATGGTGGCTCTGTTTTCACGCCCTTTTTCATCGATGTGAATGATGGATTGACCTTTGCGTACCACACCCTCTAAGATTTTTCCGCATGCTTGACGGCCTACATAATCATCATAAGCAATGGTGGACACATGCATCAAGAAAGGATTCTCTAAGCTGCCTGCAGGGGCATGCACAGCGTAAGTGATGAGTTCAAAAAGAGGTCGCATGTCTTTACGGACATCTTGCACATGATGAATGGCAAATCCTGATAATCCAGAAGCGTAGCAATAACGGAAATCCAACTGTTCATCTGTTGCACCCAATTCAGCAAATAAATCGAAGGTTTCATCCAAAACGCGATCAGGATTCGCATGCGGACGGTCGATTTTATTCAAGACGACGATGGGTTTTAATCCCATTTTCAACGATTTGGATAACACAAAACGCGTTTGTGGCATTGGACCTTCTTGTGCATCCACCAACAGTAGAACAGAGTCCACCATTCCCAAAATGCGTTCCACCTCGCCTGAAAAATCGGCGTGTCCGGGGGTGTCGATAATATTGATTTTGAAGTCATCAAAGTAAACAGAGGTGTGTTTAGCAAAAATCGTAATCCCTCGTTCTTGTTCTTGATCATAAGAATCCATCATGCGCTCGCGCACTTGTTGATTCTCACGAAAGATATTGGATTGCTTTAAAAGGGCATCTAGGAGCGTCGTTTTACCATGATCGATATGGGCAATGATGGCAATATTACGAATTTTTTCAGGCGAATACATAAAAGTCTTTTTGTTAAATTTTCACGAAAAATTTGAAATTATAGCAAAAATAATAAACATATTCTTATAAAAAATCAAGATTTAAATTAATTTTTAATTTAAGTTATTGATCAGTTTCATTTTTGCTTGAGCAATTGCTTAAAACTTGTTACTCTAAGTACTCCAAGAGAAGCTACGGTACATGGATTAGAGGATTGAGTGGACGCGCATACAGAACAGGATAATGGCAAGATCGAAGAGGGAGTGGTATTAGGCAATCTGATGGATTCCCGTACCAGTCAGCTAGACGACGTATTGAATGAAAAACTCGAAGAAGCTTTTCTTAAGCCTACTTCGCAATTTATTTTTCATGATATTGCCAAAATTGCCAGTGAGCATGATCCTATCGACCTTGCGTATGCTGTCACGCGCTTACCTTCCGCTGCACGCGTCATCGTTTATGAAAATCTCCCTGACCTAAATGCCAAAATTATCTTCATGACCAATACGGGCAGTAATACCCGTTCGGCTATTTTTCCGCAATTAGATGACGAAGAAATTAAGGCGCTACTAGAAAGAATGCCGCCGGATGAAGCTGTTTGGCTACTGGACGATATGTCTGATAGGCGATTAAAGCGCGTATTAGAGCTCTTGGAACCGAAAAAAGCGGCTCGCATTCGCGAGCTTTATAATCACGACCGCCATAGTGCGGGTCGTTTGATGACCAATGAATTTTTTGCTTTTTCGCTGAATGCCACAATTGGCGAAGTGGCAGCGGTGATTCGAGATAATCCGGGTATTGATTTGACGCGGCGCATCTTTGTTCTGAATGATATGGAAGAGCTGGTGGGTTTTGTGCCGGCCCGCAATTTGATTGTGAATCCGGCTTATGTTCCCATCAAGCAAGTGATGCAGCCCGTTTTGCATCAAATTCATGCAGATGCTTCGCGTGATGAAGTGGTGGACTTAGTTGAACGTTATAAAATTCCGGCTTTACCGGTTGTGGATGATCATGATCGTTTAGTAGGGGTGATTACCTATGAGAGCGTTGTGGAAGCCATGGAAGACATTGCGGATGAAACGATTGCCAGTATTGCGGGTACAGCGGAGGATGTCAGTGAGCATGAACCCATTTTCAAGCGTTTCTTTTGGCGTGCCCCTTGGTTGATTGTGACCTTATGTGCAGGGCTGGTGACAGCGGCTGCATTGTCACATTTTAGAGATCGTGATTGGTTTACGTTTGTGGCTCTTTTTGTGCCTTTAATTGCCGGGATGTCTGGAAACGTCGGTATTCAGTGCAGTACGATCTTGGTACGGGGGATGTCAACCGGTGAGTTGTCGCATGGTTCGCGTCGTCAAGCGGTTATAAGCGAGCTCAGTATTGGAACGTTAATTGGCGTGATCTTTGGAATATTGTGTGGAGGCTTCGTCTATCTCTTAAATCGATTAGAAATTCACTTTATTGGATCAGATCCGATTATTTTAGGCATTATTGTGAGTTTTGGATTATTAGGCGCTTGCTTAATGGCGACCTTGTTGGGAACGTTATCGCCTTTTGTGTTTGCGCGTTTTCGTATTGATCCTGCAGTGGCTTCGGGGCCTATTGTGACAGCTTTTAATGACGTGTTGTCCACCTTGATGTATATTATGGTGGCAAAGGGAATTAGTTCTTTTTTTGGTATTTAATGTAAACCTCATTTTGTTTCTTTCTGTGTCCTCTGTGGTTATTTTATTAATTAACCACAGAGGACACAGAGAGAAACAAAATGAGGTTTACATTAAACGATTTAACTTGTTTTTTAGTATAGGTTCACTGTGTACATAAACTGTTTGCCATTTATGCGGTAGCACTATCACTGCATTAGCCCAGACCGAGCGCGTTTAGCGCTCGTTCT
>JASBUW010000053.1 GCA_030147755.1 Parachlamydiaceae bacterium
TGCGTTAAATCCCAGAACGAGCGCTAAACGCGCTCGGTCTGGGCTAATGCAGTAATAGTGCTACCGCACAGATAAAACCAGTCTTTTTAAGTATACTTTGAGCAACTACTAAAAAGGTCACTGTTACTTTTTGATATTAGCAACGAAGTTGCTTGGGGCTCCAAACGCTAACGCGTATGACCAAAAATCACTTTAAAGATTTCATCGAATCCCAAATAGCACTAATTACGCAAGAGGTCTATTTAATGATGCGAGCGAGAGTGATCAGTTGAGGATGTAGATCCATTAGGACCTTGCTTCCACCAATTTTCAAAATTTCTAAGGTTAATTTCAGCTTCCCTTCGCCTCTGTACAGCATCATTTAGGTCTTGTTGCTTTCTAGTTAATCTACGATTTAAACCCGTATTATCTTCTTCTAAGTCCTTGTACTTTTTGTTGAGATGATCATAATCATTTTTTAGCTTATCAAATGCTGACTTTATTTTTTCAAATTCTTGTAATTTTCTTTTTGCTTCTTCTAATTCTGTGGCTTGTTCCCGATGCTGTGTCGTCACTTTGTCTAATTGCGCTTGTAATTCTTCCTGACGAGATAAGGGGGTGCATACAGCTAATAGTCCTTGTGCTGCCGCAACTTCTAAGGCTAATACTTGTTTCTCTGCTTGTAAAGTCTCCTTTTCTTGTTGAAGGTCTTCTACTTGTTTTTGGCTTTGCTCAAACTTGCTTTTAAATGTTTGTATTTCTTTTTGTAACTGCTTCCTTTGTTTGTCTTGTTCTTCAAAGCTTTTGAGAATAGGGGAAATTAACTCTTGTATCATTTGAGCCTTATCAATAGCTTCGCTAACGGAAGGGACTAAAACTGGCTCTTCAGCAGGTACAGCAGTATGATTTTCAGATCTCCTAGATCTCTTAGTGCTTGGAGAAAAAGATGATGAGGGAGGAGTCCATGAATCATCATCTGATTCGTTGTTTAATTCTTCATCTGATTTATCGTCTTCTTCAATGAGTCTTGGGCGTTTGCGAGACGAACGGGAAGAAGTTGTGGAACTAGAAGCATCAATTGAATTTGATGTTGATGATGTTTGTGAAAGATCTGTCTCATCCGGTTCGGGTTCCTCAAACTTTTTTAGATAGTCATCGTACCAGCAAACATCTTGTTCCCACTCTTCAAAATAAGGTCCATTAGTTTTAGGGTTGCGTTTTGCATCCATTTTTTTATCACGCATATCTGCATCATGTTCTACTAAAACATCTTGTGCAAGAACGAGATCTTGTAATTTTAACGTCCAAAAGACTTTCTGCGCTTTCTTAGCAGATCCTGATCCAAAAATTAAGGAGAGAGTAAAATTAAAATGATATCCTTTGTCATCTGAAAAGCAGTTATTTATATCTACATTAAAGGCGCGGTAAGTAGAATAATAAAATACCTCTTCTATTTTTTTAAGGACTTCTTTTTTCTGGCCACTTTCCCTTTCATAAACGTTAAAATTTTGCTTAAATATTTCAGCAATTTGTGTTCTAGTGGGCCTTGTGCTAAAAGTTGCGGTAAGAGAGCCATCAATCTGCAATTTATTTTGTTTTTTGGTAATAGGAAATAGATGGTAAAAAGGTTCGACTTTTTTGTTAGCACCTTTATACCCATAGCTATACTTAATAGGTTCTCGTAGTTCCACGGTTTGAAGTTCAGGTAAAGTTTTTTCTGTAGAAGAAGCTAAAGAAGCTAAATGATCTAGAGCTACTGTGTAAGTATCTTGCTGTACTGAGGAAGGAAGGGATGTTAGAGAGGTGCTGAGCGTATCTCGTGAACTTGAAGTTGTTGGAGAGTTTGTAGGCGACAAGGAATGTAAATTCATAAATTAACTCATTTTTAATTTAAAAAATAAAACTTTTAAATGCTTGCAATAATCCGGTTTTGTTTTATATAAATAATAAAGAGATTGTTAATTTTATGTAAATTAAAGAAGAAAATTTAAATGAGTGAAGTTTTCCACTGCTTGTGATCCAAATAGCTTTGTAGGATAATAGCAGCACTGACGGTATCGACGACTTTAGCACGTTTTTTGCGCGTCATGTGGCTTTCACGTAACGAGCGTTCTGCTTGTACAGTGGATAAGCGTTCATCCCACGTATGAATGGGAATAGAAAGGGATTGGGTAAGGAGATGGACAAAGTGTTTGACTTCATCGGCAGAAAATCCCGTGCGGCCATTCATCATGAGAGGAAGCCCCACAATGATTTCTTCAATTTCGCATTGATAATCCAGCTGAAGTTGTGTCAACAACTCCACAAATTTAGCGACGGTTTGCTCGGTTTTTTTTTCTGCGGGCAGAACACGCAGGGGAGTCGCAATGATTTGCCTTTCGTCAGAAAGGGCTAATCCAATGCGACTCATCCCATAATCCACGCCGATTAGGCGTTTGGGTTTATTCTTTGCTGGCTGTTGCATGCTGCCGTTCTTTGTGCTGAATCATCGCTTGAACAAAATCACGGAATAAAGGATGCGGTTCTGTAGGCTTAGATTTAAATTCAGGATGAAATTGCACACCGAGCATCCACGGATGCCCTTTAATTTCAGCAATTTCACACAGATTTTCATCTTTTAAAGTCCCGGCAATAGTAAAACCGGTCTTTTCCATCACTTCTTTATACGTATTATTGAACTCATAGCGGTGACGGTGGCGTTCACTAATTTGCGGTTGTTTGTAAGCACGCTGAGCATGTGTGTGTGGTTTGAGATCACAGAGATAAGCTCCTAAGCGCATAGTGCCACCCAAATCTTGCACACCACGCTGTTCGCTTAATAAAGAAATCACAGGATGCTGGGTATCTGGATCAATTTCTGTTGAATTGGCTTCTGTTAAGCCCACTGCATGACGTGCAAATTCGACAGCCATGACTTGCATGCCAAGGCAAATGCCAAAATAAGGAATTTTTCCTTCACGACAATAACGAGCGGCTTGAATTTTGCCTTCCCATCCACGTTCGCCGAATCCGCCGGGTACCAAATAGCCATCGCAGCCTTCTAAAGCTTGACTCAGCTGTTGCGGATCAAGAGGGAGTTTATCCGCTTCAAAACGTTTAATATGCAATTTATAGCCCGCGGCTAAAGCGCCATGAAAGAGAGCTTCATACACAGACTTATAGGCATCTTGATGTTGCACATATTTGCCGACAATGCCCACGGTGATGGTGCCTTTGGGATGGCAAATGGTGTGCACAATTTTTTCCCACTCTTTTAGATCAATCGCAGGATTAGGCAGATTGAGGAGTTCGCAAATGAGAGAATCAATTCCTTCTTGGTGCAATTGTAAGGGAACTTCATAAATGCTATGCTGCACATCGACTTCTTCGATCACGGCACGGCGATTGACGTTGCAAAACAAGCTAATTTTATCTTTAACATCTTCATCTAACGAAAATTCGCAACGACAGACAATGATGTCGGGAAAAATCCCAATTCCTCTTAAAACCTGCACAGAATGTTGCGAAGGTTTTGTTTTTACCTCACCGGCTGCACGCAAGTAAGGCACATAGGTTAAGTGAATATTCAAGCAACTCGCACGATGCTCGTACGTGAATTGGCGGATAGCTTCTAGAAAAGGAAGAGATTCGATATCGCCGACAGTGCCGCCAACTTCGACCAATACGACGTCTACGTCTTCTTGCTGTTTGGCGCAGTGGTACATGCGTTGCTTGATTTCATCTGTAATATGCGGAATCACTTGCACGGTTTTGCCTAAGTAGTCGCCATGGCGTTCCCGTCTGATGACTGTATTATAAATTTGCCCGGAAGTGACATTGGAGGCGCGGGACAAACAAGAATGTGTATAACGATAATAATGTCCCAAATCTAGATCTGTTTCTGCGCCGTCATCGGTGACATAAACTTCACCATGTTGAAAGGGACTCATCGTGCCGGGATCCACATTTAAATAGGGATCAAATTTTAGCATGGCAATTTTGAGTCCTTTTTTCTCTAGCAACAATCCAATCGCTGCAGAAGTGAGGCCTTTGCCCAATGACGAGCATACGCCGCCTGTTATGAAAATATATTTTGTTTGCATATCCATTGCTCAACTTTATGAAGGTCTTCGTGAACATCCACACCAATACTCGCTTTTTCAGTTATGGCAACTTTGATGCGATATCCGTGTTCTAAAACTTTTAATTGCTCTAAGTCTTCTTCTAATTGTAAAGGGGTAGGACTTAACTTCTGATACTCAAGAAGGAAAGAAGGTCGGTAAACGTAAAGTCCCATGTGGCGGAAATAAGGGCCCCTTGGATTAAACACATGTTTTTTATTAGAAGGAATGAAAGCGCGGCTAAAATAAAGCGCATTTTGATAGCGATCCATGACACACTTAACAACAGATGAACTCAAGGCTTCTTCTTCATCTGTTAAAGGAGCAGCAATCGTTGACATGCAGGCATGAGGGTCGTCTAATAAGAGTTGGACGGCGACTTCAATGGCTAACGGATCTAAACAAGGTTCATCTCCTTGAATATTGACAATCGCGGCTTTATTTAACCATTCGGGATGCTTTTGGAGAACTTCTGCTAAGCGGTCAGTAGCGGTCGGACAATCAATAGAAGTCATAATGGCTTGTCCACCAAAAGCCTGAACATGCTCTAAGATGCGCACATCATCGGTGGCCACAACTAAATCATTTAAAATGGTGGCCCGGCTAGCATTTTCAAAAGTTCTTTGGAGGAGGGTCTTACCGAGGATGGGAATCAGCAACTTGCCATACAGGCGGGTACTCGCATAACGAGCGGGAATAATGCCTAAAACTTGATCAGCCATTTTAGCTTGAATGAAAAATTAAATATCAGAATGAGTTTAGAGAAAGTGGGCTTAAATCACAAGCCCTATTTTAGAGGCATTTCATTTAACAGAGTATTCTGATTAAAAAGACTTAGTAGCCATAATAAATCCTTCCTATCTTGCCGCTTGCGATCCTGCTCATACAGTTTTTTGATTAAAAATAAAAACAGGATGAGCAGGATCGCAAGCGGCAGGATAGGAAGGATAAGAAGTGTGTGGCTTATAAAGTGTTTTTAATCAAAACACTTTGTTCCATTCAGAGGTTGTCTTATAATAGAGAGCTTTGTATTCTGGCTATTTCCATGATCTAACTAGGATAAATTTGTTACTATGCCCCGTTATTCTTCTCATTTTGATGGACGCTGTTATTATAATCCGGGGGCGCCTCATCGACCGCGTTGGAAAATTGCTTGGTGGATGCTGACCCGTCGACCGGTTCCTTGGAAAACCATTCCCATTGAACAGCAAAAAATTCCTCAGCAACGCACAGCTCAAGGAGAATGCAGTGTGACGTTCATCAATCATGCAACGGTGTTGCTGCAGTTAGAAGGGTGGAATATTTTGACAGATCCTATCTGGTCTGAACGGGCGAGTCCTTTTTCTTGGTGGGGCCCTAAACGTGTCTGCTTGCCCGGCGTGAAATTTGAAGACCTGCCTCCGATTGATATTGTCTTGTTGAGTCATAATCATTATGATCACATGGATCTTGCGACGTTAAAGCGATTAGCGAAAGAGCATCAACCCATGATTTATGTTTCTAAAGGCAATCAAGCTTATTTAGAAGCTAATGGCATCACATCCGTGAAAGAATTAGATTGGTGGGACCAAGAACAATTTTCTCTCATTTATACTTTACATTTTGTACCGGCCCAACATTTTTCGGCACGGGGTTTCTTTGATCATAACAAAACACTTTGGGGTGGATTTGTACTTAAAGGGCCTAAACAGTCCATTTATTTTGCAGGAGATACCGGATATGGACCTCACTTTGAGGAAATTAAACACCGTTTAGGGCCTCCCGCTCTTTCTATTTTGCCCATTGGAGCCTATGCGCCCCGTTGGTTTTTAAAAACGGTGCATTTAAATCCCGAAGAGGCAGTGAAAGCGCATTTAGATCTCGCTTCTAAACAAAGCTTAGCCATGCATTTTGGCACATTTCAATTGACAGACGAGGATTTTGATGCGCCTTTGCACGACTTAGAAAAAGCATTAAAACATTATGAGCTTCCACCTGATTGCTTCTGGATTTTAAAACCGGGTGAAACGAAAAAATTTGATTAAATTATTTGTACTTATGGGATAACCGTGAATCTTATTCTTTTAATTTGCTATGAAATTGTGTTATGGATGATTGCACTCTTTGCGCTTCCCAAGACAATTTACGCCTTTTTTGCTTATAAAAAATATCGCAAAAGCTTACTCCCTCGTTTGGGATTTCGCTATCCTTTTTTCCAACCGCATGCGGCACGTTCTATTTGGATTCATGCTGTCTCTGTGGGAGAAACGAAAGCCATGGTGTCACTGGCACGCGAGCTCAAACGCCGTTTTCCCGCAAGCCCGCTCATTATTTCCTCTGTGACAGAGACGGGTCATGCAGAGGCCAAACGTAGCCTACCTTTTGCCGATTACCATGTTTACTTACCTTTTGATTTCCGTTGGTTAGTGAGCAAAATTGTTAAACAAGCCTCTCCAGGGCTTGTGCTCTTATGCGAATCAGATTTTTGGTATAATTTTTTATATCAAGCTAAGAAGCAAGGGGCAGCTCTTGGACTCATCAATGGTAAAATGTCTGAGCGCTCTATGCGACGCTTTAGCTGGGTGCCTTTTTTCTCTAAACGGTTGTTTGGATTATTTGACGTGCTTTGCGTGCAAAACCATCTTTACCGCACCCGTTTGTTAGAAGCAGGTGCGCCTTTAAATAAGTTAGTCATTACGGGCAATCTCAAATTAGATGAAGATTATCCTCAACTTTCCCCGGAAGATTTTAAAGAATGGCGTCAAAAATTAGGAATACAATCTGATCAGATTGTGTTAACGATCGGCTCTACCCATATGCCTGAAGAACAAATTTGTTTGCAGGCATTGAAAGAAATTTGGAAGAAATTTCCTGAGCTGCGCGTCATTTTAGTGCCGCGCCATCCGGAAAAATTTAAAGAGGTGGGACAGTTATTAGAAAAAGAGCGTTTAAACTGGATTAATTTTACAGATATTAGTCGTAGAACAGGACAAGAGCAGGTTATTCTCATGGATGCCATGGGATTGCTGCGCATGTGCTATCAGCTCTCAGATATTGCCATTGTGGGAGGAAGCTTTACAGATCGCGTAGGAGGACATAATATCTTGGAACCCTGCTGGTATGGATGTCCGGTGCTATTTGGACCACACATGCATACGCAATTAGAGCTGGTGGACTTAATGAAGCAATATGGAGCGGGTTTACAGATTAACCGTGAGCAATTGCCAATGGTATTAGAAAAGTGGATACAAGATCCCAAAGAGCGAAAAGAAATAGGGGAGAGGGGACTGCAATTAGTGAAAGATTTGAAGGGGTCGACGCAGCGTACGATGCAAGCCTTAGAGCCTTTTCTTGCGGCGCTTAGTTCTCCTGAAGGGGTTGTAGAAGAGGTACAAGAAAAAATAAACGAAAAAAAATAAATCTAGTTGTTTTAAATCAAGATGCCTGATATCTTTATACTTTCCTTAGCTTGCTAAGTTTGTAATTGACGCGGGGTGGAGCAGGGGTTAGCTCGTTGGGCTCATAACCCAAAGGTCGGAGGTTCGAATCCTTCCCCCGCTATTTTCTTTTTGGCGGTATAGCTCAGTTGGTAGAGCAACGGAATCATAATCCGTCTGTCGTCGGTTCAAGTCCGGCTGCCGCTACATCGTTTTTTCTCTTTCACAATATATCCTAGATCATTTACTGATGCTAAAGTCTTTTTCTATTGGATAGACATTGCCTCATTTTTGGTGCAATGGTGGTGCAATAAATTTCGACAAATCAGGATCAATCCACATCAATCAATTCAATATATGTTGGAAACGAACATGTCACGATTTGATATAGAGTAATTTGACTTGTGATAAAACTTCATCTCGAAAGTAGGGCTTAACTCCTCTGGAGAGCGCAAATCTGTTTTCCGACCGAGAATAGTGGCAAGTTCGTCTTCAAGGGCAATAATCATGAATTCAGTGGATAGTGGCTGTCGCCCATTTAAGAATGGTAGTTAAAATCGTTTCTGCTTCATTGATAGTGATTGTATCTACCTCTTGGTCATCATATCGAACGGTTACCGCATATGGATTGAGTTTGGATAAGTCTTCAAGACTGACCGGAAAAGAAAGAGATAGCTTCTCAATTTGATAGAAAAGTTTATTGAGATCATGTGTCCTTCCAATCTCCAAATTTCTTGATACCAATACTGCTTTAAGGGCTTTTTCAACACCCTGTTGAGCATGAAAGCAAATGGTATGAGGATCAACATTCCAATGTACATCGTTTTTTAAAGCGAGAAAAGCTCTCATATCTCTATCTGCAAGATGTAAAAGCGTCAGGGCATAGTCACGCGGATTTTTCATAAAGAATTTTCCCTTCTTTAAGAGCTTGATGAACGAGGGTGTTGCGCACATGTCCCCATTCTTTCACATATGATTCAGAACAAACTATAACATCGACGCCTATACCAACATCTCCAATCGCATTGCGTATCGTTATCATTTCTTTTCCTCTATCCACAATTTCTTGTTCAATGATAAGTAAATCGAGATCTGAGTCTTCATCCGCTTCTTTTCGAGCATATGAGCCAAACATGATGATTTTATTAGGATTTGAAACTTTTAATACATTGGATGTTATTTGTTGAAGTGCCTTGTCATTAAGCATGTATATTTTACTCCTATAAGAAGAGTTTTGCAATTGTCTTATATGTTTGTATTTTAGCTGATAATTGGAAATAGACGACACAAAAAAATAGAAATTTGGTGCAAAATTGGTGCAGTTAGGTATAATAAACTTTCGTATTCAGTGATAAATGCGGATAAAAGAAACTGGTTTAACTTTTTGATTGACTTGTGATTATGTATGACTACTTATCCTACAGTATCTTTTGGAGCGGAATCATAATCCGTCTGTCGTCGGTTCAAGTCCGGCTGCCGCTACATCGTTTAATTCTATCTATATTATACTCTAAAACATTTTTTTTGTTTGCATTTCACTTCTTTTTGACGATCGCTTCTCATTAATGTTTCCCATATCAATGAGAAACGATCGTTCAAAAGATGATCATAAATTGCAACGTTAATTTGAATTTGGTATTACATAAGGAAGTTAATACAATCAATTCCGTTAATCACTAAAAATTCAGAAGGCTTTGTTGTTTTAACTGCGGCACTTCTGACGCCTGTTTCAAAAAGAGCCATTTCTCCAAATATTTCCCCTTTTTTTAACGTAGCTAATATAATTTCTTCACCAGTCAAAGTCAGCTTAAATACACAGACTTCCCCACTTAAAATCACAAAGATTTTGTCAGCTTTTTCCCCTTCTTGAAAAAGAAGAACTCCTTTTTCCATGGTTTTTCTCTCCGCTCTTTTGACTAATTCTGTGATTTGATTTAAGTTCAGTTGAGAAAAAAGAGGGATTTTTTTGAGAAGATAATCTTCAAGCAAGTGTGTTTTTAAATCTTCCTCCTGAGCAGAAGGAGTATCTATCATCGTCTTCCTTTCAACTTCACAGGAATCCACATAAGCTTTTTCAGGATATTCCTTATAAAATTCATCTATGACTAAGTCTCGGGCCTTTAAAACATAATTTCTCAGAAGCAGCATAGAGATTTCATTGGTAAAGGGAGACATAGGAAAGGCTTTTAAAGCATGAATTAAGCATTCTGTTTTCTTTTCTTCCGGAGAATAAACAGGCGCGCGACAACCTTGTGTAAAAGATGTGTGCGGTGCATTTTCCCATCCCACGACTTTTTGATTGACGTCTCGGAGCATGGCAAATAGTTTGTTCGCAACCAGTTGTTGAAACTTATTATAAATGATCAAATCTTCCCGGAAGCTAGGGTCCGTTAACTCTTTTTTATATTGCTCTTTGCCATTGATATTTCTAGGATAAACCCTAAACAAAGTCACAAATCCATAATTGTGGGCATTCACACAGACCATGCTTTTTTCTTTTTCTAAAATATCTCTAAAATAAACCGCGACCTCAACAATTCTGCCAAGCATCACCTGGAATCCTTCATATCCAAAGAATTTTAAGGATGACCAGCCCATTAAAGCTGTTGTACAGCTTCTTGTTGATTCTAATGTAAAAATAAAGGGATTATAAGGAGTTAAAAACTGGAGATAGGGAGGAAGAGAATTTGAAAGAAGTGATGTAAATTTTTGATAATCTTTCACCAGAAAAAAAGTGCAATTTAAGGGCGTCCATCCCGTTTTGTGAAAATCAATTCCCATCGCATCCGCATGAGTAAGCATGGAAACTTGTTCATAATTTTTTTTAATGACTTCCAATCCTTTTTCAGAGAACTCTAATGGATTTTTTTCAAAATCGTAGGTTTTAAAGGTCATCCAATTCCAGCCAATCACTGAATCTGCATATAAAAATGGTTTAGGATAACCTAGAGCATTCTCATACGAATCGATTAATTGCCGGACTTCATAGATGGGATCAATAGCAAACGCATCCGTTGTTCCCATCGTGCAAACAATCATAATAATGGGCTTTTCTTCCTCTTTGCATTTCTGCATGACGCGCTTTAAATCCTGTATGTCCATCTGGTTATCAGCATTAACGGCTATCTCTTGCACATTATTTATTCCTAATCCTGTCCAATCCGCAGTGCTATGTTTAGCGTGGTGGCCGGATTTGGCGACAAGGATTTGTCCATTTACTCTAATACCCGTCTCTCTTGAGTGCTTTCCTAAAACAGTTGTTAAGGCAAGTTTAAGCCCATAAAGATAGGAAAAAGTTCCTCCAAATGTGTAAATTCCTCCCGATTTTTTTGGATCCCATCCCATTAAATCCGCTAGCATGGCGCCGGATTCTAATTCAGTTTTCGCAACATTCCAGGAATATTCTCCTTCCATTGCGTCCGGACTAAATAGGCAGCCTAAGGAACCTGCAATGATGGAAGCTGTATGGGCAGGGGGATTCACATTGCACATAGTAAAGGGGTGATTCCAGTTAGGGAGTCCATTAAAATAGCTTATTAATTGATTCACAACCTCTTCATGAGAAAGGAAATTTTTGTCCATTCGATAGGTATGGCAGTTTGAATAATCTGGAAGATCAGGTTCCCCTAAATAGCCTTTAAAAGCTTTTTGTTCTTTATAAACTCGTTGGTGTTTTAATTTATTTGTTTTGGAAATAGAATCCTTCAAGGTGTTCTCAAAATATTGATCTTTCTCAATCTCTTGCCAAGGCGAGGGAAAACCTTTTTGAATTTCATTCAAAATCAAGCGCCATTTGGACTGCAGATTTGTTTGTTTTACCATAAGGATTTCCCTTCTTATTTTTTGTGCAAAAATGGGGAGTTTCGAGTGATCGATTCCTCTACCCACTCTCATTCACTAGAATAAAAAGGTTTTTTTTGTAAATAATTTAATTTTAGATTAAAATAGAGTTTTTGAGTTAACTATTTGATTTTAAGGTTGATATGTATTTTAAAATAGCGCGTTTATTTGCATGCCTAGCTTTAGTGTTAGTTATGCCTGTTCTAGCGGCAGATTCACTGAGTATTTTAAAAATAGAATCACTTGCTGAAGTTAATGTGGCTCAGCCTGATCAAACACTGTTTCTTTTTGATTTGGATGATACACTATTTGATTCTGCTTATATGGTAGGATCCAAGGCTTGGCGAAGATATATTGTGGAAGCAGCCAAGAAAATAGATTCCAGTAGAAATTGGCATGACTTATTTTCTTATCTTTTAGCACAAAAGCATCCTTTAAGAACAGTAGAGCCGTTCACAAGCCAATTTGTACAGGATCTACAAGAGAAGGGCTATATTGTTTGTGGGTTGACTTCGAGAGAGCGTAAACAATGGTATGATACGCCTCAAGAAGGTGTTGACGTGCTGACAACTCATCAACTCACTTCGGTCAATATCAATTTTAATAATGGAAGACTCGAGCATATCTATCCTCATTTAGCAAGGGACTCTGAATATTTTAAGGGAATTTTCTTTGCTAATCTTGAACCTAAGGGAAATTATTTATTACACCTGTTCAAAAATGTTCCAGAGCTTCCGAAGAAAGTGATTTTCATTGATGATAAGCTGAGTCAAGTCGAATCGGTTGCAAAAGCTTTGAATGAGTTGGGGATTGACAATGAGTGTTATTATTATCCTGTGACAGATGTAAAGGCAAAAACATTTAATCCTTTAATTGCCAATATTCAGCTTTATCATTTTATTCAGTCGAATGGTCATGAAGTTCTTTCTGATCAAGAAGCGATTTTGATCGGGGAAAGAGATCTAGAAAAATGTGGGGAGCATTATTTGCGGGCTGTTTTAGATCTTTCACAAGATTTATGACTGCTAATTTTGAATTTCTTTATGCTTAAAGCCTATCATTGACAAATGCTAGCATTTTTGCTATCATACATATGAGTAAGTTCGAAAAACTAATACAAAAAATTCTGAACGGCAAAAATATTTCTTATGATGATGTTGAGACGTACTTTTGCATTTAGGTTTTCAGCTTAAAATTCGAAGTTTTCATCATAACTTTAGGAAACCGCAATATCATCGAACCTTTTCTATAAAAAGGAGACCTCAATTATTGCTTTATCAAGTAGATGATTTAAAAGAGGTTTTAAAAGATCATGGCTACTAAGAAAGATTTAAAATATTATCTTGGACTCAATTGGTCATATACAATTGAACAAAATGTTTACAAAAAAAAGAAGTTTTACATCATTCGAGTGAATGAACTTCCGGGAGTATGCACAGATGCAACTACTATAGAAGAAGGCATGTGCAACATTCAGGATGCAATTGCTGCTACAATAGAATTGTACTTAGAGCAAGGCGATCCTATTCCTGAGCCTATAAATAAAGAAGAATTTAAAGGAAAAATAGCATACAGAACGACAAGTGAAAGGCATTATTTTTTAGCAAAATTAGCTCAGCAGAAACATGTATCAATGAACAAGGCATTGGACATGGTTTTTGATGCTGGTATTCAACAATTGCGTGCTTCTTAAAATGTAAATTTCTTTAAGGGAGTGAATCATTGTGGCTTGTTTTGATTTCCTTTAATACTTCTCGCAAATCTTGAATTTTATAATGGCAAGTTGTTTCGCGATGCACACGTCCTGGATGTGCGTATAAGTAACCTACCGACTTAGAATGGTGTTGAATCAATGCCATATCACCTGGAGAATCGCCAATCGAAACCACTCCTTCTGGAAAATTTTTATCTTTAAGAAAGTGAATTAAGCAATCTTTTTTGGTGATGTGTTGTTGATGGTGAGAATCTATACCAAAGCGATGCGAAGCTGGAAAATAATTTTCAATTCCCACCATTTTGATAAATAAATCCAATGCATGCGGATGCGTATTTGAAATGAGAATTTGTGTAAAAGAGCTCTCTGCAATGTTTTGTAATACAAATTCAGCATGATCATTCAATTGGATATGTTTGGCAATCACATCAGGATGCTTTAAAGAAATATCAAAACAAGCGGATTGAAGTTGCAGATAGACGCTTTGATCTAATCCTGGTAATAAAAAAGCAAAATATTCATGCCAGCGTTTACCGGATAATTGTTCTCCTTCTTGCTTGGTCATTCTTTTCGAATAATCAAAATCTTGCAAAACTCTATTTGTAATTTCAACAACAGCATCATCATTACCTTTTTCTAATACGCCATGAAAATCCCACACAAATAACTTCATTTTCCTCTCACTGTATAAATCACGAAATACGTTGTCTAAAATAAAAGATCTTACTATATCTTTCTATCAGTATAAAACAATTTTTCAATTTTTAGTGGAGTGATATATGAAAGTGTTTCTCAGATTTTTTCTAATGAGTTTTCTTTGCTCGCAGGCAGTGATGTCTCTTCAACCTAATCCTCCGCAATGGCCACCTGCTGATGTGACAGAAGGAGGAGTCTTTGTCTTTGATCCACAAGATCCTCCTGCTGTTGTTCAAGCGATTGTGAATAAAGCTTTTGAAATTAATGGAGGGCAAACAGATAACGGACAATTTAGCCCTAATCGTTACGCTTTCTTGTTTAAACCTGGAAGTTATCCTAATTTAACAGTTCCTATTGGTTATTACACGTCTGTCATTGGACTAGGATTAAAACCTGATGATACAAATATATTTGAGGTCGTTTGTCAAGAGGGGAATTATCTTTATACTGTCGGCGCTTTAAATACATTTTGGCGATCAGCTGAAAATTTTGCGATGACTCCAACTAAGTCTTATTGGGATAATGGGCCTATATGTATGTTGTGGGCAGTGTCTCAAGCTAGTCCTTTGCGCCGTATTCATCTTATGGGAGCAAATGGAAATTTATGCTTATTTCAATATTTTCCTCCTTTCTCAGGAGCAGGCTTTTCAAGTGGTGGTTTTCTAGCTGATAGTCAAATAGAAGGACAAATTTTTGCAGGATCTCAGCAGCAATGGTTCACGAGAAACACGGCGATGGCAGGCTGGCAGAATGGTGTATGGAATATAGTTTTTTTAGGTTGCATTGGAGCTCCTGCTTCCAATTGTGGGGGAGTGCTTCCACCCAATATTCCTTCCACAACCATAGCAGAAACACCTTTAATTGCTGAAAAACCTTATATCACAATTGATCCTGCAGGATTATATTCGTTGGTCATTCCCGGTATAGAAACAAATAAAGTGGGTCCAACCTTATTTAATCCGCTTCTTAATCCGCCTGGAACGAGAGTCATCCCATTTGAGCAGGTTTATGTGGCTTCGCCTACTGATTCGGCTTCTAAAATTAACTTTATGATTAATTGTAAGGGTTATCATGTGGTTTTAACGCCCGGAATTTACAATTTAGAAATTCCTATTAAAGTGAAGCGTGATGACATTTGTATTTTGGGAATTGGTTTTCCTACGCTTGTGTCAGCAAATGGCAATTCTTGTATCAAAGTAGGATCAGTAGACGGTGTAAGAATTGCTGGTATTTTGTTAGAAGCGGGAACAGAAACAGCACCGACGTTACTCAAATGGGGTAGAAAAGGTGATAAACCAAGCAGCGGATTTCTTTATGATTGTTTTGCTCGAGTAGGCGGAATGAACAATTCCAGAATCGTTCAAGTGAAAGCCAAAGAAATGGTGCAAATTAATAGCGATAATATTGTGTGTGATAATCTTTGGTTATGGCGAGCAGATCATGATGTAGGTGGTATTGTAGTCAATGGAGATAATCCCTGCGATACGGCGCTTGAAGTGAATGGAGACAATGTCATTGCCTATGGTTTAGCTGCTGAGCATACCTTGAAGGATATTGTGCAGTGGAATGGAAACTTTGGCAGAGTCTTCTTTTTTCAAGCGGAATATCCCTATGATGTCACGCAAGAGAATTATGGAAATCCTGGTTATGTAGCTTATCGAGTAGCTCCTAATGTGACGAACCACCAGGCATGGGGCGTGGGAGTCTATAGTTTTTTTAGAGATGATATTGTGTTTGTGAATAGTGGGTTTAGCACACCTGTAACACCTAATATTCTCTTTACGACAGCATTCACGCGTTGGTTAAATGGATATGGAGGGATTTTGCATGTGATTAATAACACGGGTGCTGCGGTAGATATGGTTTCTCCGGGACCTGTTTACCAGTGTGTTTTTCCCTAATAACCTATGAATTTTACTAAGCGTTTGTAGCGTAAACTAAAGTTTATGCTACAAATGCTTAGTGCGAGCATTTACGAATTTTCGGGTATGCTCTACAAATTTTCTTCATCGCTATCATCATCATCTGATTCACTATCTACATCGTGCCAAGAAGGTGAGTCTGGATTTGAAGCGACAACCCATCTTGCTTTCCAATAATCATTTAATAGAGTTAATTTTCGTGCTAAACCCGGCTCTACCTGATGATGACGAATGAGTTCATATTCGTTCACAAGTTTAGGAAAGAGTCCATAGTAAGTATAAGCATTTTCTGAAACCATCAAGAAAATTTCTTCTGTGTTGGGTCCAAAATAATTAACACTCGTTTCACTTTGATCGTCATACATATTCTCATTTACAGGAATTAATCTTCCATGTGGATCTATTTGTCCTGTTGAGCGAGCCGGATCACTTGGTGTATTAGGAATAGAAAAAAGGGCGATTCTGACTCCCAACATGTGGGCGACAATGTCAATTTGTGTCGGTGTTAACAAGACATCTTTAATGACGGGTGCGCCCGGTTCTTTTCTTAGCCATTTTTGGTATTGTTCTATTGTAAGGTTGTGATCAGCTTGAATAGCTATTCGAAATCGTTCATAGCGGTTTGCTTCTTCTGCTATACGTTCAGCAGGTATTTGTTCACCTTGTCTTTTAAGGTCCTGTACATCATGTGCACTCTTCCGCAGTCGATCTAGGTAAGCTGCCATCGCTTGCTTAAGATAACGGATATTATCAGCGGAGATCTGTCTGGCATCTTGTATTAAAACAGCCAGTAAATTAGAAAATAAACAGCCATGACTGGTTAATTCGTGCGCAACATAATATTGATCCTCCAGATGCTTTTTAGTCACAGGATTAGCTTTAAAGTAAGCAGGATAAATCTTTTGATGGAAGCCTTTTTGAATGCTCTTAAAATAAAATTGATAATGGTCTTTAGCAGCAGCCATTAAATGAAAAAATGAGAAATTTCCAGGATCTTCACCACCTCTTAAAGAAATTTCATCTAATTTCCATTCGACGATTTTTTCTTCATGAATTGCAAACTCTTTCTTCGTTTTGGTGAAAGGTTGTAAGTCAGGATCAGCTATATTGATATATTTATAATTGCCCTCTTCATCTGTTGCTCGCCACTCGTCTAAAGCCAAATCTTGATACTTTTTCTCAAGCGACACTCCCATATCAATGATTAAGCTCTGTAAAGTGGTGATCAATTGTGCACGGTCTGGTGGTAAGCTTTGCATATAGTCATAAGCTTTTTGAAGAGCAGGATGAGCATCTTCTATAGCCGGTTCCATTAACAAATTAAATAAATGTTCTCTTTCTTGATCATTGAGTTTTTCCCAAATGCACTTGGCTCCCAAAGGATCTATGCCATAAGAGGCTGTCGTGGAACTTAAGGCTTCTTCACCTGGCGTAAAGTCATCATGATAACGAAAATGTGTCACGACTTTCAATATCCGTTGACCATTCACTGTTTGAACTTCTAGCACTTGTTCCGGTGCTGAAGATTGCATGTAAATTCCCTGGTTATTTAATTGCAGCACATGTTGTTCATAAGCTTGGCAATTGGCTACAGGATGTCCGTTTTTAATAAAATCGAGAGCAATGAAACGATAAACAACTTGGGCAGATTCTGATTTATAGGTAGTTGAGCTTTTATTTAATCGAATTTTTGGTTGCTCTTTTTCTGCCATTTCGTAAAGCATGTTTAGAGCATAACAACAGCCGGTTTTAAATACTTCAGCAGCTGTCTTTAATTCGTTATAAAGCTTAGCGTATTCACTCCATGTTGCTTTTGGTGCATGATCTGCCACACCTACCGCACCTTTAATAGATGCCAGTTCACTTGTAGCATCGTCGAGCTTTTGAATGGTGTATTTAGGAACGCGTGGCCCTAGTCTATCTTTAAACGGAAGGTATTCTGCTGCATTTTGTAAACGTCGTACGTTTGAGTCTAAAGTTGTCACAGTATTGCGTAAAATGCCTATGTTTCCATTAGCTGTATTTAGCGATTGAACTGCTTGATTGAATCTTTGAATAAGGCTGTTTTTCTCTTGAGTTGCAGTATTCAATTGAGCACGTACTTGAGTTAACGCATTTTGTAAATCATCTTTTAGTTGTTTAGCTGCAGTTAAATCTGCGCGTGCTTGAATTAATGAAGTATTAGCTATGTTCAATTGCTCACGCACTTTGTGTAATTCTAAAGTTTTTTCATTTTTCTCTTGATAAGCTGCACCTCGTTGTTCCCAGGCTGCATTCCTTTCTTGCCAGGCTGCATTCCTTTCTTGCCGCGCTGCATTTAAATCATTCTGTAAAGTATCTCGCAGTTGTTTATCTGCAGTCGATCCTGTGCGTACTTGATTTAACGATTCAATAGTTGTCGCCAATTGCTGACGCAACTGATTTAATTCTTGAATCTTGGCATTTTTCTCTTGTTCAGCTTTATGCCGCTCATTACGTGCCTCCGTTAATTTTTGAAAAGTTGCCCTACTCTCTTGATAAGCTGCTTTTCGTTGATCCCAGGCTGCATTTCTCTCCTGTCTTGCTGCCTCTCGCTCTTGGCGTGTTTTGACCAATTCTTGCGAAATGGCCTCGTTTTGCTTTTTGTAGGCATCAATCAATTGTTGATGATCCTCAATTTTTTGATTAACTTGAGGCTGAACCTGCACATTTTGCTGATCTTGAACAGCTTTTTGATGCACTTTCAAAGCTTGATACGCTTGTTCTGCTGTTTGACATTTGACCTGTAGGCCTTCAATTTGCTGTGTTAAGTCATCAATTTGTTGATTGAGAGAATCCAATTCTTGAGGATTTGCTTGCAGAGGGTTGTGAGTGCTATACTGAAATTGATCTAGGAGAAGATCGGTTTGATTTCTGAAATTGTCACTTTGAGTGTTTTGCCAAGCACGTAACTCTTTTTGAATGTGTTTGTTTTGCGCTTTTAAAACTGCAAGGCGATTTTCTAATACACACTTTTGATAAGTTCCATAAAGACCGATTGTCAGCGCATTCGCAATCAAATGCCCGACAAGAATCATCAGCGTGCGCACTGCATCTATAAAAGTGGGGGAAAGATACAGATTGGCTTTGATATCCTTCTCATTAAATTGTTCCTGCTCATTATTCAGACGCGTAATCTTACGTTGAAATTTTTCTTTTTGCTCATCTTGGGTGAGATCCAAGGTCTTAAATTTTCTTAACGCATGATGAAAGCGTTCTTCTAATTTTTCACAAGCTTGATTGAGTTCACGCGCTTGTTTTAGTAAATCTTGCTGCTTTAACTTGAGATATTCAATGCGCGATAAATCCCGAACGGCTTTTGCTGCATCTTTAATCCCAAAATTAGTGATATTCGTGATTAAATAAGCTAAGGATTGCCCGCTCCAGAACTTTTGTTGAATCGGCAGTTGAAAATGGGTAAAACTATTTAATCGAATCATGCTCATATAATTTCATCTGTTATAATAATTAAATTAATGTATATCAATATTTTATTTTTTCAATTATCATATATTAATCCTGATTACCACTCAAGGTGTTTTCATTAAAAATACTTTACAAACTGCAAATTATTAAGAGTTTGTTGATTGTCAAATTTTTCTAATGAAAGCACTCTGGATTACCACTCCTATTTTATTTTAGACCTTTGGGAATCAACCAATAATCTAAAAAATCAAATGTCAACTGCACTAAAATAGCCAAAATACAAGCCGGAATGGCTCCTGCCAGTAAAATTTCATAATTATTGAGAGCTAAACCTGTTAAGATGCGCTCTCCAAAGCCTCCCGCACCAATCAAGGCAGCAATGGTGGCCATTCCGACATTGAGGACGGCTGCTGTTTTAATACCAGCCAAAATGGTGGGAGATGCTAAGGGAATTTCAATAAAAAATAAACGAGGCAACCAAGGCAGTCCAAGGGCAATTGCAGATTCATTTAAGGGTTTAGGAATATGATTTAATCCCGCATAGGTATTGCGTACAATGGGTAGCAAAGCATAAAGAAACAGCGCAATCAAGGCGGGAATTGTGCCAATTTGGCGCAAAATGGGAATTAAAAAAGCAAACAAAGCCAACGAAGGAATGGTTTGAATCACGCCGACAAAATTGAGAATAAGGTGTCGTATGGGAAAAACATATGCTGCTAAAATTCCTAAAGGAATGCCTACTAAAATAGCAGGAATCAGTGACCCAAAAACTAAAAACAAGTGTTGTCGTGTAAGCAACCCTAAATTATCCCCCCATAAATGCGAGAAGAAACTGGCTTTATCTAAAGAAGGACGGTGCCGCACTTCTTTATGCGGAAGAAAATGTTGCGCAATCGATTTAAAGCTTTCTCCCCATAACTCGGCTTGCGCATTCATCAGCATCATGTCTTCATTAGAAATAGTATTGGCAAGCGATTGAAAAGCTTTCCATGTTTGCGGAAAACGTTGCGGTACATCTAAGCGATACAACAAGAGTGCTTCATAAGAAGGAAAAAAATGAAGATCATCTGCTAAAATGCGTAATTGATACTTTTCTATTTTGGGTTCTGTGCTATAAATATCTGTGATATCGATTTGCCGGTGATCTAAGGCTTCATAGCTCAAGCCATGATCCATGCCAATGACTTGTTGTTGGGGGAGCTGATACCGTTTTTTCAATTTTTCCCATCCATCTAAGCGCTTTAAAAATTCTTGAGAGAATCCCATTTTTAAGTGGGGATGTGCAGCTAAATCTGAGAGGGTATGAATATTCAATTGTTGTGCAAGCTCTTCTCGCATCGCTAAGGCATACGTATTATTAAAACCTAAAGGAATATCGACCCCTAATCCAAGTGGCGAGAGTTGGGCGCGCAAGAGTTCTAAATTGACTTTTTGATGAGGCGGCAATTTTAAAATTTCTTGAGAGAGCGTGCCGATGTATTCGGGATAAAGATCAATGGCGCCTTCTTTCAAAGCGGCAAAGACAATACCGGTGTTTCCTAATCCAGGTTTATATTCGACAGGAGCCTCATCGACCTCAGTCGCAATTTGTGTGAGAATTTCCCCTAGAATATAGGATTCGGTAAAGCGTTTAGATCCGATGACGAGTGTCTCTTGAGCGGAAAGAGAAAGCACAAGAAAAAGAAAGTGGAAGTATACATAGAGGATGAAGTTCATTAGACGAAACTCTCTAAGGGCGGTTGTTGTGCACGAATAAAGTCAGTCACAAAAGGTTCGGTGGGTTGTTCCATTAGATTTTGGAAGGGACCTTGTTGGATGATATTTCCTGCGCGCATTAAAATGAGGGTTTCTCCAAAATAAGCCGCTTCTCGCATATCATGTGTGACCAAAATCACGGTTTTACGTAAATAGGAAAAAATTTGCTTCAGTTGTAACTGTAACTCGTAACGCGTGATAGGGTCTAAAGCGGCGAGGGGCTCATCTAGTAGAATATATTTAGGATTTAACATTAAAGCACGCATCAAACTGACACGCTGCCTTTCTCCACCTGACAGTTGCAAAGGATATAAAGCTAGAGTGTTGCTTGACAAATGGACAAGGTCGCATAAGTCTGCTAGACGTTTTTGAATGGTGGCTGAGTCATATTTTAAGAAGCGTGCCAAAAGAGCGACATTATCTTGTGCTGTCAAATGAGGAAATAATCCTCCTTCTTGAACCACATAACCCATTTCTCTACGCAAAAACTGGACTGTTTGTGGGGTTAATTCTTGCTGATCAAAAAAAATGCGGCCGGTAGTAGGAGAAATTAAGCCCATCATTAAACGCAGAAGGGTGGATTTTCCACATCCGCTGGGCCCAATCACGACCGTAGTGACTCCTTCTTGAAATGTCAGAGTAGTCGTATTTAAAATAGGGTGCAAAGGATCAAATTTTTTAGAAACCTGATCCAAAAAAATAGGCATATAAGATAGTATTTAAAGTTAATGAGTTAGGAGTTGTTTGTGTATAAAATTATTCATAAATAAGATTTATAACAAAGATTTTATTTTATTCAAAACTGATATGCGCTTTAAATTTTGTTCATTTCTTTTTCTCTTCTGTTTGAGTTTTATGAGTAGGGGATATGCAGAATCAAAACCTGCACTCGCCGTTTTTGTCTCTAATCCTCAAACTAGAGCTGTAAAAACACGTTTGGCTCAAGGATTATCCTCTCAAGAATTAGCGGAAGCCTTTTATGAACATTGTTTAAATATTTTGACAGAGGATTTAAACCTATTAACGCAAGATTTTACTATTTACATTTGTCCTTCCAAAAAGGAAGACCAGACATGGGCACGCACGCGTTGGCCAAATTTTTCTGTTCTTCCTCAATGTCAATCATCCAATCTAGGACAACGTATTCGCTCTACTCTTAATATTCTCCAACAAACATATGATCAAGTGTTCATTATAGGAAGCGATGCGCCTACTCTACCCCTTGCTTATATTCGTGAATGCAGTCAATTACTTCACACAAGCGACGCTGTCTTTGGACCTGCAGAAGATGGAGGCTATTATTTACTTGGTGTTCGCAAACTTTTACCGGATATTACCTCTGTACGGTGGAGCACAGAATTTGCTTTAGAAGATACGAGTGCTCTTTTGAAATCTCATCATTTTTCTGTGACTTTAGGATCTATCTGGTACGATGTGGATTGTGTAGAAGACTTCATAAAACTGAATAAAGATCTCGAAAATTCAAAAGGAGCACGTCAACAATTAAAAGAATGGTTAAGTCATTTGCCTGTGTTATTAAATAATTCCTCAGTCTTATGAAGTTAATTTCTCTGAATAGCTTTTTTTTATAACAAAAATTTTTTATCCTATGCTATAGTCGCTTCATGGTGAAACTTATTGTGAATCAAATATGATCAACTTTAAATTTTTTACTTCTTTTCTCCTTCTATGTTTATGCATGGTGGAGATAGGATATGTTCAAGCGGAGGATCGTCCCGCTCTTGCCGTTTTAGTGTCTAATCCCCAGTCTAGAGCCGTTAAAACGCGTTTAGCTCAAGGACTCGCCTCACAAGTTTTAGCAGAAGAATTTTATGGCCATTGTTTAAATATTTTAACAGAAGATTTAAACACTTTAGCTGCAGATTTTCAAGTTTTTATTTGTCCGGCTAAAGCAGAAGATAGAGCGTGGGCACGTACACGGTGGCCCCATTTTCACATTTTGACTAAGCTGAATAATAATGATTTAGGTCACTGTATTCACTCGATTATGACAGCGATTCAGCAGCAGGGTTATGATAAAGTTCTGTTGATAGGAAGCGATGCTCCTAGCTTGCCTGTAGATTATATTCGTGAATGTTATAGCAAATTACAAACGTATGATGTGGTGTTTGGTCCCGCTGATGACGGGGGATATTATTTAATTGGAACACGTCAAAATCTGCCTGATTTAATCACGGTACGCTGGAAAGATATGGCACCAGCCTTAAAAGCGCGCCACCTTTCTATTGGTTTGGGGCCTATTTGGTATGACGTGGATTACATAGAAGATTTATGGCATCTCGAAAAAGATCTTGTAGATCAAAAAAGAGCGCGTAAACAGTTAGAAGAATGGATGGCTCAATTACAAAAAGTTTCTATTATTATTCCGGTTCTCAATGAAGAATCTCGTATTGAAACATTAGTCAAATCTTTATCTCAGCTGAAACCCGAACCTGAAATCATTTTTGTTGATGGAGGAAGTCAAGATGGGACATTAGCCGAAATTAGGCGATTGGGAGCTTTATCTTTATCTAGTCAAAAAGCCAATCGAGGTCATCAGTTGAATATGGGTGCACGTGCAGCACATGGAGCAATTTTACTCTTTTTGCATGCAGATACACTCATTAATCAAGAGGCTTATACAGCGATGCTAGATAGCCTGACACAAATAAATGTCTTGGGTGGAGCTTTTTCTTATGCCCTTACAGGGAGTGAAGAAGACTGGCGTTTGCGCTTGATAGAGCAAGGAGTGGCATTTAGAACGCATACTTTAAAAATGCCTTATGGAGATCAAGGTTTTTTCATTAAAAGAGGGGCTTGGGATGAAATTGTTGGGCCTTTTCAAGAAATTGCCTTGATGGAAGATGTTGAATGGTTTAAGCGTTTGAAAGATACAGGCCAATATGTCATTCTACCTGAAACTATTGAAACTTCTCCTAGAAGAATCTTAAACAGAGGATGGATAAAGTCTAGCGTGCTCAACTTTTGGCTTGTCACTTTATATCAATTAGGAATGGATCCTGAAACGCTTGCTTATTTTTATTATGGCCAGAAGATGCCGGAGCAAGAAACGAAAGAAATTGCGCAATATGACTAACAGCCCTCATATTGATCCTATTTGTGGAATGACCGTCGATCCACAACAGACCCCTTACACATATGAATACCAACATCAAGTATATGCTTTTTGCAGCCGGCATTGTTTAGACCGCTTTAAACAAAATCCTGCTCAATTCTTGACTAAAGACCGACAAGCTCCTTTAGATCATTCTACATCAGCTCAAGCTTATACGTGTCCGATGCATCCTCAAGTGCAACAAAAAGAACCAGGATTTTGTCCTATTTGTGGAATGGCTTTAGAGCCTTTGCAAATTGAGGCTCAAGTAGATGAATCAGAATACAAAGACATGTTCAAAAGATTTTGGATAGGAGTTCTCTTAGCACTTCCGGTGTTTTTGTTGGCTATGAGTCATTTATTGCCGCAGAGTGATAAGTGGATTTCTGTTACTATATCACAAACGCTGCAATTCTTATTCACGACGCCGCTTGTCTTTTGGGCCGGATGGCCTTTTTTTGTTAGAGCGTGGTCCTCTTTAAAAAATCGTTCTTTAAATATGTTTAGCCTGATTGCATTGGGGGTAGGTGTGACCTATCTCTATAGTGTAGTGGCTTTTCTATTTCCTCATCTCTTTCCTTTTGCTTTCCGTCATGCAACAGGAGAAGTTCCCGTGTATTTTGAAACTGCTGCTGTCACAGTTGTGTTAGTTTTACTAGGACAAGTGTTAGAATTGAAAGCACGTAGCCATACGAGTCAGGCCATTCGTGCCTTACTAGAACGCGCTGCTAAATTTGCACGCGTGATGCAAGGCGAACAAGAGGTTGAGGTGCCTGTGGATCAAGTCCAGGTGGGAGATGTCTTACGTGTGCGGCCGGGAGATAAAATTCCGGTGGATGGACGTCTCCTGGAAGGACAAAGTGCAGTAGATGAGTCCATGGTCACAGGAGAACCCATTCCAGTTGAGAAACATCAGCATGATGAGGTCACGGGAGGCACGATTAACCAGACAGGTAGCTTTCTCATGCAAGCAGAAAAGGTGGGAAGTGATACCCTCTTAGCGCGCATTGTGCAGATGGTGGCTGAAGCACAAAGAAGTCGAGCTCCTATTCAAAGTTTAGTGGATCAAATTGCGGCGTATTTTGTACCGGTTGTCATTGTGATTGCATTGCTGTCTTTTACCATTTGGTCGTGGATAGGCCCACAGCCTTCTTTTGTCTATGGATTAATTAATGCGGTGGCTGTGTTGATGATTGCCTGTCCTTGTGCTCTTGGATTGGCAACCCCGGTTTCCATTATGGTAGGAATGGGACGTGGTGCTGAGCTCGGAGTTTTAATCAAAAATGCAGAAGCTTTAGAAAAACTGGAAAAAGTCAAAACTCTCATTGTCGATAAAACAGGAACATTAACGGAAGGAAAACCGACTTTAACGGCTTTCTTTACCCAACAAGAAGCGGATCAAGACGAAGTCTTACGTTTAGCGGCAGCCGTTGAGCAACAAAGTGAGCATCCTTTAGCTCTCGCTGTTCTAGAGGCTGCGCGTACGCGTCATCTTCTCATTCCACAAATTCAGCATTTTCATTCAAGTACGGGAGAAGGGGTGAGTGGTAGGGTTGAAGATAAAGAGATATTAGTAGGAAAAGAATCTTTTTTACGCGATAAGCAAGTGCAAAATTTGCAAAGCTTTCAAGAAAAAGCTCAAGAGTTACAACGTCAAGCGCAAACGGTTTTATTTGTGGCGATCAATTATCAGACTGTAGGACTTTTGGCTGTAAGTGATCCCATCAAAAAAACAACGTTAGCGGCAATTGACGCTCTTCATCGTTTAGGGCAAACCATTATCATGTTGACAGGAGACAATGAATACACGGCGCGAGCAGTGGCGAAAGAGCTCAAAGTAGATGACGTGCAAGCGGGGGTGGCACCGCAAGCCAAACAGCAATTTGTGCAGCATGTGCAAAGGCAGAGAGGACTTGTGGCAATGGCGGGAGACGGAATTAATGATGCGCCTGCTTTAGCAGCAGCAGATGTAGGAATTGCCATGGGAACAGGATCCGATGTGGCTATTGAAAGTGCAGATGTGACGCTGGTGAAGGGAGATATGCGGGGCATTGCGCGCGCGATGCTTCTGAGTCGAGCGATGATGCGTAATATTCGGCAAAATCTCTTTTTTGCCTTCATTTATAATGCGTTAGGTATTCCGATTGCGGCAGGTATTTTGTATCCTTTGACAGGATTATTGCTGAATCCCATGATTGCTGCACTGGCGATGAGTTTGAGTTCTGTGTCTGTGATTGCCAATGCTTTACGTTTGCGTTATACCAAACTTTAGTTAAAAAATCATCCTCTTTATCCTGCTGCTTGCGATCCTGCCTATCCTGTTATTTTAATATTTAACAAGATAAGCAAGATCGCAAGCGGCAGGATAGTGTTAACAATCAGCTTGATCTTCTGTTTATTTTGTATTAATACAAGAGAAGATCACTAAATGAAGGAGATGGGAGTATGTTAACTAAACGGAGCATGTTTTTCACAATTTTTCTATTTTTGTGGTCAACACTAGCATGGGCAGATGAATTTCCTTTTACGCCACCCAAAAATTTTCAATTAGATACCGCTTATATTGCCCTGCATCATCCTGTGACAACAAATCATATTCTAGCACAGCTATACTTTGATCAAGGACTCACTCTCGTTTATGCTTTCAATCACGATGCGGCTTATTGGTCTTTTTTACGCGCTTCTGAAGTAGATCCCAATCTTGCAATGGCTTATTGGGGAATGGCTTTAGCTGTAGGCAGCAATATCAATATGGCCATTACGCCTGAACGCTCTAAAGTAGCCTATGAAGCCATTCAAAAAGCTATTACATTAGCCAAGCAGAATCAAATTCCCGAAAATGAACAAGCTTATATTGATGCTTTAGCACAACGTTATTCTAAAGATTTTCAAAAAGATCAAGATTCCTTAAACCAAGCATATAGTGATGCGATGCGTAAGTTGTCGCATCAGTATGTAGATGATCTAGATGCAGCCACTTTATTTGCTGAAAGCTTGTTAACAATTAGTCCCTGGTCGCAATGGTCTTTAGATGGCAAACCTCTGCCTGGTACACTAGAAGCTGTGCGCACACTAGAATCTGTTCTCAAACGTGATCCGGAACACCTAGGCGCTAACCATTATTATATCCATGCTGTTGAAGCTTCTAGCCATCCTGAAAAAGCTTTATTAAGCGCGAATCGTCTTCGCAAAATGTTGCCGATTTCTGGGCATATTTTGCATATGCCATCGCATATTTATATCCTAGTAGGAGACTATCATCAAGCAGCAGAAGCCAATGAAGAAGCAATTGTAGCGGATCGTACGTATATCCGTAAATATGACATACACGGAATTTATCCTGTTCATTATCTGTCGCATAATTTGTATTTTCTCTCAAGGTCCTATGCGATGGAAGGGCGTTTGGCTGAGGCAAAACGTGCGGCAGATGAATTAGCAGCGCTTTATTTGCCTCACTTTCACCGCATGCCAGAACTTGAATATTATGCACCTACAGGAATGTTTGTTTTATTGCGTTTTCATCGATGGAAAGAGATTTTAGAGATACCAAAACCGCAAGAAAACATGCATGCGACTACGGCTTTGTGGCATTTTGGGCGGGGAGTGGCTTTTGCAGGTTTAGGGGATGCAAAAAATGCTTTGCAAGAACAAGGACGATTTTTAAAAGAAAAAGAAAAAATTCCTGCTGCCTCAGAATATGGATATAATCATACGGGAAAAATTTTGACCATTGCTGAATATTCTCTTGCAGCCAAGATAGCGGAAGCAGAAAACAATTTTCCTAAATCGATTGAATGGTTGCAGCGAGCCATCAATGAACAAGATACATTGCGTTATAATGAGCCACCTGATTGGTATTTTCCCATTCGAGAAAGCTTAGGAGCTATTTATCTAAAGCTCAATCAACCGGCTGAAGCAGAGCAAACCTTTCGCATGGATCTCAAAAAGCATCCTCGGAATGGACGTGCTTTATTTGGTCTAAAAGAAAGCCTTAAAACACAATCTAAGTGGGCTGATTATTATTGGGTTGATCAAGAGTTTGAAAAAGCGTGGAAGTATAGTGACGTTAATTTGAGTGTGAATGATTTGTAGTTGATTTTAAATTTTGGGTAGTACGCGAAGCGTTTGGAGTACGAAGGTCCTCCTTCGCTTTCATAAGAGGCGCCCCATATGAAAACGAAGGAGGACCTTCGCACTCCTGAGTAACTAAATATTGTTATTAGCTCGCTCTTTTAAAGTGTTTTTTAGTAGTTGATCAAAGTATACTTAAAAACACTGGTTTTATCTGTGCGGTAGCACTATTACTGCATTAGCCCAGACCGAGCGCGCTTAGCGCTTGTTCTGGGTAAATAA